>CAZQPF010000031.1:10955-22119 GCA_964595165.1 uncultured Desulfohalobiaceae bacterium
CAATGTCAACCTCTACATCAACCTCCTGGGCACCCAGCCAGTGGCTGTCTACGTGACCGGAGCCGTGGCCAGCCCGGGACGTTACAGCGGTGTCTCCAGTTACAGCGCCCTGCACTACATCGACATGGCTCAGGGTATTGATCTCCAGAAGGGCAGCTTTCGTCAGATCGAGATCATCAGGGACAACAAGACCCTGGCCAGCCTCGATTTGTACCTATTCCTCCTGCAGGGGGAGCTGCCCAAGATTCAGCTGCACGAGGGAGACACCATCTTTGTGCACCGCCAGGGCATGACTGTTGCCGCTACGGGCAACGTCAAGAACAGGTCCCTCTTTGAGTTCACTTCCCAGCCCGTCAAAGGGCACAAAGTAAGCGAGCTGGCCGAACCTCTGCCAGAGGCCACCCATGCCCTGGTCGAAGGCATGCGCTCCGGGACCCCTTTTTCTACCTATATGAGCCTGGAAGCATTTTCCGGCTTCCAGGTGCGTGAAGGGGACACCATTCGCTTCCTGGAGGGGGTTCCCAAAGAACGGCTCCTGGTTGAGATCCAGGGTCAGCACAAGGGACCCCGGACCATGGTCGTGCCCGAAGACGCCCATCTGCTTGAGGTCCTGAGGCAAATCCCGGTCGATCCCTCCCTGGCCAACACAGATGCAGTCTTTCTCCGCAGGCGCAGCGTAGCTCAGCGCCAAAAGCAGGCCTTGGAGGAATCCCTGCGACGACTGGAGTCGAGCGTACTCAGCACAGGAACCATGACCGAAGAGGCCACCAAGATTCAGGCTCAGCAAGCAAAGATGGTTCAGGAATTCGTCTCCAAGGCCCGCCAGGTTGAACCCGAAGGCCGGATGGTGGTCAGCACCGATCAGGGCATCCAGGATGTGCTTCTGGAGGACGGCGACACCATTGTCGTCCCCAGGGATTCAAACCTGGTCCATGTCAACGGCGAGGTTATGATGCCCCGGGCGGTCATTCACCAGCCCGGACGGGACGTGCACTTCTATGTCGACCGCGCCGGTGGGTTCACCCAGAGGGCCGACGACGACCGGATCGTGGTCATCCGGGCCAATGGCGAGGCTATGCTTGGCAATGATGCAAAGATAAAGCCGGGCGACGAGGTCATGGTCCTGCCGAAGATTCCATCTGACTGGCTGCAGATTACCAAGGATGTTGCCGACATCGTCTACAAGATTGCCATTGCTGCTGCCGTGCCTTTGCGCTTTTAGCAATGGTACTAGAGGCTGGACAGACAAGAGCTTTTAGCTATCTCTTTGCTTTCATTGTTGATAGTTACGATGCAAGATTACTGCCCCTTAGATGCCCTATCTCCTGGGAGCTCTTGAATTAACCTCGAACCGGAAATCTCAGAACCTTGAACTCTCAAGATATAACAACACAGCACCGCTACTTGAGAACAGGAATCTTCTCCAGAGGGATCGCAAAGCTGCGACATTTGAAGGCCTTTGTCCCTGAAGCAGAGTCCTTGATTGACCTCAGCGGCCTTACAGGCCGCTTCAAAGAATCAGCTGCCTCATTGGACAGCGTGGTCGGCTGGGGGTTCAAGCCTACTGCAGACAAGGCCAGACGATTTGCGGCTCGGAAGAATATCCCTTATCTGTCCCTGGAGGATGGGTTTTTACGCTCCGTGGGCCTTGGGGTCCAGGGAGCCCCCCCTTTGAGCCTGGTCTTTGATGACTTGGGCATCTATTACGACGGTAGCCAGCCCTCCAGACTGGAAGCACTGCTTGAGGAGGGAGTGTTCACTCGCCATCCTGAGCTCACAGAAAGGGCTGAGTCGGCCCTGGCCGAGTTCAAGGGTCAAAGCCTGTCCAAATACAATTGCGGTCAGAAAGTCGATCTGGCCGGTCTTGGAGTGCCTCGGGGCCGGAGGGTGCTGGTGGTTGATCAGTGCCAGGGGGATGCATCGGTAGAGCTCGGCCTGGCAGACAGGCGTCAGTTTGAGTCCATGCTGACTGCAGCCAGGGACGACCATCCTGGGGCTCATATACTGGTCAAGACCCATCCCGATGTCCTGGCCGGAAGGCGACAAGGTTATCTGAAAGGGGCTTTTGCAGATCGGGACGTGACGGTGTTGACCCTGAATATCGACCCGGGATGCCTGTTCGAGGAGATCGATGCCGTTTACACAGTGAGCAGTCTGCTGGGAATGGAAGCCCTGGTACATGGCCAAAGGGTTCGCTGCTTCGGCCTGCCCTTTTACGCCGGCTGGGGGTTGAGCGAGGATGCCATGAGCTGTCCGCGAAGGTCCAGGACCTGCTCTCTGGAGGAGCTCTTCGCTGCGGCATACATTCTCTATCCGCGATACGTTGACCCCTACACCGGGGCTGGGAGCTGCCTGGAAGCAACCATGGAGCGAATCGGCTTTCTGAAGCGGGAGTACGCCAAACGACCTTTCCGGGTGCATTGCATCGGCGTGCCCCGCTGGAAAAGGAATCACGTACGTCCTTTCTTAACCCGCCCCGGGGGCCGCCTCAGCTTTAATGGCACCAAGGAACAGGCTGTGAACAAGGCCCGAGAAGATGGGGGGGAGGTTGTTGTCTGGGCCGCCCAAGAGGACTCGGCTTTGCAGCAAGAGGTCGAAGCAGCGGGTCTGTCCCTGTCTCGACTCGAGGATGGATTTATCAGATCCTGCGGTCTGGGGTCAGACCTGATCGCGGCCTCGTCCCTGGTTCTGGACCGTACTGGAGTGCATTTCAACTTCCGGCGGCCAAGCGATCTGGAAACCATCCTGAACGAAACGGATTTCAGCCACGATCAGCTGCAAAGGGCGAGGTCTGTCCGGGCATGCATTCAAACGCGCGGCATCAGCAAGTACAACAGCGAGTATCAAGCAATTGACCATCAGGCTTGGCCAACCGATCGGCTTCGTATTCTGGTTCCGGGTCAGGTGGACGACGATGCGGCGGTCCGCCAGGGGACGGATGCAGTGCGCTCCAATCAGGAGCTGCTTGAAGCTGTCAGGCAAGAGAACCCAAAGTCCTTTGTGATCTACAAGATCCACCCTGATGTGGCCTCGGGGAACCGCAAGACCTCCCTTTCTCGCCAGAAGGCAGAAGAGCTGGCTGATGCAGTTGTCACCGGCGTCCCTCTCAATGAGCTCTTTCCCAGGGTGGACGAGGTCCATGTTCTGACCTCCCTGGCCGGTTTTGAGGCCTTGCTGGCCGGAAAGCGAGTGGTCACCCACGGAGGCCCGTTCTATGCAGGATGGGGCTTGACCAGGGATCATCTCAGCTTTTCCAGGCGGACCCGCGCTTTGAGCCTTGATCAGCTGGTGGCTGGAACCCTGCTGAGCTATCCCATGTATCACGACTGGCACGCGGGCCTGCCCTGCAGCCTGGAGACGGTTTTGGACAGGCTTTTGGCGCAGCGAAGAAAGATGGGCCGGAAGCCGCATGCTTTGGCCATCCAGCCCAAGAGTAAAACCCGGCATTTTGTCACCAGAATAATCAATGGAACGTTAGGATTAACAGGCATGATCCGATTATGAGACCTCAAGACCGGAAATCTTTCTTGTTTCTGCAAGGGCCTTGCGGGCCTTTTTTCCGTCAATTGGGAAAAGCCCTGGCCAGCAAAGGGCATGCGGTCCTGCGCATCAACTTCAACGGGGGCGATGTCCTGCAGTGGCCAGGTCGGCTTACCAGGAAGTTTCCCGGCTTGCCGCAGGACTGGCCGGAGTATGTGCATTCCCTGCAGACAGAGCATGGCTTCACCGACCTCTGCATTTTCGGCGACTGCCGTCCCTATCACCAGGCCGCGGTCCGCATCCTCAAAGAATACGGCTTGAGGGTCCATGTGTTTGAAGAGGGCTATTTCCGTCCCCGCTGGATCACCCTGGAAGAGGACGGAGTCAATGCCAACTCTCGCATGCCAAGGGATCCCCAATTCTATTTCCAGGCAGCTTCAGAGATCGAGGCCTTTCCCAAAAGCATCGATATCGGCAAGACGCCCAGGCACTTCTTCAGACACTACTTCCATTACTTTCTGGCCACAGGCTATCTGGCCCATCTCTTTCCGCAATACAAGCGTTCCGCTGTTTACCCGGACTCGTTGAGGCTGTACCCAGCCTTTACTGAAGCAGTCGGGGATTCGCTGCGTTGGGGTTTTCGGCTGCTCGGGTCAAAGAGGATGCACGCCCAGGCCGATCAGCATATCGACTGTCTGATCAGCCAAAAAAGGCCATACTTCATCGCCCCCCTGCAGCTGAGCATTGATTCCCAAATCACCTGTCATTCGTCGTTTTCCAGCATGCCGGAGTTCATATCCTATGTGGTAAGGAACTTTGCCCGACATGCTCCTGAGAATGCATCTTTGGTTATTAAAAACCATCCACTAGACCCAATTGTTCGTGCCAACAGGATGGTGGCTGAGCTGGAAGCCTCCAGCTGCGGCATAATGGACAGAGTTATCTTTCTCGATGGCGGAAACTTGCCTCGAATACTCAAACATTCTTCCGGAGCCGTGCTCATCAACAGCACCACAGGCCTCTCGGCCCTGCACCACGGAGTTCCCTGCATTACTCTTGGCAAGGCTGTCTATGATATAAAAGGCCTGACCCATCAGAAAAGCCTGGATGATTTCTGGCATGAGCCAACTGCCCCCAGCCACGATCTCTATCAGGGCTTTCGCAAAGTCTTTATGCACCAGACCCAAATCAACGGGAGCTACTACACCCCTCAAGGGCTCCGGCTGGCCCTTCAAGGTGCTCAGAAATGCCTGGAAGCCGGGCCGGTCTTACGCAGAGCATCGCTTGCTACATCCTTCAAAATGCTGCAAGGCAGGCAATCCGCCTATCAGCAATCAGCCTAAGTACACCTGGCCGTAAATACAGTGACATTGCAATGCCAAAAGCACGTTCGCCCTTGGGATCGGAAGAGACACTGAAAAATCTCAAATTCGAAGCACGAAAATCGAAGCACGAAACAAATTCGAATGACCAAAATTCGAAACAAAAAAGATCAGGATTCCTTGCCAATTGATCTGAAACAGCAAAGGGTTTTCTCTCAGCTTCGGTCATTGGGTCATTCGAATTTCGTGCTTGTTTCGGATTTCGATATTCGGATTTCGGATTTACAGGTCAGAGCCCTCCTCCTTGATTCGATTGGACTGAGAGAAGACGTCACCGAACTTACGAACAAGCGCACTCAGTCAGGCGGGAAATTCCCCGAATTCGCCTTTGCTCTTTGAAAAATGAACGCGCTGCAGAACTCGATTGCCAAACTGGGCGCACCAGCACGGGTCGTTCTCCTGCGCAAGCACCCCACACCGACGGAAGAGATGTATTTTCTCCGGCCGGTTCAAAAGCTCCTTGACAATGACACGGTTGACTTGCATATCATTCAGGCCAAAGCCGGCCTGAGGGCCAAAAGAAAATTTTTGCCCGAATTGCAAGGCGCTCATGTCGTTGCGGTCAGGTACCTGCCCAAGGGATGGCTCGAGCTTCTGAAGGAGGTGCGCGGAGAACTGGCTGGACTGACCTACATTGTGGATGACGACATCCCAGCAGCCCGTAACACAGCCGATTTGCCGAAAGATTACCAGCGCAGACTGACCAAGGCGGCCCAACATGACTTCTGGCCCATGCTCGAGCTTGCCGACACCCTGATCACGACCTCGACCACCCTCTTTGAACGCTACGCCTCAGACAGGACCTCTCTCCTCGAGCCTGGATTGTTTCAGCCTGTACCAGATGCGGTTTCCTGTCCGCAAGAAGGGCCTTTGCGCATGGCCTTCTTTGCCACGGCCATGCACCAGCCCGACCTGGAGATGATCGCCCCGGCGCTTCATTCAGTCCTGGAGCGATTCCAGCGTGTCCACCTGGACGTCGTGGTCTCCAAAAGGCCTCCGCCGCTTTTGGCCTCCCAGCCGCGCGTCCATGTGACACCTCCCATGGCCTGGGAGACCTACAAGCGCTTCATCAAGGAGCAAAGGGCGCATATTTTTCTGGCTCCCAAAAAGGAGACGCCGTACAACAAGGCCAAGTCCTTCATCAAAGTCCTGGATGCCGCCCAGCTGGGGGCGGTCGGGGTCTACAGCAATGTGCGGCCCTACAATGAGGTTGTGGAGCACGGCAGAAACGGCCTCCTGGTGGACAACACCTTAAAGGCCTGGTTCGAAGCCCTGGAATGGCTCATTACCAACCCGGGTAAGATGAGCGAATTGCGCCAAGGCGCCAGGGAACTGGCACTCAAAATCGGCAACCCTGAGAGATTGACGGCGTTCTGGGAAAAGCAGCTCTGCTGTCAAAGAACGATTAAAGAAGAATAAATCTGAAATTCGAAGATCGAAACACAAAAAGAGAAATTCGAATATCGAAATTCGAAACAAATCCGAAGCACGAAATTAAAATGACCAAAACGATAGAAAAGATAATATAAGATTAGAAGAGAAGAGAAGAGAAATTCGAAACACGAAATTCGAAACACAAAAAGATAAATTCGAAATTCGAATATTGAAACACAAAAAGATAAATTCGAAATTCGAATATCGAAATTCGAAACAATATCGAAGCACGAAATTCCAATGACCTAAACGGGAAAAAAACAAAGAGATAAGAGAATTTGTAATTAGAAAAAAACCATGATGAAGAATAAGTTCGAAATACGTTATGGAAGAGAAGAAAATTCGAAATTCGACCAAGCCCTGAGGAAGAATGAATTCGAAGTAAGCAATTTATAACAATGTCTACAGAAAAGAGTTTTGAAATTGAATAGCTGATTCAAAATGAATAGAGAATGAAAAATAGAACATTACTTCCATTTTATGGACGTCAAGAACATATATTTATCATAAAATCATTAAGATCTATTTTCGAATTTAATTTCTTAAAGTTTTGAATTTCGGATTTATCTTCTCTTTTCATCTCATGTTTCTGTCATTTTGTCATGAGAATTTAGAATTTGTTTCGAATTTCGGATTTCGAATTTCGAATTTAATTTCTCTTTGCCAAAGATTGAGACATCCTTTTTGAGACGGAATACAAACCAAATTGAGCTCACGGCCAGCGAAGTCCGCAGGATTCTCCTTGAAAAGTTTGAGGACTCAGCACCGCAGGGCCACACATGGGAGGTTTCAGGACCGGTCAAGGTCAGTCGCGACTGCTTGCTTTTCCTGGGTCGGAGCACACGGTTCAATCATGATGTGGCTATCAAGGTATTTCGGCCGGAAGCCCTCAACAACCGAACCTTCATCAAGCAGGTCGAGCTTCTCGAGGAGTACTCCTCCCGCATGGGGAACAATCCAGCATACAGGGTACCCAGGCTACTTGGGGCCCTGGAAAACCCCAAAGTGATGCTCATGGAGTGGATACCCGGAGCGAGGCTCAAGACCCGCCTGCTGCACAAGTGCACTGACAAAGCCGGGCGTGCGGCTTGCATTGAGGCCGCCGGCCGTTGGCTGCGGCGCTTCCACGAGGTCAAGGGCCTGAGTGTTCAAGGCCTGGAGGTGAGGCCGATCCTGGCCCGGATCGAGGACATGGTCCGCGAATCACAGCCAAGAGGGAGTGGCCTGGCACGTGGGGGCATCTTCCATGATTGCCTTGAAGGTCTCGACAAAGCCCTGAAGAGCCTCGAAGGCCATCAACTTCCCCATGCCCGGACCCATGGGGACTTCAACCCCAACAACATCTTCCACGGACCTGAGGGGACCGTGGGGTACGATTTTTTCTCTCGGAAAGCGGGCCCGGTGACGGACGACATCTGCCGCTTTCTGGTCTATGTGCAGGTCTACAGGCTTTTCCAGCTCCCCTTCTCCACTGCCTCGGCTTTGAATGGGCTGGACAAGGACCGGGCATCGTTCCTGCACGGCTATGGTCCTGCAGAGCCCGGATTGGACCAGCACCCCTTCAGGGTACTCTTACTGGCCGAAACCCTGCGCCGCTGGGCCTCGGTCCAGAAGCAAGCCAGCTTGGGCACAAGGGGGCTCTGGAAGAAGGTCGAGCTGACCAGGCTGAAGAAGCTGGCGAGGACTGTTGCAGGAACACTGTAAGGGAGACACAAATTTGAAATGGAAGAGATGATAAATTCGAAATCCGAAGTTCGAAACAAATTCGAATTACAGGAATTCAAATGATCAAAACAGGAAAAATTAAAGAGACTAGAAAATTTAAAATTAGCAATTCAATACCTTTGGAAGAAAAATCAGAAATGATCTAAACTTTAAAAGAAATCCATAAATATGATAATTTTAATATGAGATGAACAAGATTTATAATCCTAAAAAATATGATCTTGAAGATCGAACATTTCTTTTTGCTCAAGATTGCAGATCATTTTGTAAAAAAATACCCAAAAGCATTGCAAACAGAGAAGACAGCCAGCAGCTCATTCGCTCTTCCGGTTCGGTTGGGGCCAATTATATCGAAGCAAATGAGGCCCTGAGCAAAAAAGACTTCGTCATGAGAATCAAGATCAGCCGAAAAGAGGCAAAAGAAAGCCGATACTGGTTGCGCCTTATAGAGACCAATAATGATACTGTTCTAGAAGAAAAGAGAGCATCGCTCATTGATAAAGCAACAGAGCTCATGAATATATTTGGATCCATTTTACAAAAATGTTAAAAACAACAATATATATATTTATTTGTATAAAAATAATTTAATACTTTTTATATTTCGTTCTTTTTAATTGTTACTTATTATTTGTTTTGAATTTTGAAATTAGTACTTATTTTTCACTTTTTTGTTTCTGTCATTTAATCATTAGAATTTAGAATTTGTTTCGTATTTCGATATTCGAATTTCGTATTTATTCTTCAGTTTCATATTTCGATATTCGTATTTCGTATTTAAAAACTATGTTCCAAAACCTCCGTCTCACCTGCCACACCTTTTCCAGAAAATGGAAGAAGTTCCGCACCGACCCGGAGAAGTTCTTTCTGGATTCGCGCAAGCCCTTGTTGCCCGGCATCGGCCGCTGGCTGGACAGGTACAGGGGAAACGGCGCACCCCAGGAAGGCGCTGGCACGTGCAAAGAGGCCCACACGCTGTCGATTACGGCTCCGATCCACGCCTGCCCGTACATCGTCAACCAGGGGGTCAGCGTTGTGGTGCCCATCTACAACGCCCCGGGCCATGTCGAGCGCTGCCTGAACAGCCTGCTGCAGCACACCGGCAAAGGCTGCCGCTTGATCCTCATCGACGACTGCAGCACAGACCCGCGCATACGAGCCATCCTGGACTCTCTGCCGGCTGACGGAAGAATTGAAGTCCTCCGCAACCTGGAGAACCTGGGCTACACCGCCACTGTCAACAAAGGGATCGAGCTGGCAGGTGACGACGATGTGGTCCTCTTGAACAGCGACACCCAGGTTGGGCCCTTCTGGCTGCAGAACCTGCATGCTGCTGCCTATCAGGCCACGGACATTGCCTCGGTGACCCCGCTCTCAAACAATGCCGGAGCTTTTTCCGCACCTGATCGCTCCTGCAGCAATGAGCTCCCCTGGGACTGCTCTTATGAAGACATCTGCCGGGCCATTGCTCAGGCCAACCCCGGAAGGTTCGACCAGGCCCCCACTGGCAACGGCTTCTGCCTCTACCTGCGCCGCGATGCTTTGAACCAGGTGGGGCTCCTTGATGATCAGGGCTTTCCCAGGGGCTACTGCGAGGAGAACGACTGGTGCCAGAGGGCCATCCAGGCCGGATGGCGGCACGTGGTCGACGGCCGGACCTATGTCCTGCATCATCAGGCGGCCAGCTTCGGGCCGGAGCGGAACCAGCTCCTGCAAGCCAACCGAAGGGTACTGGATGAGCGCTTTCCCAGCTATAAAGCGCAGGTGCAGCGCTTTCTGCAGGCTCCTGAGATGGAGCAGATGCGCCAGACTGTGCACGCCACCTTTCTCAAGGCTCACAACAACGGCTACAAGGTCCGCCCCAGAATCCTGTTCGTGATCTCCTCCGAAACCGGGGGCACCCCCCAGACCAACGCCGACCTGATGCAGGCGGTCAAGGAGGAGTATGCCCCTTATCTCCTGGTCTGCAATACCAGGACCGTCCAGCTCAAGGAATGCAGCGGGAAGGAGCCTCATCTTCTGGAGAAGGTCAAGCTGCGCGAGCCTGTCAGGATCCCGGAGCACACCTCTCTGGAATACGACCGGCTCATAGGATCCTGGCTGATCACGCACGCCATCGAGCTCCTTCACATCCGGCACCTGAGCTGGCACAGCCTGAACCTGCCCAAGGTGGCCAAGAGCCTGGGCATCCCGGTAGTGCTGTCCTTTCACGACTTCTATAGCGTCTGCCCCAACACCCAGCTTGTGGATGAAAACGGCCTGCACTGCCGGGGCAGGTGCACCGCCACCAAAGGCGACTGCGAGGCCCCCCTTTGGATCCGTCAGGAAAAGCCCGGGCTCAAGCACAACTGGATCTTCACCTGGCGTGAGAAGTGGCAGGAGCTCTTTGACCATTGCGATGCCTTTGTGACCACCTGCCACGCAGCCCGGGAGATTCTGGCCAGCGTCTATCCCCAATTGGAGGAGAAACCGTTCCACGTCATTCCTCACGGCAGGGACTTTGCACAGTTTCTCCAGCCGGACTGGCTTTTGGAATCACATGGGAAGATCAGAATCCTCTTCCCTGGAAACCTGAACCGGGCCAAGGGCCTGGACCTCATCCTGGCCCTCAAGGACCTGGACACCGAGGACCGGCTGGAGGTCCACCTCCTGGGCAAGGTGGCCACGGCCTACCAGTCCAGGCTCAACCGGATCGTCTTTCACGGCCCTTACAAACGGGAAGACTTTCAGGCCAAGATCGAGCAGATCCGACCCCACTGCATCGGCCTATTCTCCCTCTGGCCCGAGACCTACTCCCACACCTTGACTGAGGCCTGGGCCGCAGGTATCCCGGTGGTGGCCACCCCCTTCGGAGCCCTGAAGGAAAGAGTCAAGCAATGGGGCGGGGGCTGGATCCTGCCCTCGACAGATCCGCAGGAGGTCTATGACACCCTCCTGGGCAGCCTTCGGGACCAGGATGAGTTTGCGGACAAGCTGGAGAAGGTCAGGCAATGGCAATCTGAGACCGCTCCCAGAATGACGATTGCCATCATGGCAGAGCAGTATAAGGTGCTGTATGGGAAGATATCGGATGTTAAGATAAACCTTTAGAAGATAAATTCGAAATTCGAATATCGAAACTCGAAACAAATTCGAATTACAGA
>CAZQPF010000031.1:22219-34321 GCA_964595165.1 uncultured Desulfohalobiaceae bacterium
GAATATCGAAACTCGAAACAAATTCGAATTACAGAAATTCAAATGACAGAAACGGGAAAAGAGAAGAAGGAAAGAAGATAAATTCGAAATTCGAATATCGAAACTCGAAACAAATTCGAATTACAGAAATTCAAATGACAGAAACGGAAAAAGAGAAGAAGGAAAGAAGATAAATTCGAAATTCGAATAGCAAAGCTCGAAACAAATTCGAAGCACGAAATACTCATGACATAAATGAAGAGAAAGATAAATTCGAAATTCGAATATCGAAACTCGAAACAAATTCGAATTACAGAAATTCAAATGACAGAAACGGAAAAAGAGAAGAAGGAAAGAAGATAAATTCGAATATGGATTCAAAATATGTTCCCAATTTCTTCATCATCGGGGCTCAAAAGTCCGGGACCTCGAGCCTGCACGCAATGCTGAAGCAGCATCCCGATATCTTCATGTCGGAGATCAAGGAGTTGGAGTTCTTCAACCATTCGAACAGAGTGAACGAAGAGTTCTTTCACCGGGACTATCTGAAGCATTTCCAGGACGCCAACGGGCAGGCCATCATCGGGGAGTCCACCGCATCCTACATCTGGACGTACAGCCCGGACTCTCCCTGGTGCAATCAGTCCAAAGTCTACAACCGGCAGATCCCCCGCTCGATCAAGGACTATCTCGGGGACAACGTGCAGTTCCTGGTTATTCTCCGAGACCCGGTTCAAAGGGCGGTGTCCGCCTACATGCACCACTTTCGCAACGGTCGAATCCGGGGAAAGAATGCAGACATCAAGAGTGTGGGCAAAAAATTCGGGATCATCGACATTGGCTTTTACGCCCGGCACTTGAAAGAGTGGCTTCTGTGGTATCCTGCGGATAGCTTTTGCATCTTCAGGTATGAAGAGCTCTTTGAGGACCTCGACCCGCACATCAAGCGCCTGTGCAGCTTCTTGAACATTCAAGGTGAAGACCTCAAACCCCACCGGCGCAATACCAGTTCCGGAATCGTGCACTGCGATGATGGCATCACTCTATCAGAAGATGAGCTGGAGAGGGTTCGCACCTCCTTCATGGAGGAGGACAAGCCACACATCGCCAAGCAGCTGAACCAGCCGCTCATCACCTGGGACCAGGTCGCATGGCTCAAGGAGCTCTACCGGCCTGACGTCACTGAGCTTCAGAAGCTCCTCAACTGGGACCTCTCGAAGTGGCAAAGCTTACAAGTATAGAAGAAGAAAATTCGAATGATACTTATGGTCTTATGTTTCTGTCATTCGGTCATCAGAATTTAGAATTTGTTTCGGATTTCGGATTTCGATATTCGGATTTTCTTCCTCGTCTTTGTTTCGAATTTCGGATTTATCTCTAATTATAGGATACTTCATGTTCAATGCACTCCGGCGCCGCAAGTACCGCTTTAAAGTAGAAGAGATCAGCTCTTCGGCAATAAGAGGCTGGGTCTACAACAGGAAGAACCCGCATCAGCCGCAGACCCTCAGGCTCTCCATCAACGGTTCCCTCTTCAAGGAGTTCGACACCGAGATCCTGCGCCCGGAGCTCAATGCCAAGCACGCCATCCAGGGCAGGCACGGCTTCAGGCAGCAGCTTCCCCTGGGCTATTTTGACGGCCGCAGGCGCAGAATCGAGCTCTCTGTTTTGGACATGGGCAAGGCCGTCCTTCTCGAAAGCTCGGCCCTGCAGGAGCACCAGGACAGGATCGCCTGGAAGGTCGAATCCTGCGACGCCAAGGGGCTCCGCGGCTGGGTCTTTGACCGGGAGGACCCCTCCCGCCCATTGCGCTGCCGGATGTACCTCGACGCTCGGCTGGTGGACGAGTTCGAAACCCACATTGAGCGCACCGACCTCAACGCCAAGCAGGACATCCAGGGCCTGCACGGCTTCCGCCGGCTCTTCCCCCTGGCCTACCTGGACGGGAAACCCCGCACCCTCTGCCTGACCCTGGTCCAGGACCAGGAGATCCTCCTGGACGAGCTGACCCTTCAGGACAGTGTGGACGGTGTGAAGTTCAAGCTCGAGCAGCCCGGCCCGTTCCAGGTCAAGGGCTGGGCCTTTGACCAAACCGATACAGATGCATCCCTGACCCTCAAGCTCTACTGCAATGACCAAAAGGTTCTCAGTACAGCAACCAAAGAGCACCGCCCGGATGTGAACCGCAAACATGAAATATCAGGCAAGCACGGGTTCGACATTCGCATCCCCATGTCCGCGCTCCAGGACGAGCATAACCAGATCACCGTCAACCTGGTGCACAACAAGCAGGAAGTGTGCCTGGGCAAGACCATCTCCACCATGAACATGGCCAGGCTGAAGGAAGACTTTGCCGCCCTGGAGGATGCGAACAAGGGGCTGCATCAGCAGCTGCGGCAAGAGCAGGAGTCCCGCAAAGAGGACAAGTTCCGTTTTGACCAGGACATGGACGAGCTGCGCCAAAAGCTGCACCTCTCCCAGCAGCAGGTCCAGCACGTTCAAAACAGCCACCAGCAGCTTGAGCAGGAGAACTCGGATCTGCGCAACGATCTTGAGGACAGAAAGAACAAGGTCCGGGAGCTGCTCAAGAGGCAGCAGGAGCTGGAACAGATGCTGCAGGAGAGTGAGAAGAACTTCGGGCAGATTGAGAACATGATCCAGGAAATTATTGAGGAAAATTAAATCCGAAATTCGTATTTTCTTCTCTTTTAAGTTCCGTATAATTGAGTTTACCATGAATCATCATCACAACTGTCTCCTCATCCTCGGCATGCACCGCAGCGGCACCTCCGTCCTCAGCGGCTGCCTCCACCTCTTGGGTGCCGACCTGGGCCGGAACCTCATGCCGACCAGTGAGGCCAACCAGTCCGGGTACTTTGAAAACCAGGACCTGGTCCTGATCCACGACATCCTGCTCCGGGACCTTGGCTGCCGCTGGGACATGGTCGGCTCCCTGCCAAAGGACTGGACCCAGACCCAGGCTGCTCAGGATGCCAGGGAAAAGATCGAGAGGGTCATCGAGCGGGACTTTGCCTACTCTAATCTGTGGGCGGTCAAGGACCCCAGGTTGTGCCGGCTGCTCCCCCTGTGGCTCGACCTGCTCCAGGACAAGGGCATCCACCCCAGGATCGCCTTCATGGCCCGGCACCCTTACGAGGTGGCCCTGTCCCTCAAGAATCGTGATGGCTTCGACATGCTCAAAGGCCATCTGCTGTGGCTGAGCCACACCAGGGAGGCCCTGGCCACCTGCCGGGAGCTGGACCACTGCATCCTGACCTATGACCAGCTCCTGGCCGACCCCCTGTCCAGCCTGGAGACCGTGAGCAAAACCCTGAACGTGGACTATCCAGAATCTGTCCGCCACAACGCCCACAGGATCATCGAGTTTGTCCGCCCGGATCTCAAGCGCTGCACCCTGAGCGGCAACAGCAATCCCTTTGCCCCCTATGCCTGGCTCTACGACCAGCTCCGCCTCAGCCAGGCCAGGGCCCTGGAAGGCCGCTTCAACCGGGCTGGCTCGGGGCAGAATCCTTCAGCCCGCTTCCCGGCCCAGAATCTGGACATGAAGGGCTTCCCCCTGATGGCCTGGCAGGGGCAGGATCGAGCTGCCACCTCCCATGCCTCGGCCGTGTTCGACAACCTTTTGTCCATCATCAGCAGCTACGAGCAGGCCGACCTGAACAGGAACATCCTGCGCCAGAGGAAGCTTTTGCAGGCTGACCAGCAGGGCGAGACCATCTACGCCCAGGTCTACTTCCCGCAGCAGGCCCGGAACGGTGAGCATCCCTATGCAGAGCAAAGCTCCACCAAGATCCTTCTGGCCCCTGGGGAGTGGCAGCAGCTCACTCTGGACATCCCGCAGCCCGAGCTCCTGCGAAAGCACAGGCTGCGTCTGGACCCCTTGAACACCAAGGGCATGGTCCGCATTTCAGCTGTCAAGCTCCTGGATGCAGTCACCCGGGAAGCTGTGTGGTCCATGCCCGGGAGCCAGGATCTTAAAGCCTGCGACGTCAATGAGGACGGTTTGATCCTGGATAGCACCGAACCGCTGCTCATCTGCGCCGTCGGTAACGACCCCCAGATCCTTCTTCCGCAAGCGCCAGACCTTCCGGACCGCCCCTTGGAGCTCGAGGTCTGGATCAAGGTAGACAGAGGCTTGAGAGATCTGGCCGCCCTTTGGCAAAAGCGGGACAAAAATCTCCAGCAAAAGAATAAAAAGGTCAAAGAGCTCCAGGGGCAGCTGGAGCAGTGGCAGGAGAAAGAAAAGACGTGGCAGTCCCGTGAGCAGGAGCTCAACCAGGCGATCCAAGGCAAGGACCAGGCCCTTCAGGAAAAAGACAGCTCGATCGAGGAGCTCCAGACCTCCAAGGACGACCTCGCCAAGCGGCTCAAGAACAGCAACGCCAAGCTGGAGCAGAACCTCAAAGCCCGGGAAAATGAGCTTCAGCAGGCCCAGGACGCTCTGGCGTCCAAAGAGCAGGAGCTGTCCGCCCGGAAGGAGGCCCTGGAGCAGGCCAAGGCCAGGTCGCAACAGCTGGAAAAGGATCTGGCCGCCAGGGACGCCGAGCTGGACAAGGCCCGGCAGCAGACGGCAGAGCAGGGCCAGGAGCTCGATAAGCTTCAAAAGACCAACGAGAAGCTCCTTCAGGAGAAGAAGGAGCTCGAGGACGCCCTCCAGGCCAGGGATGCCGACCTGGAACAGGCCAGAGCAGAGCTGGAGAGCAGCAGGACCCAGGTCGAAGATCTGACATACGAGCTGCAATCCAAGGACAAAGAGCTGGACCAGGCCAGGGAGGAGCTCCAGCAGGCCCAGGACGCCCTTCAGACCAAAGAGCGAGAGCTCTCAGCCCGGCACGAGGACCTGGAGCAGGCCAAGGCCAGGTCGGAACAGTTGGAACAGGAGCTGCAAATCAAGGATTCCCAGGTCGAAAAGCTTCAGCAAGACCTGACCCACCAACAGGAACTTTCACAGCAGTACTTTCAGGAGTTAGCCAAATCTGAAGAAGATAATAGTCGGCTTCAAGAGAACCAGCAGAAACTCCAGGAGCAGGTGAAGGCTGATGAGGCCCAGATAGCCCAGGTCCGAAAGGATTACGACCAGGCGGCTCAGCAGCTGGCTGAAGGGCAAAAAGAGCTCGACACCCTGCGCCAGGAAAAAACCAAGCTCCAGGAGCAGTTCGAGGCCCAGTCCAAAGAGCTGGAGCAGGCCCAGAATAAACTCAATTCCAAGCTGAACTCCCTCTCTGAGGCCAGGGCCAAGGTCCAGAACTTCAAAACCGCTTTACAAAATCGACAATCTTCATCTGATGACGAGACCTCTCCTGTTGCAGAAATCGAGCAGCTCGAGCAGGAAGTCCAGCGCCTCAAAGACGATCTGGCCAGGCAGGAGAACCTGACGCGGGAGTACTTCACCGAGCTGGCCAAGGCTGAGGAGGAGTTGGCGAAGGTGGAAAGTGAGGAGAGGTGAGAAAGTGAGGAGTGAGGAGTCAAGAGAAGGGAAAAGGCTATACAGAAGGGACTAAATGGATAAGCCACACAAAAGATTGAAAGCTTGGCAACTGGGGATGGAAATTGCCGAGACAGTATATAAAATGACTCAAAGCTTTCCCAAAGAAGAACTCTATGGGCTCGTTTCTCAAATGCGGAGATGTCCAGTCAGCATACCAAGCAATATTGCCGAGGGAGCTGCAAGAAATTCGAAAAAGGAATTGATACATTTTCTCTATGTTGCATTAGGCTCTTTAAGTGAACTGGACACGCAGATTGAACTTTCAAACCGATTACAATACATTAAAAGTAGCATATTCGAGTTTAAGTCTTTAGACAGCATCTTACAAGAAGCTGACAGAGTCATAATCGGACTCATTAAGTATCAGGGAGAGCACCTGTAATGAACAAATTTTCTGACTCCTCACTCCTTACTCCTTACTCCTCACTCTCCGCAGGAGTTTCAATAATAGTCCTGACCAAAGACGGTGCCCCACTCCTCGACCGCCTGCTGTCCTCCTTTTTCGAGGTGAACACCTACTCCCCGGTGGAGTGGATCATTGTCGATCACGATAATTCGTCCTCTGATTCTTCACAATTTACAACTCACAATTCACAATTAACGGGCGATATCATCGCCAAGTACATTTCCAAAGCCTTCATTCGCCATATCAAGCGTGGCCGAAACCACTCCTTTGCCGAGTCGTGCAACTACGGAGCATCGAAGGCCAAGTACCCCAACCTGCTCTTCCTGAACAACGACATCATCTACACCTCCGACGTCCTGCCCCGGGCCGTGGATGTGCTGGAAAAGGATGAGTCCATCGGCGCGGTGGGCGTCCGCCTGGACGATGTGCATACTGAAGCACCTCCCCCAAACAATGATACTCGATTTTCTCCTGCGAAGCAGAGGGAAAACCCTTCCGGCAGCGATAAGCAGCCGGAAAAGATTCGTGCAGATTCGCTTGCCCAGTTGAATGGATTCTCTGATTCAAGCCCGAAGGGCATTCAACCGGGGTGCAGATTCGTGGACCAAAACTCTTCCTCTTTATCTTCTGATGTGAAGGTTCAGCACACAGGCATTCACTTTGTCTGGAACGAAAAACGAGGCTATCACCAGCCCGAGCAAATCCGCCACCCCTCCCTGAAGGACTTCCTTTCCGGCAGCGATAAGCAGCCGGAAAAGATTCGTGCAGATTCGTGCAGATTCGTGGACAAAAACTCTTCTTTCTTCCCCGCAATTACAGGAGCATTCATGCTCCTGCGCAAATCCGACTTCCAGCAACTTTCCGGCTTTGACGAATCCTACAACTACGGTCTGGAAGACGTAGACTTCTGCCTCCGCCTGGGCCGGGATCTGCAGAAGAAGTGCTTTTGCATCAATGAGATTGGGTTGCAGCATGTGGAGATGGCCACCCGCAACACGTGGTCCACGCAGGAGCGCTCCGAGATCATTGAGAACAATCACCAGATATTTAAGGAAAAGTGGGATGGATATCTCCGTGAAATAGTTGTAAATTTCAATAAAACATATAAATCATATAGTAATAAAAAACCAGTTGATCATCAACCAAGCACTCCAAGAAATATCTTAATATTTTTAGATCCTCACCCGATCCGAAACAGAACAGAAGCTTTTTTATCAGTTGGAAAAAAAATTAGTTCTATATTTAATGATCCCAATTTTCATATAGATCATAAAAATAAGTATCTGGATATACGCTTTTATGGTAACCAAGATACACTGAATAGATTATTGCAACATCGATCAGGTCTAGAGCAATTTTTCATTTGGCCTACCGAAAAAGAAAGAAAAATATTTGATGCTTATTTTGTTGACTGGGTAGAAGAAGGGTGCGCAATATGGAAAAAACTATTACTCGGTGAAGGTGACGTTACCAATGATTATGTGGATGTCTTATCAGAAATCAATAATCGTTATGAATTTGACTGCATAATACATTGGGGCGACAATGGTGCTGTTAAAAAGTATTGTAATAAGAATAAGATAACTCGCATTGTCATAGAGCTGGGGTGCTCTCGCCAACCTTATTTGAGTTCAGTTTGTTTTGATCCTATGGGCGCAAATGGTGGCGCTTCTATTGCACAAGTATCGATTGAATCAATCGAAAAAGCAATAAATGATGACTTGAATATTAAAAAAAATAAATATTTACAAATATTAGAATCAAATCATCAACATACAAATTCCCAAATAAAAGTTGATTCGTCTGATATTGAACATGAGATTCTCAAATCAGTCAATAGTAAACCGGTAGCATTTATACCACTACAGCTACATGATGATGCAAATATGCTTATCTATTCAGATTTTGAATCGCCAGCTGACTTTTTACAACAATCAGTTTCGAAGTTAATAAATAATGGTTATTTTTGTATTATTAAGCCACACCCAAGCACCACTACAAGACCTGGTGGTTGGGATGCTTATCAAAAAGCACATGCTGAAGCTTTGAAATATAAAGAAGATGCTCTCTGGATAGATGAAACGAATGAGCAAATAAATAATAAAATACTACATAACCTTTCTGATCTGGTGGTAACAGTCAATAGTTCAGTAGGTTTTGAGGCTCTTTATCATAATAAAATTGTCACTTTATTAGGAAAAGCTGTCTATAAGCCAGCAAAAACATTTCCAAGTTTAGATGATGCTATAAAAGCCAACTTGGATATTGACCGCTATAATTATAAAACATCAGTTTTAAAAGATTACTTTCTTTCTTCATATCTTGTAGATGAACAAGAAGCCTTTTCTTATAAGATTTTTAAGTTTCGTGTTGACACAATTAATAATCTGTGGAGAAAATATGAATCTGATTTAGGCCAGTATATATCGCACTTATATAAAGCATTTTCTAAACCTGTATTTTCTTGTCAAGCACTAAACTGAAGAACAATCCGCTAGCAATATGAGATGTGCAAAATGAACAACTTTGACTTTGAACAATTTTTTATCATATGTGGGCCGTGTGCCATAGAATCACGATCATTTGCAATGGAAACGGCAGCGCAATTAAAAGATATTTTTAGTAAGTTATCGATTGCGTTTATTTATAAGTCCTCGTTTGACAAAGCCAATCGAAGTTCAATATCAAGTTTTCGTGGTGTGGGTATGGATGAGGGCTTATCTATCCTGGCTGAGATCAGAGAATCTATTGGTATACCAGTTTTAACAGATGTTCACGAATCATGGCAGGTTAAAACTGTGGCCCAGGCAGTTGATGTTCTGCAGACCCCAGCATTTTTGTGCAGACAATCAGATTTAATATCCGCAGTAGCCAAGACTGGAAAACCAGTGAATATCAAAAAAGGTCAATTTATGGCTCCCTGGGATATGCAAAATGTTATGGAAAAGGCTCGCAATGCCGCTTATGAAGCAGATGCATCAGAGGGCCAACTTATGGTTTGTGAGAGAGGAACATCATTTGGGTATGGCAATCTGGTGGTTGATATGAGGGGGCTAAAGATCATGGAAGAAACGTGTAAGGTTCCAGTTGTCTTTGATGCCACTCATTCAGTGCAGCTACCAGGAGCAAAGGGTTCTAGCAGCGGTGGCGAGCGTAAATATGTTTCGCATCTTGCTAGATCTGCAGTTGCAACAGGTGCTGTGTTAGGTGTCTTTCTGGAAGCACATCCACAACCGGACAAAGCACCTTGCGATGGGCCTAACATGCTACCCATAAATGAATTACCGGATTTGGTAACAGAACTTCAGTCTATCTACGAATTGGTTCAGAGACTATGAAAACAATTATAGTTATTCCTGCTCGCTACGGATCAACACGATTGCCAGGGAAACCACTGGCCGATATCTTGGGCAAGCCCATGATCCAACACGTATATGAGCGGGCTTTACATGTATCCTTGGCCGATCAAGTTTTGGTAGCTACGGATAACCAAAAAATTGTAGATGCTGTGAGATCATTCGATGGTCATGTGGAGATGACTTCTTCTGAGCATCCATCAGGTACAGATAGGCTTACTGAAGTCATGGAGAGAGTGCCAGGTGATATATACATAAATCTTCAGGGGGACGAACCGTTATTTCGACCTACTGATATCGATACTCTGATCCAAGGCATGCTGGATGATCAAAAGCTTCAAGTCGGCACCTTATGCCATCCCATAAGCGCAGAAGAGGCAACATATCCTAATATAGTCAAATTAGTTCTGGCATCAAACGGGAATGCTTTGTATTTTAGTCGTAGCATTATCCCCTTCCCCAGGGAAGAGAGAAAAGAGTCTATTTACCTTAAGCATATTGGAGTGTATGCATACCGACAAAAAACCCTGGCCGATTATCGGTTTCTGGAGAAATGTATGCTTGAACAAACAGAAATGTTGGAACAGTTGAGGCTTTTATCTGCTGGTGTGCAAATTCGTGCTTTTATTATTGAGCCTACTGGTCCTGGTGTAGATACACCTGAATGTTTAGATAGAGTTCGATCACTTATGTTAAATACTAAAGATAGTTCTTAAAATCGCGCATGTGTCAGTGAATAAGTCACTATGCAGACGAAATTTAAATTTCGTCTCATGATGTGTTTTAGTATATCTGAAAATATTATTTTGGAGATTACAGTATGGTAGGGATAAATGATTATTGTGAATATTTTCGTGAAACAATAAACCATGAGGCTTGCGCTGTAAATGAACTATTGAAGAAAGTGCCTAGTGATCTTGATCAGGTTGTGGACTTATTGTTGCAAAATCACTCTAAAGTGGTTGTCACAGGCATTGGCAAATCTGGTCTAATTGGTCGAAAAATTGCTGCAACTCTATCCAGTACCGGAACTTCAAGTTTTTTCGTCCACCCTGGCGAAGCCTATCACGGTGATCTAGGCATGATCGGTCAAAAAGATATAGTGCTGGCTATATCTTATTCTGGGGAGACCGAAGAAGTTCTTCGTCTCATATCCTATCTCAAACGAAATGGAAATTACCTTATAGCCATGACTGGTAAGCTGGAATCGACCTTAGCTAGAAACGCAAATTTTCATTTTGATGTCAGTGTTTCCAAGGAAGCTTGTCCTTTACAGCTCGCTCCTACATCATCAACTACTGCCACATTGGTCATTGGTGATGCCTTGGCCATGACACTTATGAAGGCCAGGAACTTCAAACCTGATGACTTTGCTGTGTTTCATCCAGGTGGTTCACTTGGGAAGAAACTTTTGACAACAGTTGGTATGGTTATGAAGTCAGATAATCTCCCTTTTGCCAGGAAAGAGGATTCCTTGGTCGATATTGTTCAGATTATTGGATCAGGTAGGTGCGGGTTAGCTATTGTTCTTGATGGACATGATAAAATTCACGGTGTCATATCAGATGGAGATCTTCGTCGCGCAATGGATAGCAGGCAGGAAGAGTTTTTTAACCTAATAGCTGATGATATCGCCACAAAAAATCCAAAATGGGTTCCCCCAGTAGCTAAATTAATTGAGGCTGAAAAGCTCATGAATAAATATAAAATTAATTCTTTGTTGGTAGTAGAAGATGGATTTGTACATAATGTTATACAAATATACGATTTGTAGAGATAAAAATTAAAAACGATTGTCACTATTATAAAATCATAGATAATGAAATTGATGTTTTTCATTTCGTATATATATCTAATCACCTTAATCATTGCTTAAGGCAAGTAAACATATGTCAAGGTTGTTGACAATGATATTACGATCACTCATTCCACAAGACCAAACTCGAAATGTATTCCATGGTGCATTAGCCGCATTCGAAATAATATCTCAAGCCCCCGCTTCAACATATCCTCGTATGTTAGATTTGGGGGGGGGGGCGAGGATTGCATGCAAATTTATTTCAATATTTTGGATATATCGTAGACATTGTTGACTTAAAGGAGGAAAATGAAAAGCTAATTTATGAAGGCAATTATTTAGAATATAATCCAAGGTTTAAGTATGATATTATCTGGTCTAGCCATATGCTAGAGCATTTGTTGAATCCTGGGTGTTTTTTTGATTATGTTTTTTCTTATCTTCGTGAGGGTGGCTATTTAGCAATTACGGTTCCGCCAATGTTACCCAAAAAGTTGCGACTGTATCATCCTGGCCAATATAATGGTGGCATGTTAATGACATATCTAATTCATTCTGGTTTTAACTGCCAAGACATATCTATTGGTCAATATGGTTATAATCTATCTGTCATTTTGAAAAAAAACAGTAACCAACCAAAAAATAAAATAAAATGTTTACCAAATAGAATTTCAATAAAAGGCCGTATATTTAATGGATTGATACAAGAATTAAATTGGAATGTATTTTCAGTTCCAAGTGATTATATTATTGATAGATATGAGTCTTTTGATGAATTCAGTATGGCTAAAGTGCCACATACATTAATGATAAAAAACTATATAAGTCCAGGTTTTTTTATTATAAACAACAATCAAAATATTAAGCCATTATGTTACTATATGTCTCCACACTTAACATTGCATAAGTCAAGCGGATATCAGCTTGATACTTATCGTAGTTGAGCATATAAATTTATTGGTTAATAATCATCTAAAAGGTACCTCCAAGTATAGCCAAGCATTTAAGCCTCGGCTATACAAAAAGAGAAGCAAAAACTCTAGCCTGGAGGTGC
>CAZQPF010000032.1:0-33182 GCA_964595165.1 uncultured Desulfohalobiaceae bacterium
TCGATGTTGTTCCGGGTGGTGAACCGGAGGTAGCCGTCGCAATGCTTGTCAGCGATGTCCAGGATCTCCCGCAGGTGCTCCACGCTCATGAGTCGGGCGCCGCCGACCCGGACGGTGTAGACCTCGTCCCCGCTCTCGGCCTTGTGCATCAGGACGCCGGGCTCAAGGATCTCGTGCCACTGCCACTTCCCGAAGTTGTCCTTGATCACCGGGGGAAGGAAGTCGCCGTAGTACTTGTTCCCAATATCGGTGATCCGATCCTGCATTGGATTATCTCGATCATATCCGGACGATACGAATGCCATATCCTGTCCTCCTTAATAGCTCTTTAGCGTTTGTGGCGGGTCCTGAAATCCTTCATGTCGCCCTTGTTCACCGGCCATCCGCCTTCCACTTCCTCTTCGTACCAGTAGATGTAGGGATTGTGCCTGGGCTCCTGAACCTGTTGCGGGACGGACTTGAGCCCGGTTACCGTAAGCAGCTTCTGAAAGGACTGCCGCTTCATGAGCTCGCCCAGCCGTTCGCGGTTGCGGCCCTCTTCCATCCACCAGTCCCAGATGTTCTCGATGAGCTCCTTGAGCTCGTCGTATGGCTCCTCGATCTTCATGAAGGGCACCAGCATGGAGCTCATCTGGGCGCCGTCCAGAATGGGGGCCTTGGCGCCGACCAGGATGCTGGCTCCCTTGTCCTTGCCCGGCCTCAGGGCCCTGGGCATGACATTGATGCAGTGCATGCAGCGGGTGCATTCCTTGTCGTCGATGACCAGCTTCTTGCCTTCCATCCACATGCAGTTGGTGGGACAGCGGTTGATGACCTCGTCCTGGATGTCGAAAGGACCCCAGTCCCGACCGGCATGGGAGCCGCCATTGGGCGGAATCTCGCCGCCGATATAGGCCTGGACCGCTTCCTGATCGATCCGGATCTCGTCCCTCCAGGTGCCCACCACGGAGAGATCGGCCCGGGCGATGGCCGCCACGCAGCCGTTGGGGCAGCCGTCGAACTTGAACTTGAACTTGTAGGGGAAGGCCGGTCGGTGCAGCTCATCCTGGAACTCATGGGTCAGCTGGTAGCAGACCTCCTGGGTGTTGTAGCAGGACCACTCGCAGCGGGACTCGCCCAGGCAGCAGGCCGGGGTGCGAAGGTTGGAGCCGGATCCGCCCAAATCCTGACCCAGGTTGTGGGTCAATTCGTAGAAAATCTCTTCCAGCTGCTCGGTGCGGGTGCCCAGGAAGATGATGTCCCCGGTGGAGCCGTGCATATTGAGGATGCCGCTGCCGCGGAAGTCCCAGAGGTCGCAGATCTTGCGCAGGTACTCGGTGGTGTAGTACTTGCCGTTGGGCTGATTCACCCGCATGGTGTGGAAGTGGGCTACGCCGGGAAACATCTCCGGCTGGTCGCAGTAGCGGCCGATGACCCCGCCGCCGTAACCGAAGACTCCAACAATGCCGCCGTGCTTCCAATGGACTTCTTTCTCCTTGTAGGAGAGCTCCAGAACGCCCAAGAGATCGTCTACGACATCAGCCGGAATCTGGTATTCGACGTTATTCGGATTTTCCTTTCTGAACTCCGCCTGTCGCTTCAAATCCGAAACGAAGCTCGGCCACGGACCGCTTTCCAATTGATCAACCAATGGGGTCTCATGTTTTGTCATTACAATGCCTCCTTCTCCAGGTAAGGGTTGCACGAAGTGAGTTGAAATGCCGATTTGTGTGCTGACTGGTTCGAATCGTGGATAAAAAGATTTTGTGATATTAGGTACAAGAGGCTGCCTTTGTCAAGACTAATCCCTGCCAGAATGGCTTATCTGCCCCTCAGACCAGGCAGCGGGACAGCCTCGGCTGGGCTCCTCTATCCTCCAAATCATTGTGTGAAGCTCCATACATATAGTCAGATTTGCCGGAGGCAAATCTGACTATATGACGCAGCCATGGGACCCGAATCACTTGCGATGCGCCGCCAGCTCCTCCAGCAGCTCCTCAGCCACCTCGAATCCGCACTCTCTGGCCAGATCGCAGTTTTCAATGGCCTTGTCGTACTCGCCCAGCTCCACATAGGCCAGGGCCAGGTTGTTATAGGCCGGGCCGAAGGAGGGCTGCTCCTGAACGGCCTTGGTACACTCCTCGATGCAGCCCTGGAGGTCCCCCTCCATGAGGAAGGCGCTTCCCAGGGTGGTTCTGGCCTGCACGAACTTGGGGTCCAGGGACAAGGCGCGGCGCAGGGCCTTGACCGCCTCGTCCACCTTGCCCATCTGGAGGTAGACGAAGCCGATGTTGCCGTGCGGCACGGCGAATCGAGGCCGGAATTTGGTGGCCTGCTGATTGTAGCTCAAGCAGGTGGCGTAATCCCCTTCCCGCATGGCCAAGCCGCCCAGCTGGACATAGGCCTCAGCCAGATCGGGCTGACATTGTATGGCGGTTTGAAGCTCCTTCTTGGCCTCTTCGAACTTGCCCTGCCCGATGAGCACCGATCCCATATTGTAGTGGGCCAGTCCGTCCTGGGGGTTCTCTCTTAGCTTCTGCTGAATCTCGGCAATATACTTATCCAGCTTGCTCTGGTCGCTCATGTACTCTCCAAAGGATTTCGCTGCTTTCGCCATCCCCAAAAGCGGATGGCCTTGTGTTCAACAAAAGATTGTTCAGGCCTGCAAGCGCAGCAGACTCAGCGCTCCCAGGCCTCCTCCGGGTCGATGCCCTGCTCTTGCAGCCTTTTGGCATACCACAGGGAAAAGTCGAACATCGCCTTGTAGCGCTCATCCGCGCTGAATATGGCCATACAGATCTCGTATACCCCGCGGCTATAGGCGGTTGAAGGCTGCTCCAGGCCGCTGTCCCGGTAAAAGTCCCGAACGAGCTGGGTAGCGGTCCGCTTGGTAATATCGGTTCTGATCTCTATGGGATGGTTGGGCTCCTGGAAGGGATCCCATTTGTCGTACCCGATGCGGTCGATAAACTTTTTCCGCCTGGCCGAGAGCCGTTCGTATATGGCCAGCTTTTGTCCTTCCCTGTCCATAGGCCCTACGACCCTCCGCCGATGATCCATTCATTGGCCCCGGAAGATGAGGCGGCGGGCGGTTCGACAAGGCCCAGATAGTCCTCGTCGTACTCGTTGAGCAAGGCCATGGAAACCGGAACCAGAACCTCGGCCAGCTTGATATGCTTGGTGGGCAGGCTCTGCACCAACCGCTGGCTCATGTCGATAAGCCGGTCCTGAATGCGGTCCATATACACGGTGGGGTACTGGCCGCCGGGCTCGAATCCGGAAAGATGGCAGCTATGGACCTCATCTCCGATGGCCATGGGAACTCCGTAAACGCGGCAGGTAATTGGCCGGTAATCATAGAGCTGACAGTCGTCGCTGTCATTGAGCAGGGGGCAGCGGATTCTTTTTTTGCCCACTTCCTTGAGTATGGCATCCGTTTCCTTGCCCTTCTGCCTTTCCCGGTACATGCGGCGCTTGATGCGATAGGCCTCCCGATCCGCCTCGTCTGCCCGCTGCAGAATGACCTGTCTCGCTTCCTGGTCCAAAGCATCCCGAAACTTGGAATTGATATACATGGCCTCAATGAGGCTCAAATCGAACATGGCGAAGCAGCAGTCGGTACAGCCCCGCTGACAGGCTACCTCGCCTGGGTACTGCTCCTTGATCTGCTGCACCAGCCGGTCCACATTGGCTACCAGCTGCTCGTACTCGGCAAAAAAGTCGGAGAAATCAAGCTGCATAATGCATCCTCAAATAAGGGATCTTTTCCAGATTGTGCCCTATAGTCTGCTGTTTGGTCAAAGAAAAAGCCATAAAAATAAGCCCCTAATATATTGGGCATATACTAGGGGCCTGTTGCAGAAATGGGGCTTCCCAGGCGAGAAGCTACTGCTCGTAAAGCCTGCTGGCCTGTTGCTCGAAGACCTCAACCCAGGATTCACACCCCAGACATTCTTCCATGTTCACGGGGTCCGGCCTTTGCGCTCTGCAGGTCATAGACATCCACCGGACAGACATCTTCGCCTTCTCCATCGCCGGTGCATTTGCCTTCCTCCGGAGAAGCGATCCAGGCCATACCCGCTCCTGGTGTCTAGTCCTCTTCCAGAGTGATGGCATCCTCTTCGCAAACTTCGACGCAGGACTCGCACTCCAGGCATTCATCCTCATTGATGACAACTGCCTTGTCGTCCTGCATCTCTAGGACCTCGGCCGGGCAGGTATCGACGCACTCGCCACAGCCTGCGCATTTTTCGTGATCGATAATGACTTTAGGCATAATGTACCTCCTGAGTTGGTTTTAGAAACGATAGTGTTCTGTGGGTTCTCGTTTTATGCGGCACCGATTTCTTTCTTCACTCCGATAGCCACCTTCCAGAGAATGGTCAAGATGAGCAGGCCGGTACCGTAAATCATGGCGGAGATCATAAGCTCGTAGATTGTAGGCCCGTACTCGGTAATGCCTTCGAACATGTTGGGAATAAACCCACCAACCACAAGTCCCAGGCCTTTGTCAATCCAGGTGGCGGTCACCAGAAGAACCAGGCCGACGACAAGCAACTCCGGATTATTACGGAACCTGGGGGGGATAAGAAGAACCAGGCTGAGCAACCCGGCGGCAGCCATGACCCACATCCAGCCTACCAGGGCGCTGGCGCCGTGGCTGCCGGTGAAGAAGTACTCAAAGGTGTGTTGATGTCCGGGAATGCCGCTGTAGAAGGCGGTGAACACCTCGAGCAGGAAGAAGAAGACATTGGCGATCATGGCGTAGGTCACGATCTTGGCCAGGGACTTGATGGCCTCCCAGCCTGGATCGTAATCGGTAAGCTTGTACACGATGAGGGCCAGAATGATCAGTATGGCCGGACCGGAGCAGAAGGCGGAGGACAGAAAGCGGGCCGCCATGATGGCGGTCAGCCAGAAATGCCGTCCCGGAATGCCCTGGTACAGAAAAGCCGTGACCGTATGAATGCCGAAGGCAAAGGGTATGGAGATATAAACCAAAGGCTTGACCCATTGCGGGTGGGGCCTTCCTTTATACTCCGCGTGCAGGTTGTTCCATCCGATGATGATGTTCAGCAGCAGGTAGCCGTTGAGCACGAGCATGTCGTAGAACAGGATGGAGTTGGGCGTGGGGTGGAGAATAACATTGAACAGCCGCTGCGGCTGACCGAGATCGACCACGATGAACCCCAGGCAGATGACCACCGAGGCCACGGCCATGAACTCTCCCAGAATAACCATGTTCTTGAACTTCTGCACATTGTGCAGATACAGGGGCAGGACGAGCATGACCGCGGAGGCGGCCACCCCGACAAAGTAGGTGAACTGGGCGATGTAGAATCCCCAGGAAACGTCGCGGCTCATTCCGGTGACCATGAGGCCCTGGCTCAACTGGATCATGTAGAATATGGATCCCGCTCCGATGACCAGGAGCAGGAAGATCACCCAGCTCCAGTATCTTTTGTCTCCTTGCAAGGCTTTTTCCAGCATTTTGGCCCCCTAAACGATGTAAAAAACACTTGGATTGGTTCCCAGATCAACCTTGCGCCTGATGGTGAAGTTCTCGCGCAGCACCTTGCGGATCTCGGAGTTCGGATCTTCCAGGTCGCCGAAAATGATCGCTCCTTGAGAGGCTTCCACACAGGCGGGCATCTCACCGAAAGCAAGCCGTTCGGCGCAGAAATTGCATTTTTCCACTACGCCCCTGGTCCGGGTGGGAAACTTCTCGTTCGTTTCCTTCACGAAAGGGGCCGGATCGCGGAAGTTGAAGCTCCGCGAGCCGAAAGGGCATCCGGCCATGCAGTACCGGCAGCCGATGCAGCGGTGAAAGTCCATCATCACAATGCCGTCCGGCCGCTGGAAGGTGGCCTGCGTAGGGCAGACTCGGACGCAGGGCGGATTGTTGCACTGGTTGCAGAGGAGAAGGAACTCCTGGTGCTCCAGGCGATCGGCCAGAAAGGGGTTCTCGTGGCTGGGAAAGACGTGGTGGAACTCGTCCTTCCAGATCCACTTGATCTCCTGCTTCTCGTCCGGGATGGACTCCGGCACGTTGTGCACGCTGTGACAGGCCTCGATGACCCGCTGGAAATCCTCGTGAGTTCTAAACTTCCGCGTATCGATGACCATTCCCCACCGCTTGGCCTCCAGCTGATCCTCGCTCTCCTTGTGCTCCGTGATCTCCGGCTTGTAGTTCCCTGCCTGCAGGCTCAAGCTGCCCCCGAGGCCTAAAGCGGCTGTAATGCCGGCAATTTTGAGAAAATTTCGCCTGTTGCTACTCATTTGCAACCTCCTCCGGCGCTACATGACAGTCAAAGCAGTATGGGTCCACGGAAGCGGCATCGTGGCATTTGGTACAGAACTCCTCCCGGCTGGCGTGACAATCCAGGCATGTCTTCTGGAGGCTCATCTCCACCTTCTGGCCGGTGGAACTCGTGTAGTACCGCTTGCCTTCCCGGACGACAATGTCCCGCCAATCATCGAGCAGCTCCATATGGTTGGCCCGCATCCAGTCCGTCGGCTCTATGCAGGTCTCTCCCTTTTTCGGTTCCTGCAGCTCAGGAGGCTCGTAAGAGGCCTGTCCGAGGTTGAACCAGAAGGGGAAGGTAAGCAGCAGAAAGAATATGACCAGGCCGGTGATGATTTTTCCGCCGTCGTACATAGATTACCCCTCCTTCCCGGGTAATGGTTCGCCGCGCAGATCGGTTTCCCGTTCTTTTTCGCCCCGCATGACGAGCGCGTTGGCCACAAGCTCGTGCACTCCGCAGACATCGACATCCGGCACCCAGTACTGCATGAGCGGAGGCAAGGCTGCTCTGTCGATGGCGCAGACGCAGGAGAGCATGTTCACCCCGTACTTGTCATGGACATGCTTAACCGCGTTGGCCCGGGGCATGCCCCCCCGCAGGCGCATTTCCATGAACTCCTCGTTGTTCAGCCCGGAGCCGCTTCCGCAGCAGAAGGTGCGCTCCCGTATGGTCTGTTCCGGCATCTCGTAGAAGTTGTTGCACACGTTCCGCAGAACCTGCCTGGGTTCGTCCAGCAGCCCCATGGCCCGGGAAGGGTTGCAGGAGTCGTGGTAGGTGACCTTGAGATGGTCGTTGCGGCTGGGATCCAGGTTGAGAATCCTGTTTTGTATGAGATCTGCGGTGAACTCGGTAATGTGGACCATCTTGGTGGACTTGGCGTTGTGGAACACGGTCCCGGTGAGCGGATTTCGCGGGACCTCCATGAAGTCGGCCGGGCCGTTCATGGTGTCCATATACTGATGAATGACCCGCCACATGTGGCCGCATTCGCCGCCCAGGATCCACTTGACCCCCAAGCGCTTGGCCTCGTTGTAGATCTTGGCGTTGAGCCGCTTCATGGTCTCCATGGAGGTGAACAGGCCGAAGTTGCCGCCCTCGGAGGCGTACGTGCTCATGGTGTAGTCCAGCCCGAGCTCATGGAAGAGCATGAGGTAGCCCATAAAGGTGTAGGTGCCGGGGTCGGCGAAGTAGTCGCCAGAAGGGGTGACAAAGAGGATCTCCGCCCCTTTCTTGTTTAAGGGAACCTCGATCTTCTTGCCGGTCACCTCCTCGATATCGTCGGTCATGAAGTCGATGATGTCTTTCAGGGTGTGCGGCGGAATGCCCAGATGGTTGCCTACCTTGAAGCAGTTGGCCGCCGGTTCCATGACCCAGTTGATGTTCAGGCCGAGCAGATTGAGAAGCTCGCGGCCCATCATGGTGATCTCGGCCGTATCGATGCCGTAAGGGCAGAACAGGGAGCAGCGCCGGCATTCCGAGCACTGGTAGAAGTACATGAACCACTCTTTGATCACCTCCACCGTGAGCGCCCGGGTCCCGCTGAGCTTGCCCAGCAGCCGGCCGGCGGTGGTGAAGTCCTTCCGGTATATGGAGCGCAGCAGCTCGGCCCGCAGCACGGGCATGTTCTTGGGATCGCCGGAGCCGATGAAGTAGTGGCATTTGTCGGCGCAGGCCCCGCAGCGGACGCAGGTATCCATGAAGATCTTGAGGGACCGGTACTTCTGCAGCCGATCCATGAAGCCCTGGTAAATGATCTCCTGCCAGTTTTCCGGAAGCTTCCAGTCCTCGTCCTGGGGAGCCCACTCCCTGGGATTGGGGTAGTCCAAAATTTTCAGATTCTTGGGATGACCGGGATAGCTGAAGGTGCCGGGCCGAAAATCCGGAGGCACATTCGTCATCCAGGACTGCCGCGGCGGCTCGTAGTCTATGCTTTGGGTCAGCTTGTCTGAGGAAGGTACCTTGGACATGGTTTACTCCTTTTCCACTGGAATGCCAGCTTCTTTCATCGCCTCGCGGTAGTCATCCTCCCACTCCTCGTAAGTGTGGAGTTTGACCGGATAGTTCCAGGGATTGATATGTCGCTGCATACGGTTGTTGTTGGCCAGATTGCGTGTCGGGGAGAGAAAGACCCCGGCAAAATGCATCAGCTTGCTCCAGGGGAAGTAGACGAGCAAGGCGCAGACCAGAAAGAGATGGATGTAGAATATTGCCCCGATCTGCTCGGGAATGGCGGGACTGAAGGTGATCAACCCCATGGTCAGCTCCTTGATGTACATGACGTCCGTGCGGACGAAGTAGCGCATGAACACCCCGGAGAGGACAATGGCAAAGATGAGGAACAGGGCGAAGTAATCCGTGGGCAGCGATATGTAGCGCAGCTGAGGCACTACGATCCGGCGCAGAAAGAGGTAAAGCAAGGCGAGCAGGATGACGATCTCGGTCAGAAAGAGGGTCGGCACCCCGACCTGCAGAATGCCGTCAAAGAACTCCAGCCAGTTGAACACCGCCGGTACCGGTTCGGTGAAGAAGCGCATGTGGCGGATGAGAATGATAAAAAAGGAGGCGTGAAAGGCAATGGCGCCCAGCCAGAGGAACTTGGAGGAGCCGTAGCTCAGCTGCGGGCCGTCCTTGAAGAGCTGCACCCTGGTGTTGCGGAACAGGGAGCGGAAAAGGAGAACTTCCAGGATCATGCGCAGCACAACGCCGACTGTGGTGGAAGGGTTGTCCAGCTTGCTCTGCTTGATCCAGGGCAGGGACTCCTGCTGGCCCCCGGTGGTGGTAATCCGGAAGGGAACGGCGGAGCGCCCCCAGTCAACCACCTTGTAGATAAAGCTTCCCACAAAGAAGATAAAGGCCAAATAGGGAATAATGACACCGAACAATGTGTGCCACTCCGCAGCTCCGGTACCCAGCAAGGGGATCATGACCAGAGCCAGGACCATGATCAGTGAATACAGGACATTCATGTCGGCTCACCTCGCTTCCTCGTTTCCAGCCTGTTAGTGTTCAAGCCTTCGGCACCTCTTTTCGAATGCTCATCTGTGCGGGACTGCTCTTTACCCCACTTGCGCAGGATGTAGCTCACGCGCTGCTGCGCCTCGTTGGCCTTGAGCTCCCAAATCTTTTCCCGGCACTTGACGTACACGTCAAAGGCCAGAAGGCAGAGCTGATCGACCCTGTTCTCCATTTCCCGGAGCTCACGTTGCCAGCCTCGCTGGCTTACCGTGGGCTCCAGCCGGGATTGCAGCACTTGCTTAAAGCTCAGAAAGAGGGATATCGCCTGTGAGGGGCTGAAGTCCTGGACGGCCCGGATGCGGACGATGGCCTCCACCGACTCGACAAGCTCATCCGAGCTCTGTTCGGCAAGAAGCTCCTCAAAGATCTTTTCCAGCTCCCGAGAGAGCGTGGCTCCTACTGGATTGGCGAAAGGGTCTTTCTGTTTCTTGAGGAATTGCGCTGTATCCGAGGGGTAGGTATTCAGGGCGCTCTGGAACCAAGCCCGGATAAGATCGGCTTGCTGCGAGCGCATGAGCTGTTCGAAGCTGTTAACGGATTTCCGGCTCAAGGAGATATCCTCAACCCGGCTCGCATGCCTGGGCATGAAAGCCGAGACTTTGTTCCGAAGTTCACATCCTTCCTGCAATCCGGTCTGGAAGCCCCAATACACAGCTTTCTTTGCCCGGGGCGGGATACGCAGAAACTGTTTGGATTCTTAGCCTTAACCGTCGACTCATGTCAAGTCAGCGCAGCCTCCGGCTGCGCTGACTTAGTGGCAATTCATTGAAGAAAAATAAAATTAATACTTTTCAGCAACTTGAGTGACCAGGCACTCAGTTTGACTGCAACCTGCTTCCACTTTGGTGATTGACACCTGAGTAGGAGCTCTCATCCAGGCTCGAGCTGAGACTGAGCAAACTGAGTGCCGGATGACCGGTTCGCAATTTTGTATGGAGTTTATAGGAGCTCGACAGTCAAGAGTTTTTGAATAACCTATTGTTTCTACTACAGATATTTACGAGCCGGCTTGACTGTGAATGCTTTTGGCTTATCTCTTTGATTTTTTTACCTTAACTGTGAACTGAACACTCAAGATACGAGGCCGAGGGCGAAAAAATCACAACCGCAGGCGTACGTAGTAGCCTCGATCGCCTCTGGCTACGAGCAGCATGAGGCTTTGCTGCATCCGATAGCGAATAAAGGACTGCACGAAGTCCTCCAGGCTCTCCATGGGCTGACCGGCAATCTTGTAGATACGGTCCCCCGCCCGCAGGCCCAGCTCCTGGGCCGGACTGCTGCTCCGCACCTGGCTGACAACCAGGGCTTGATCCCCTTGACGGACCCTGAGCCCCCAACGCTCCTCGGCCAAGGCAAGGGCTCTCTCGCGGCTGAAACCGGCAGGCTTGAGCCTTAGGGTCCGGGCCTGCTGCTCCCGCCACAGGGTGAGCTCCACCTGCGCTTCCCGTGTCAGGTTGCGTATCAAACGAACATAGTGATTTTTGCCTTTGATCTCCGTACCCTCCAAGCTGAGCAGGATGTCGCCGGAGCGCAGCCCGGCCTTTTGCGCCGGAGTCTGCTCAAAGACCTCGGTGATCAGCATGCCGCGAGGGCGATCCAGCCCGAAATAGCTGGCCGTTCTCTGATCCACATCCTGTCCCGCGAGCCCCAGCCAGACCGGCTGGACGCTGCCGTGGCTCACCAGCTCCTGGACCACGTTCTTGGCCTTGTTGATGGGTATGGCAAAACCGATCCCCTGGGCCTCAGCGTAAATGGCCGTGTTGATGCCCACCACCTCCCCCAGAAGGTTCAGCAGGGGGCCGCCGCTGTTGCCCGGGTTGATGGCCGCATCGGTCTGGATGAAGCCCATGAAGGTTCCCTGCTTGGTATCCACGGTGCGGTCCACGGCGGAGATAACGCCTGTGGTCACGGTGTGGCTGAATCCGTAGGGATTGCCGATGGCGATGACCGACTCGCCGATAAGGAGGTCGTCGGAGCTGCCCACGCTCACTTCCGGCAAGGCGCCCTCCCCGGACAGCTTGAGCAGTGCGAGGTCGAAATCCGGCTCCGAGCCCACCAGGTCGGCCTGGAAGGATCGGCCGTCCAGCAGGCGCACGCTGATATCCGAAGCGCCGGTGATCACGTGGGAGTTGGTCAGGACGAGCCGCTTGGCTCCATCGATGATCACTCCGGAGCCCAGGCTTCGCTGCACGAAGCGGCGCTTTTGCCCGGGAAATATATCCTGAAAGAATCTGTCCGAGCCGAAAAAGTCGGCAAAGGGGCTCGACTTGCGCTCGATGACCTTGGAGGCCTGTATGTTGACCACGGCCGGTGATGCTTTTTGCACCGCCTCCACCACCGGGGTCCGTCGCAGCTGCTCAGACCCGGCTGCCCCAGCGGAAAACGGTACCGGAGCCAAAAGGCAGAACGCAATGAGCCCTGTAATCAGGTATCGATCCAGGCGTCCTCTCATGATGGAGTCTCCTTGCAGCAAGGCATCGGATACGGCTCCTCGCCGCAGCCGATGCTCATTGGCGAACAATAAAAAAGGGGCGAAGCCCGACGTAGAGCTTCGCCCCGGTAGCAGCATGCTGTAAGCCTAGGCCAGAGAGCGCATGGACCGCAGCCGTTGGACCCGTTCCTGAATCGGGGGATGGGTGCTGAACAGGTTGGCCATGCTCGTAGCGCTTAAGGGATTGACTATGAACATGTGTGCCGTGGCGGGGTTGCCTTGACGCATGGGGGCTCTTTTGCTGGCCGCCTCCAGCTTTTGCAGGGCACTGGCCAGAAACTCCGGATTGCCGGCAAAGCGGGCTCCGGACTGATCCGCCAGATATTCCCTGGAGCGGGATATGGCCATCTGGATCAGCATGGCCGCTATGGGAGCAATGATAGCCAGCACAATAGCCATCAGGGGGCTCCCCCCCTCCTCGTCATTGCCGCCCAGCCCGAAAATGGCGGCCCACTTGACCATGCTGGACACGAACATGATGACTCCGGCCAGGGTGGCGGCCACCGTTTGAATGAGAATATCCCGATTCTTGATATGGCCCATCTCGTGGGCCAGGACCCCTTTGAGCTCATCCAGGGTAAGGATGTTGGTTATGCCCTCGGTAACCGCGACCACGCCGTGCTGCGGGTTCCGCCCGGTGGCGAAGGCGTTGGGCGCCTGCTCGGGTATGATGTAGACCCTTGGCTTGGGGATCTCTGCCCGCTGGGACAGCTCGTCCACGATCCGATGCAGCCCGGGCGCCTCCTGGGGGCTCACTTCCTTGGCCTTATACATGCGCAGCACGATGCGGTCCGAGTACCAGTAGCTGCCCACATTCATGGCTATGGCCAAGCCAAAGGCGATAATCAACCCCGACTGGCCGCCCAGAATCTGGCCGAAGATCAATATAAGCGCAGTGAGCAGCGCCAGAAATATCCCGGTCTTCAGTTGGTTTTTCATCTTCCTGCAATCCTCCTCATCTTTTGGTGTTAGCGGTTCATTTCTTCTTCGCTTTATCGCTCGAGGCTGATCTTTTGCTGCCTTGGATTTAGGCTTGAAAACGCGAAGCTGATTGCTGCAGCAAAAAGCGCGGCGGGAATAATCCCTAGGTCTATTCTTCGGTTACCTGGATCTTGCGATAGCTCGGTCCGGTCTCGATTTTGGGAATGGTCACCGTGAGCAGCCCGTTCTCCAGGCTGGCCCGGATATCGGCCTGGCTTACCTTGGCCGGAAGCACGAACTTGCGGGCGAAGGGCCCGTAAGAGCGCTCCAGGATCTGATAGGAGCTTCCGGAGACATCCTTGAGCAGCCGCCTTTCCCCGTAAACCCAGAGCTCCCGGTTCTGCACCTCGATCGCCACCTGGTCCCGGGTCAAGCCGGGGAGCTCCATCTGAATGACGAACATCTGGCCGGTTTCATAGGCATCGGTGACCGGCTGCCACAAGGCGGCCCGTTCATTGATTCTCTGCTGCAAGTCAAATTTCTCCCGCATCTGATCCATCAGGTGATCCATCTTTTCTTTCATATCCTGAATCTCGAGCCAGGAGCCGGAGGAATATTTGGTCATACGCTCTCTCCATATCTTTTCTCCGCCCGCTAAGGGCTGTTGCTCACCGGCGGACAAGCGGCTTGTCCAGCCCTTGAGAACTGCTTCACAGCTTGCTGTCAAGTATAGATTCCTTACCCCGAAAAATCAATATATGTCTAAACAGTCCCGAGGGATTGTCAACTATTCAGCTCCTGGATAGGGTACTGATAAAACGGAAATTTCAAGGGGCTGCTCCCCGCCTGCCCCCAAGCTCTCCTGGCTTTGTATTCCCGGTGCCTTTGACGTCAGCGCCATTCCTGGATATATATTTGTTTTTCGAAGTTTCTTGTGAGCTCAAAGTTCACGGGAGAGGAGCTTTTTAATGAACGAATTTCCCCGCATGCAGCGATTGCCTCCCTACGTATTCGCCGTGGTCAACGACCTCAAGATGCAGCTGCGCCGCCAGGGCGAAGACATCGTGGATCTGGGCATGGGCAACCCGGACATCGGAACGCCGCAGCACATCGTGGACAAGATGACCGAGGCGGCCCAGAAGCCGTCCAACCATCGCTACTCGGCCTCCAAAGGCATTCCCAACCTTCGCCGGGCCATCTGCGACTGGTACGCCAGGCGATTCGAGGTCGACCTGGACCCGGAGACCGAGGCCGTAGCCACCATCGGGGCCAAGGAAGGCCTGTCCCATTTGGCCCTGGTAATGCTCAGCCCCGGCGACGTGGTCTTTGCCCCGGATCCGACCTATCCGATCCACACCTACAGCGCCATCATTTCCGGGGGAGATGTCCGCCGGGTTCCCATCGACAAGGACCGGGACTTCTTCGAGGATCTGCTCTCGGCCACCAAGCAGACCTGGCCGCTGCCCAAGCTCCTGATTATCAGCTTTCCGCACAATCCGACCACCTACACGGTGGAGCTGGAGTTCTTTCGCAAGATCGTGGACTTCGCCAAAGAGCACAAGATGTATGTGGTTCACGATCTGGCCTATGCGGATCTGGCATTTGACGGCTACCAGCCGCCGAGCTTTCTCCAGGTGGAAGGAGCCAAGGATGTGGGAGTCGAGTTCTTCTCCCTGTCCAAGAGCTACTCCATGGCCGGCTGGCGGGTGGGCTTCTGCTGCGGCAACCCCAAGATCATCCATGCCCTGACCCGGATCAAGAGCTACCTGGACTACGGTATCTTTCAGCCCATCCAGATCGCATCCATCGTCGCCCTGAACGGCCCTCAGGACTGCGTCCAGGAGATTGTTTCCGAGTACAAGGACCGAAGGGACTGCCTGATCAAGGGATTGAACCGCATCGGCTGGGAGGTGCCCCTGCCACCGGCCACGATGTTCGTGTGGGCCAAAATTCCGGAGCAGTATCGCTCCCTGGGCTCGGTGGAGTTCTCCAAGCTCCTGCTCCGGGAGGGCAAGGTGGCAGTTTCTCCCGGTCTCGGGTTCGGCAACTACGGCGACGACCATGTGCGCTTCGCCTTAGTGGAGAACAGGCAGCGGATCAACCAGGCCGTACGGGGCATGAAGAAGCTGTTCAGCTGACATGCCTTGGGAGGCAGAGCTCCCAAGGCATGTCAGCCCCATTTTTTTGAGGATCTCCCTAATCCCGGGAGACATGAGCCCGGTTGCATGAGCGGACAAAATGATCTATCCCCTCGTTCTGCCGGCAACCCCTCCCGTGGCACCTACAACGCGCAGGAGAGACAATGCAAGACAATGAGCCCATCCGAATAGGCCTGGCCGGCTATGGAACCGTGGGCACGGGCCTGGTCCAGATACTGCTGAACAATCGGGATTGGATCCTGCGGCGGCTGGGGCGCGAAGTCCGAATCAAAACCATCCTGGTGCGCGACCTGGGCAAGGTTCGCAGCTCCATTCCCTCGCCGGAAACCTTATTCACCGATCGCATCGAGGATCTTATAGAGGATCCCGAGCTGGATATCATCGTCGAGCTCATCGGCGGATACGACGTAGCCTACCGGATCATAACCGGAGCCTTGAGATCCGGAAAATCGGTAGTGACAGCCAACAAGGCCCTGTTGGCAGAGCGCGGACCCGAGCTTTTCAGCTTGGCGGCCAGAAACAACCTGGGGCTTTCCTATGAGGCCAGCGTTGCTGGAGGCATTCCCATCGTGCAGACCCTCAAGGAAAGCCTGGCCGGAAACAGAATCAAGTCCTTGACCGGCATTCTCAACGGAACGGCCAACTTCATCCTTTCCGAGATGACCGAAAAAGGACTGCACTTTGAAGAAGCCCTGGAGCAGGCCAGAGAGATGGGCTATGCCGAAGCCGACCCTTCTCTGGATGTGGACGGCATCGACGCGGCTCACAAGCTCACCGTGCTCATCCGGCTGGCCTACGGAGAGGACTACCCCTATCGAAACCTCTCCGTGCACGGTATCAGCGGCCTGGAGCCCTACGACATTTTGCGGGCCAAGGACTTCGACTACCAGATCAAGCTCATCGCCCAGGTCAAAGAGAAGTCGGGCCGACTCCAGGCCGGCGTCTTCCCGGCCCTGGTTCCCAACGATCACATGCTGGCCAAGGTCAACGGCCCCTTCAACGCCATCCTCATGGAGGGCAATGCCGTGGGCCCCATCATGCTCTACGGCCAGGGAGCCGGGGACCTGCCCACTGGAAGCGCGGTGCTCGCAGACATCATGAACCTCATCAGCCGCAGCACCCACTACAACAACACCGGATTTCTCGATGCCGAGCTCTCCCCGGCCGCCATCCTGGAGCCCGAGCTCACGGTGAGCAAGCATTACTTCCGTTTCACAGTGCAGGATCGCCCCGGCGTTCTCTCGGTCATCTCCGGCATCATGGGCGAGCACAACATCAGCATTGCCCAGGTGGTCCAGAAGCAGGAGCCGAACGGCAAAACCGTACCAGTGGTCTTCCTGACCCACACCGCACAGTTGAAGAACGTACAGTCCGCTCTCAAGGAAATCGACGAGCTGAGCTTTATCAAGGCTCCCACGCGCCACTACCGCATTCTGTAAAGGTACCCATGCGCCAAAAACTGCTTATCCTCATCGCCGACGGCATGGGCGATTACCCCGTGCCCGAGCTGGGGGGCCGAACTCCTCTCGAAGCGGCCCGAACCCCCAACATGGACGGTCTTGCCGAGCTCGGCCTTATCGGCCGCTGCCGCACCATTCCGGAAGGGATGCCTCCGGGATCGGACATCGCCAACATGGGCCTGCTCGGATTCGATCCCCTTGCCTATCACACTGGGCGGGGGCCTATCGAGGCCTCGGCCCAGGGCCTGGACCTGGCTAAAACGGACATCGTCTACCGGCTCAACCTGTGCACCGTATCCCAGTTCTCCTCCCAAGGGCTCATGCTCGATTACTGTGCCGGCCATGTGGACACCGAAACAGCCTCCAAGCTGATAGCCAGGCTGCAAGAAAGCCTGCAGGACGGGGACTTTCGATTCATACCCGGGCTGCAGTATCGGCATCTCCTCCTCCAGCCCGGGGGAGCCGAGGCCCTTGAGGCCAAGCTGGAGATCACGCCACCCCACGACTTGCTCAATCAATCCCTGGCTGCGGATATCGCCACCTACTCCCGCAGCCCCGGGCTTTCCCGCCTGGTATTCGAAGCAGCCAGAATCCTGAAGGATGCGAACAACCCCAGCCAGGCCAACGCCATTTGGCCCTGGGGCCAGGGGAAACCCCTGCAGCTGCCTGCATTCCAATCTCTTTTCCAGCGCAGCGGCGGCGTTATCTCGGCTGTGGACCTGGTCAAGGGGCTGGGTCGGGCCGCAGGCCTGGAGGTTCCGGATATTCCCGGAGCAACCGGGCTCCTGGATACGGATTACCGGGCCAAGGTTGAGGCGGCCCTGGATATTCTCCAGACTTCGGATTTCGTCTACCTCCATCTGGAAGGCCCGGATGAATGCTCCCATGCCGGGGACCTTGGAGCCAAGATAGAGGCCATCGAACGTTTCGACCGCCTCATCGTCGGAGCCCTGCGGGAAAGCATGGAGACTATGCAAGCCGCCTGCCTCATCGCCTGCGATCACTTAACCCCGATATCGGTCCGGACCCACACTCCGGATCCGGTGCCCTTCTTGTTCTACAATCCCAGGCACAAGGAGTCGGACGGCCTCCGGTTCTGCGAGAAAAGCGCCGCCGAGTCCCTCATTTGGCTGGATTCCGGCCAGGCGCTCCTGCCCTGGATAGAGCACAGGCTGGGATCCGAGCCATGACCCCTCGCAAAGCGTTTCCGCAGCCGGAGAAGTGGTGGACCCACCGGGTGTCCTACGGAGAAACCGATGCCATGGGCGTGGTCTACTACGGCAACTACCTCCACTGGTTCGAGCGGGCCAGAAGCGAGTTTCTGCGCGCCTTCGGCATGAGCTACGCCGAGGTGGAGGCCCGGGGCCTGTTCCTTCCGGTCAGCGAAGCCTACTGCCGCTACCGCGCCCCGGCCCGGTATGAACAGGTGGTTGCCGTTCGCGCCGGCATCGGCAATTGGGGACGCGCTTCGCTCACCTTTTTCTATGAAGTTTTCAATCAAAGCGAGAAAGAGCGGTTCATGACCGAGGGCTGGACCAAGCACGCCTGCGTGGATCCCAATGGCAAAATGATTGCTGTGCCCTCCTGGCTAAAAAGCCTCTTCTAGCCCAGGCCCGAAATGAAGACTTTTCTGGCCTGGGCTAGACGCCCTTCTTTTTTTGCAAAAAGAAGAAGCAAGAAAAGCAAGAAAACGGGTCCTCAGGCAACCCTTCTTCGCTATGCGCCATGCGCAGCGCCTTTGAGCTGAACACCAAGCATCAGGAGCATGATTTTGAAATCCCTCCCAGCACAACAAATCAAGGTAACCCCTTTCGTAGATCTGGAAACCTATTTGCTTCTTTCCGGCAACAAGCGGATCAGCGGCGATCTGGCGGTAAGGATCGAATCCGGCTGGCAATGGGTCTTTCGATATCTGCAGGCCTATAGGCTGGGAGAAAGAAAGGGCTACCTCGTGCTGTGGCTCAAGCCGGAGATCGAGACCGAGCTGGATCGGGTTCGGGAGCAGGACCCGGATTGGGCCGAGGAGCTGCACATCATCGCCCAGTGCGTTATCATGGCCACCATGCTGGAGATTCTTCCCGAATGCGGCCATCAGTCCTGCGCTCCTCTTCCGGAGCCGAACAAGGTCCTCAAGCGGTCCCTGTCCCCTCTGGGGCTGGAATACAGGAACGACGGAACCCTGAACGTCCGCTTCGGCGTAGTCACTCCGCTGCCCTACCGCGGTGAATGCGAGGAATGCTATCTCAAGGACGGCTGCAGCAAGCGGATCATGCAATCCCAGCAAGCCACCTGGACGGTATGACTTAGACCATGGTTTGAAAGCCGCTGGCCGCGCTGACTGCACCCGCCGCTTCGGCTTTAGGCCCCTTTTTAATCCCGGACCCGGAATGAGATCAGGCCTTGTCCATGCCTGCACGGTTCGCACCGTACAAATGCACCCTACGGAGCCTGGGTGCCGGCTGCCTGATTGTCTGGGCAGTCGCCTGGGGCCTGTCGCCTTCTGCAGCCAGCTGCCAAGCCGTTAAGGGTTATCGGGTCCATTTCCAGGGCCTGGAGGACAGCTCCCTTGTCAAGCTGTTGAAACAGGCCTCGGAGGCCTATCTCCGCCAAGATCAGCCCCCGCAGTCGCGCTTTCTCCTGCGCCGCCGAGCGGAATCGGACCGGGAAGCCTTCAAGGAGATCCTGCGCTCCCAAGGCTACTTTGATTCCGAGATAGCTTTTGACATCAGCCAGACGGAAAAACAAGCCTGGAGCCTCACGTTTGACATCGCTTCGGGTCCAATCTACCGGCTGGCTAGAGCTCGCTATCGTTTCCAACCGCCGCTGGGCGCAACCAAGCCTGATCTGCCCAAGCCGGAAAGCCTGGGGCTTCAGAAAGGAGAGCCTTTGCTTGCGGAGTCTGTGCGCCGGGCCAAGGAGAGGCTGGCGGAGCGGATCGGCAACCAGGGCTATGTTTTTGCCGCCCTCGACAAGCCCCGCCTCTTGGTGGACCATTCCCGGAACAGCGTAGAGGTCGAGCTTGTAATCCACCCGGGTCCCAAGGCGCGCTTCGGAGAGGTCGCCTTTCAGGGCCTGCAAAGCGTAGATCCGGAGCTTGTGCGGCAAAAGATCCCCTGGAGCAAGGGAGACGTCTATGATCCGACCCTGGTCCGGCAGTATAAGCAGCGTCTTCTGGCTACCGAGCTGTTCAGCTTTATCCAGGTCCACCACGGGGACAGCCTCAACGAATCCGGCCGCCTGCCGCTAACCGTCGAGCTCAAGGAGCGCGAGCACAGGACCGTGAGCCTGGGCGGCTTCTTCGATACCGACATCGGCCCCGGGGTGCGAGCCTCCTGGGAGCATCGGAACATTCTCGGCCAAGGGGAGAAGCTCCGTGTTCAGTCCGAGGCCTCGCAGATAAGGCAGGAGCTGCAGACCCGCTACCGCGAGGACGCGTTCTACAGCCCGAATCAAAGCCTCAACCTCCTCGGCTCCCTAGCCAGAGAGGACACCGACACCTACGAGAGCTTGAGCTTCAGCTCCAGAGGCGGAGTGGAGCGGCAGCTGACCGAGACTCTGCTGGCCGGAGGCGGCGTGGGGTACAAAGGCTCCAGGATCAAGGAGCAAGGGGAGACAAAAACCTTCCACCTCTTTTCCCTGCCCTTGTTTCTAGCGATCGACAACCGGGACAACGTTCTGGATCCCACCCGGGGATATGCGGCCGGTCTGAACCTCACGCCCTACCGAAGCCTGGCCTCCCAGGACCTTACCTTTGCCAGAACTGTGGCAACCTGGAGATGGTACTGGTCCCTTTTCTCCGAGGAGGCTCCGGTTCTGGCTTTTCGGGGCAAGCTGGGCTCCCTGTTCGGCGCCTCCACGGAAAGCATTCCGGCGGATGAGCGCTTCTACGCCGGGGGAGGAGGCTCCATCCGGGGCTATCCCTACCAGGAGGTGGGGCCTGAAAAAGACGGCGATCCGGCCGGCGGCCGATCCCTTATCGAGATATCCGCCGAGATGCGCTGGAAGTGGAGCAAATCCTTCGGAAGCGCGGCCTTTGTTGACGGCGGAACCGTGGATGACGATCCCCTGCCCCGGTGGTCGAGCGATCATTTTTCCTGGGGCTGCGGAGTAGGCCTGCGGTACTTCACCGGCATCGGCCCGCTTAGGCTCGATGTGGCTTTTCCGCTGAACAACCGGGATGAGGTCGACTCCTTTCAGATCTACTTAAGTCTGGGCCAGGCCTTTTGAGCATGAAGGCAAGGAAAAGGCCGCTTCGCATCTCCGTCTGGGCTGCAGCCGGAGTAGTTGCCCTTCTCGGCATCCTGGCTCTGGGCATCCTTGCACTGCAAACCGATCCGGCCCGGAGCTACCTGAGCCGCTGGATCAATGCACAGCTGGGGCCGGATATATCGGTACAGGACATTCACGGATTTTTGCCCTTCGATATCCGGCTGCGCTCCTTGAGCCTCTCCCAGCACGGATCCAAGTGGCTGGAAATCGAGCAGGCCAGACTGAACTGGAATCCTTGGCCGCTTTTAAGCGGCCGGCTCGCCATTTTGGACTTGGAAGCCGGGCAGATCACCCTGCACCGCCTTCCGGATCCCGGCGAGCCGGACCCTGAAGCCCGGCCTGCTTCTCTGCCCTCTTGGCTGCCCCGGACCTCCGTGAAGCGGCTTGCCCTCTCCCGGATCATCCTTCCCAGATCCATGCTCCGGGAGGCGGCTGTTTTCAGCTTGAGAGGCCGCGGAGCATTCGATCCTTCCTCTCATGAAATCCGGACCGCTTTACGCCTCCGGCAAGTAGACATCGACAGGCAGGGCTTACAGGCCGATCTCAGTCTGCGTTCCGATCTTGAGCATCTCGAAGTGGACCTCTCCGCCAAAGAGCCCCGGGGTGGATTTTGGGCCAGCAGGCTCGGCCTCTCCCTACAGGCCCCCTGGTCCCTCGATCTTACCGGGCGAGGGCCGCTCAAGGCCTGGGAAGGCGAGCTCGCCTTGCACCTTGACAACCGCCCCCTGTGGCAAACCGAGCTTGGCTTGGGCTTAAGAGACCCGGGCCTCAAGCTGCAGGCCAAGGGGCAAGCCCATCTGGCTGCGGCTTCCGCCCTGCCTGGCTTGCAAGGCTTGCCGCAATCCCTGACTGCCCAGCCCTTGGAGCTTGGCTTCTCGCTTGGCTTGAACAGGGAACAATCCCTCCTGCGTATGGACTCCTTTGCTCTCTCCGCTCCGAGCTGCAGCCTGCAGCTCAGCGGAAGGCTCGATCTTGGAGAAGAAACCCTCCAGGCTCAGGCCCAGATGTCGGCAATCGATCTCCAGGCCTGGCAAAGCCTGGCTCCATTCCCTCTCCAGGGCCGGGCCGAGCTAGCAGCCGACATCAGCGGCCCGTTGACTCTGCCCCAAGTGAAGCTGCAGCTTTCCCTGCCTGAAGCTGAGCTGGCCGGAACAAAGCTCCAGGGGGTCCAGGCCGACCTTACCGCACAGCCCCAGCCAGCGGTCCAGGACAAGCCGGCATCCCTCAGCCTCATTGGAAAAGGCGGTTGCGAGGCAATTGCTCCGACTGCCGCGTCCAGTCCCCTGGGCCCTTTCTCCTGGTCCTGGGATATGGAGGCCGCAGCAAATGGCAGCCTTCAGATCAAGGATTTGAATATCGATCTGGATTCCCTCGCCGGAGGGCAGACCGAGCTTGCAGCAAGCGGCGATATTCAGCTGAACTCCAGGGCCTTCAACCTGAACTGGAATCTATCCGGTCCGCGGCTGAGCGAACTTCCCGGCACCGGGCCCATGAAGGGTCTCCTGCAGGCCAAAGGGAAGGTGCAAGGAGCCTTCGCCCGCTTCACAGCACAATCCAGCCTCAGCATCCAGGGCCTTGCCGGAGGCGGCCTGCTGCCCTCCAGGCTAGGGGTTGAGATACAGGCCGATCAGCTTCCCCAAGCCCCTCAGGGCAACCTCTCCTGGTCGCTTGAGCGCCAAGAAACCGCCCTGCAGGGCGAGGCCCGTTTCTCCGCCCTGCCGGACTCTCTGTCTCTGGACCGAATAGCCATTCGGGCTCCCGGATTGAACGGACAAGGACAGCTCAGCTGGCAACCCGAAAGCAGAACATTTGCCGCAGACTGGGATATGCAGGCCGAGGATCTGGAGTGGCTGCAATCCTTTGTGCGAACCAGAACCTCGGGACGGCTGTCTGCTGCGGCTACCCTGCAGGGATCCATTCACCAGCCTTTCGGCAGGACCAGCCTGGAGCTGGAGGGCTTGGAAACCCCGTGGTTCGCAGCAGCCAAAGCTCAGGCCAAGGCCCGGTTTCAGGACCTGAGCCAGCTTGCAGGCTCTCTGTCCTTTACCGGGTCCGGGATCAAAAGGAACGACTTTGCTGTTGATCAGGTGTCCATCCAGGCCAAGGGGGAGCAAAGCCAAGCCCGGTTCAGCCTGCAAGCCAAAGGAAAGGCCGAGCAAGCCTTCATTGTCGACACCTCGGGGCGAATGCGCCATACACCCGGGGAAACGCAAGTCCTGCTCCCCACCGGCGAGCTCAGTTTCGGCGTTCTTAAAGCCGCCTGGTCGCAGCCGATCTCTGTGCTCCGGGAAAACCAAAAGCTCAGCCTGGCAGCACCGAAGGTGAGCCTCGGCGGCGGACGAGCCCAAGCGAGCCTGCAATGGACTAAAGATTCCTTGCAGGGCAGCCTTTCCCTGGCCGACTTCAATCTGAAGCACCTGCCCCTGCCTTCGCTTCCCGCATTGGACGGCCGGGCAGATGCGGAGCTTGAAGTCTCCCGCTCCCCTGAAGAACCGGTTATCGAGATCCGGACAAAGATGTCCGAGCTTCGCGCCCTGCAGCCGGACATCGCGGATATCCCGGCCTTCACCCTGGCAATGCAAGGCCGCTGCCAGCAGGGCACCGCCCATCTGACTCTGGATATGCAAAGCAAAGAAATGAGCCCGGTGCATGCTGAGCTGCAGCTCCCCCTGTCTGTCTCTTTTGCTCCCTGGCAGTTCGAGCTGGGAAGGGACATTCTCCAGGGCAGCGTTGAAGCCGGCCTGAACCTGGATCGAATCTTTGCGGCCTTCCCTGTGGACGCTCATCGTTTCGGCGGACAGATCAAGGCCTCGCTCAAGCTCTCCGGACGGCTGGAGGACCCGTCAATCACCGGTGAGCTGGACCTGAACAACGGGGTCTACGAAAATCTCTCCACCGGCACGACCGTCTCGGATCTCACCCTGGAATGCGCTTTTCTGGGCCGCAGAATGGCCATCCGAACCCTGAAGGCCACGGACGGCCGCAAGGGTAGCCTTAGCGGCCAGGGCCAGCTCGTTTTCGAGAACCTCAAAGATCCCTCTTTCGATTGCCTCCTGAAGCTGGACAAGGCGGAGCTGGTTAGCTTGGATTTCTTCTCCGGTCAGACCTCCGGGGAGATACGCCTTCAGAGCCGAGGAGAGAGGCTGAGCCTCAGCGGCGAGCTGTCCCTGTTTCCAGTGGAGCTCAGAATGCCGCAGGCCAAGCCGAAGGGTATGGAAGGGCTGAGCGTGGTGGAGCTGGACCAGACCGGAGCGGAAAAAAAGCCCCCCGGCCCGGCCGCAGCTGCACCGCCTCCCTTGGCCAAGCGCATCGATCTGGACCTGAGGGTCCGTATTCCAGGAGGCTGCTTTGTGCGCGGACGGGGCCTTGATTCGGAGTGGAAGGGCAATCTGCTGATCCAGGGCACCGCCGCTTCTCCCCAGATCAACGGATCCATGGAGCTCATCCAGGGACGCTTGGACTTCCTCGGCAAGCGGCTTCGGCTGGAAGAAGGGAGGATCACCTTTCTCAACGAGTATCCACCGCAACCTGTGCTCGATCTGAGAGCAGCGACCGAGGCCAAGGACATCAAAGTCATTCTCCAGGTGCAGGGACCGGTGACCGACATGGACTTAACTTTCAACTCCGAGCCGCCCTATCCCCGGGACGAGATCCTGTCCCGCTTCCTGTTCAACCGGGAGCTGAGCGCTATCACTCCGGTTCAAGCTGTCAAGCTGGCCCTGGCCATCCGCACCTTGACCGGAAGCGGCCAGCCCGGACTCATGGACAAGCTGCGGCAGTCCTTGCAGATCGATGTGCTTGAGCTGGAATCGGGTCAGAGCGAAGGCTCGGGGCCGGTGGTTGGGGTGGGTAAGTACTTGAACGAAAACATCTTCTTTAAGGTGGAAAAAGGAGTGGAAGCAGAGACCGGACGCGTGACCGTAGAGGTGGACATCACGCCGAATGTCTCGGTGGAGACTCGGGCCGGCTCGGTTACCCAGTCCTTGGAGGTGAAATGGAAGTACAGCTATTAAATGCATTTCATTGGAAAAAAGAGACTTCTTTGACGCAACTGCAAAAAGTCAAAGGTGACGGGTGCAAGCGCAAGCAACTTGCTTTAATATCTTGATTTTAATGACCATTTATCTCTAAGCACCGACCATTGCGACGGCAAAGAAAATTTTTTGCCGTCGCATCTTCCCTGGAACGGGATCAATGGAAGGCCAGCTCCAGAAGGTGTCGCTGCAGGCCGCCAAGATCCAAAGGGGTCCATCCCAAAACAGCCCGCCAGACCTCATCCGATTCCATGCACAGATAGATCTGCCTCCCCAGGCCGTAGCGCTTCAGCCGGTCGGCCACATACCTGAGCTGGCCAATGCGTTGCGGGCGCAGCAAACGGAGCTTGCCGTCCATCCCGGTGACCATCTCCTCGTGGATGTAGGTCGCTTGCGGCCATTTTACGGCTATGATCTCCTTGAGCTGGGGCATGCAGCGAAAGGAGCCCAGGCTGAGGTAGACGATGTCCTTGGGGCGGAGGTAGTCGAAGATGGCGTCGACGATCCGGCTGTAGCCCTGCTCCCAGCCGGGGTAGGCGATGATGGGATCGAAGTGGAGGCAGACCCGGAACCCGCACCGAACGCATTCCCGGGCCGCCTGCAAACGCTCCTCCAGGGGGGCGGTCCATCGCTCCTGGGAAGCGACGATCTCCGGGGCGTTGAGGGACCAGGCCGGCAGGACCCGATCCGGCCGCTGGACCCTGTCCATCCAGGAGAGGTCAGTCACCTTGGTCTTGAGCTCGAGACAGACATTGGGAAACTCGGCCAGGAATGCCACCAGGTCCCGGGTGGAGCCGGTAATCGACTCCAAAGCCAGAGAGTCGGTGAACTCCCCGGTCCCCACCCGGAACCGCTCACCGGGCCTCCGGCTGAAATGCTCCGCCAGCTCCCGGAAAAGGTCGCCCTCATTGGCCCAGACCTTGAGCAGCCGGTCCTGAAAGTAGGCCTGAAGGATGCAGTAGGAGCAGCTCAAGGGACAGTTCTCGCCGATATGGACAATGCGGTAGCCGCAGCAGCGATATCGGCTGGTGCCCGGACACCAGCGCAGGAAGCGCCCCTGGTAGTGCTTGAGATACAGAACCTTGCCTGGGTCCGGAAAGCTGGGCAGGGGCTCATCCGGCTGGAGAACCCGGAAGCTGGCCCGGGGAAGCCGCTCCCGGACCCGCTGCACCATGCTCTCCTCCAGAACCGAGGCATCGGCCAGAATATGCTCCACTTCTAGCCAGGAAGTATTGTTTTCAGGGGACATGGAGCTCCATCCCTGCCTCAGGCCTCCTGGGCCCTTCGCATGTATTGCTCGACCAGATCCAGCAGCCGATCCACAATAACCGCGAACAGTCCGGAAAGTATGGCCCCTTGCAGGATATAGACCGGGTTGTCGATGTTCAGCCCGGAGATGATCGGAGCCCCCAGGCCACCGGCGCCGACGGTGGCTCCGATGGTGGCGGTGCCGATATTGATGATCACCGAGATGCGCACTCCGGCCATGATGATCCCCAAAGCCAAGGGAAACTCAACCTGGAGCAGCTGCTGACCCTCGGTCATGCCCACTCCCCTGGCCGCCTCCTTCACATCCCGGGACACGTTTTCCAGCCCCACTATGGTGTTGCGCACAATGGGCAGCAGCCCGTAAAGAAACAGCGCGATGATGGTAGGCTTGGCCCCGAAGCCCACCGCGGGAACGGCCACGGCGAGCACCGCCACCGGCGGGAAGGTCTGGCCTATGGAGACCATGGCGTTGACCGAGGGCAGGAACTCCCGGCCCAGCCGCCTGGTCACTCCCACCCCCAGGCCCACTCCAATGAGGCAGGCCAAGCCGCTGGATAGGCCGACCATATAGGCGTGCTCTCCAACGAGGCGGTACAGGGGAGCCCGCTCGTAGCTCCAGGATCCGAGCTCCGGGAACAGCGGTTGGAAAAGGCTGCCCCACAGGCCGGTCCAGAGCACCAGACAGGTGAAAAGGCCAATCAGGCACAGGGGCCATATCGATTGCTTCAGCACACCAGGCACCACTTACAGAAGGACACGGAAATTCGAAATACGAATATGGAAATACGAAACAAACTCGAAAAAAATAAAAATGGCAAAATATTCGTCAGTTGTTTTGGTAATTGGTAAATTTGAATTTGATATTTGTTTCGGATTTCGGATTTCTATATTCGAATTTGATACACTTATAAATGAAATAGCATTAATGCCAAAATTGAAACAATATTTTCGGAACATAGTACTAGGAAACCATAGACATGATTCACAGCCTCATACCTGGAGCAGCTGCTCCAGGTGCACCTCCCCCAGGAGCAGGTGGTCCTCATTCACTACCGGCAGACACTTGGCCTGGTGCTCCATGAACCGGGCCAGGGCGCTTCGCAGATCGGTCCCCGGAGAGAGGGAGGCCTCCCGGGGCCAGGGAACGTAATCCGGATCGGAAGGGCGCCCCTCAGGATCGCCCCGCTCCTCTCTTTTTCCCAGAAGCAGCCCCTCGGGTGTGGTGACCCAAAGCGCCTGCCTCCGGCAGTCCTGCACCTCCGAAGCCCATAGCTTCCGCCCCTGGTCGTTGGATCCCTCCCCACAGACCCTGCCAACCCGGCGATAGAGGCTATCAATACTTAGCTTGGACATCCGCTTCAGGGCCCTGTCCGCCCCCATGAAATCGCGCACGAAGCCGTCTCTGGGACGGGCCAGGATCTCCCCGGGGGTATCCACCTGCAACAGCTTTCCATCCTTGATCAGGGCGATCCGCGACCCTAAGCGCACTGCCTCGTCCACGTCATGGGTCACGAAAACGATGGTCTTGCGCAGCTCCTCCTGGATGGAGATGAACTGTTGCTGCAGATTGGCCCGAACAATAGGATCCACCGCGCCGAAGGGCTCGTCCATAAGCAGGATCTCCGGATCCGCCGCCAGGGCGCGGGCCACACCGATCCGCTGGGCCTGACCTCCGGACAGCTCCGCCGGCCTCTTGTGGCTGAAGGTCCCCGCATCCAGGCCGAAAAGCTCCAACAGCTCCCGGGCTCGTCGCCTGGCCTTATCCCGGTCCCATTTCAGAAGGCGCGGAACGACGCAGATATTCTCCAGCACGCTCATGTGGGGGAACAGGCCGATGGACTGGATGACGTAGCCGATGCGCCTGCGGAGCTCATGCGGCTTGAAGGCGGCCGCGCTCCGACCGCCGATCAATATTCTGCCTTCGGTGGGCTCGATCATCCGGTTGATCATCTTCAAGGTCGTGGTCTTGCCGCAGCCGGAAGGGCCGATGAGGCAGCAGAACTCGCCTCCGGCAATATCAAGGTGCAGCTGGCGGACCGCGAACTGCCCCTCAAAGGACTTGCTCACACAGTCCAAGCGGATCATGCCATCACCTCGGGCTGAGCCACCGGATGCCTCCCTGCCAGAAGAAGTCCACTGCAACCGCTATCAATATGGTGGGCACCGCCCCCAGGAGGATAAGGTCCAGAGCTGCCTGGCCCAAGCCTTGAAAGATGAAGACCCCCAAACCCCCGGCTCCGATCAGGGCGGCGACTGCGGTATTGCCGATATTCTGCACGCAGGCCGTGCGCAGTCCGTTCAGAATGACTGGCAGGGCCAATGGGATCTCCACGAAAAACAAAAGCTGTCTCCGGCTCATGCCGATACCCAGGCCGGCCTCGCACACCGCTGCATCCACCCCGGAAAAGCCGGCATAGGTATTGCGCACAATGGGCAAAAGCCCGTACAGGGTAAGGGCGATCACCGCCGGCGTCCAGCCGATGCCCTGCACTCCGGCTGATCCCAGAACGGGAAAGGCCTGCACGAGGAGGGCGAGAGGGGCGATGAGCAATCCGAACAGGGCCAGGCTGGGTATGGTCTGGACCATGTTGAGCAGGAAAAAGGCCTTGCTGCGCAGGCTCGGCAGCCGGTAAGCGGCCAGGCCGAGAGGCACCCCGATCACGGCGCTCAGGGAGACGGAAAAGAAGGTGATCCACAGGTGATTTTCTGTCTCTTGGAGGAAGCGTCCCTTTCGTTGCAGAAGCTCCGCGAGCAGGGAAAGATCGTTCAGCCAGCCGCCGGCCACAATGAGACACGAAGCGAGCAGGGCGAGGCAGAGAAGACCATACTTGGGCAGGGGATAGCGGTCTATCCGGCGCAGAAGATCGCTGAGCAGAATGAACAGGGCAAAGAGCATCAGCCAGGCGCCGCCTCCCAAAGAGATCCTGGCAAACTCCCCTTGCGCCGCCAGGAGCCTGGAGGAGCTCAAGCCCACCGCCCACAGGAGCGAAGGAAGGCAGCCCAGGGCGGCGAAATACTCCGGCCAAACGGTGCTCTTACTGCCCAGCCAGGCGGCGATCCCCAGCCAGAGCCAAAGGGCCAGCATGAGAGCCAGCCAAAGCTGGGGCAGGGCTTGAAACAGGGCTATGGCCTCCCCGGCCGCAATCCGGTTGGGCCGGACAATGAAGCCGTCCCAGACGAAAAAGCAGGTAAGGCCCAGACAAGCCCCAAAGAGCCGAACCTTGGAACCGGAAAAAGACATACCGCTAGTCAGCTTTGCCTCTGGCAAAGCTGACGTAATGGCAATTTCATTGAAGAAAAAATCATTTTTTCAACATGTTGGCTGAAAGCCACTGTAGCCGGAGTTGATCCGGCACTCAGTTTCGGGATGAATAGCTGGAGCTTATGCGGTTAACCCATTATATATGGTTCCAGGATACCCCGAGATAATTTCTTCAAAACCGAGTGCCGGGTTGATCAAGGAAGAAACTCCAGTTGAGCAAAGGCACTCTCTTTTCGAACCGGGGCACAGGTCGCTCTTGCGCGGCCTGCAAAGATCCGGACAGCTCATTTCAGCCAGCCCTGCTTGGAGAGGTAGCTTCGGGCCACATCCTCCGCCGGACGACCCTGGACCGCGATACGGGCATTGAGAGACTGCAGGGTTTCCATATCCAGGGAGGCGAATACGGGATTGAGCACCTCCTCGATGCGCGGATACTTGCTGATCACCTCCCGGCGAACCAAGGGCGCCGGCTCATAGACCGGCTGGACTTTCTTCGTATCGGCGAGGACTTGCAGATCCAGAGCCGCCAGCGCGCCGTCCGTTCCAAAGGCCATGGCGAAGTTCACCCCGCTGGTGCCCCTGGCTGCGGCCTTTTCGGTCTGGGCCGTGTTGCAGCCGGAAAACACGAGGAGCTCCTCGCTGCTCAAAGAGAAGTTATAGGCCTTCTGGAAAGCGGGCAGGGCGTCGTCGCGGTTAACGAACTCCTCGCAGCCGGCCAGCTTGATCCTTCCCCCTTTCCGGGAAAACTCGGCAAAATCCTCCAGGGTTCTCAAGCCGTGCTCTTGGGCCACATCGCTGCGAACGGCGATGGCCCAGGTGTTGTTGGCCGGAGCCGGCTTGAGCCAGAGCAGACCGTTTTTTTCCAGATCGAGCTTCTTCACCTTGGCATAAGCTTGATCGGGATTTTTCCAGATGCCCGGATCCACGTCCTGAAAGAAGAAGGCCCCGTTCCCGGTATACTCCGGATAGATATCGATCTGCCCCGCCTTGATGGCCTTGCGCACAATAGGGGTCGTGCCGAACTCGGTCTTGTCCACGACCTCTATGCCAGAGTCCTGCAGCAGGAGAAAGATCATCTTGCCCAACAACGCCCCCTCGGTGTCGATCTTGGAGCCCACCACCACCGGCTGCTTGTCCCCGGCAAAGGCCGGAGAAACCAGATAGCCGGCCAAGGCCAGAAATAAGAGAAAAGCTATGATCACCCGTTGCATCTCCCCCTCCAGTATTATTTTCCCTCTTGAGCATCCCCTTGCCTCGCATTCAAACGCTGCTCCTGCCAGCAACGCAGGCGGTCCATAAGCCTTGCTTCCCGGAGGGAGCGCAGCTCGGCCTCAACCTTTTCCAGATCCCGGGCCGAGGCTATCTGCGCCTGCAGGAAAACCGTATCCCTTTCAAAGCAAGGCTCGGCCTCCAAACGCCAGTATCCGGTGCGCCGCACCTGTTGCTGGAACTGGGAGAACTCGGCCTCAATGGCGGTCAGCTCCGGATAACGCAGGGCCCTAGCCTCGGCCGAAAGTCGCTCCAAACGGTCTTTCGGCGCGAGATCGGACCGACTGATATCGAGCATACGACTTCGCTCCACAAGCTCGTCCAGGCCAACTCCTTCGCGCCTCGCGGTCTCCAGAAGCCAGCTGAGAAACTGCTCCGCCCTCCGCTTGGACCATCGCAGCTCGGCGAACAGAGGCTCCAGGGCCCAGAGCTCCTCGGCATCGCACTGTACCAGGATGGGCCCGACTTCGAAGGGAATCCGACCGGCCTCCAGGTGGCGATCGTAGGCCAGGGGCAAGCAGAGCCACTCCAGGAGGGTCTTCAAGCGCTTGGGATGGAGCAGGGCTGTGAGCTCCGTCTCTACGTCGGCGGCCTCCCCTTCCCGGCTGGAGCCCTGGAAGTAGCGTGCCGCCTTGATCAGGACGGCCTCCTCGATGGGGCTCGGAAGGTTGGCCTGAAGGTTGAGCCGACCCCTGTGCATGGCATCAGCCTGAGCTTCCCGGGCCAGAAGGGAAGTTCCCAGGGCGCGACAGCCGGACCAGCGCTTGTATCCGGTGCACAGGCGATAGCTCCCCTTGTCCTTGACGACGAGCACCGGCTCAAGCTGCCCGCATCGCTCCAGGCTGTGCAGCAGAACTTCCCCGGGCTCCTCGGTGCGAAAGATCCATTCCCCGGTGGCATCGACCTCGTCGGGATCCAGACTCAGGAGATGGCTGTGGATGGTTTGGCTCATAGAGCGGTTCTGTTAAAGATATTCAAATCCTTACTTTTCTTGCTTTTTGCATAAAAGACAGAAGAATCCATAGCATGAGGCAAGCCGGCTTGCCTCATGCTATGGATTCTAGCGTAAAAACTCCCGGTAGGCCAGATAGGTGGCGTAAAGATCGGCCTTGCTGCTGATCTCGAAGGGGCTGTGCATGGCCAGCAGACTGGGCCCGACATCGATGATGTCCAGGCCGTAGACTGCCAGATGCTTGGCCACAGTGCCCCCTCCTCCGGCGTCCACCTTGCCGATCTCGGCCATCTGCCAGGGGATGGAGGCGCTGTTGAGCAGGCGGCGCAGCCAGGCCACATACTCCGCAGAGGCGTCGTTGGCCCCGATCTTCCCTCGGTGCCCGGTATACTTGCAAAACACCGGACCAAAGCCCAGCTTGGAAGCGTTGAGCGAATCGTGCAGATCCTGGTAGTCGGGATCCAGGCCCCCGTGTACGTCAGCGGACAGGGCCTTGCTCTGCTCCAGCACCCGGGAGAGCCGCGTCTCCGGCTCCCAGGCGTCGATGAGCTCCTGCAGGGTGTACTCGAAGAACAGGGCCCGGGCGCTGGTGGCCCCTTCGGAACCGATCTCCTCCTTATCCCAGAAGATGACCACCTGGCTGTGCTCCGGATAGGGCTCCTGGAGCAGGGCCTGCAGCGCCGCATAGACGCAAATGCGATCGTCCTGCCCGTAGCCGCCGATGAGCCCGCCATCCAGCCCCACCCACCTCGCGGAGCCGGCCGGTACGGCCTGAATCTCGGCGCTGAACAGATCCTCCTCCACGATGTTGTACTTGTTCCACAGCAGCTCCAGGATCCGCTTTTTGACCTTCTTCTTGCCGTTGTTTGCGGCCTCCTGGCCGCTTTCTTCGGAGTCATCGGCTGCAGGCTCCTTGGGCCGATGACCTACCAGCAGGTTCATCTTTTCGCCCTCGAAGGCCTGGGACAGCTTTTGCTCATTCTGCTTGGAAGCAAGATGAGGCAGAAGGTCGGCGATAACAAAGACCGGATCCTTTGGATCTTCGCCGATACTGACCTCTATCTTCTTTCCGTCCGTGCGCACGATCACGCCATGCAGGGCCAAGGGGCGGGAAAACCATTGATGCTTGCGTATTCCGCCGTAATAATGGGTTTTGGCCAGAGCCAGATCGCAGGACTCGTAAAGGGGATGCTGCTTGAAATCGAGCCGCGGCGTATCCGCGTGGGCTCCGATAATGCGCACTCCCTCGCTAAGGGGCCTTTTCCCCCGCCGGGCCAGAATGACGCTTTTGCCCTTGATCGATCTCAACAGGGTCCCGGCAGCCAGATCTTCTGCGAAGCCGGATTGCTCGGCCTTGTTGCGGACGAAGTGCACGGTTTGCCGCTCGGTCTTGCAGCTGGAAAGAAAGGGCAGGTAGCTCTCGGCCAGCTGCTCCATCTCCTGTTGCTGCTCCTGGGAGCTCAAGATCTCCCAGCAGCTTTTGAACTGGTGCTCCAAGTCATTCTCCATACGGTCCTCTCTCCCATTGAGCTAGAGCCTGTTGCAATACATCTACGATTTGGGAAGTATCCGGTCCAAGCAGGGTCCTTGGATCGAGACAGAATCCGTCCTCCTCCACTCTGCCCACCAGGGGAGGGTCGGTGCGGAGCAAAAGCTCGCGCAGCCTTTCCACATCAAGATCGATCCTGGGCTCCAAACGTACAAGCTGGGTGGGCAGGTCCAGCTCAGGGCTCGCTCCGCCCCCCACTCTGGAGCTTCCCTTGCGGGTGGAGACGGCAAAGGCCTGGCCCAGCTCCC
>CAZQPF010000033.1:0-30849 GCA_964595165.1 uncultured Desulfohalobiaceae bacterium
GTTCAAAGTTCACGGTTCACAGTTAAGACAAAGAAATCAACGAGATAAGTCAAAAGCATTCACTGTCAAATCAGGACATTAATATCAGCAATAAAGACAATGTGTTTGTTCATCAAAAAATGAACCTGAAATCAGCGCAGCCGGAGGCTGCGCTGCAAGCGGATAGCAATGGAAGGAAGGCATGTCTCGGATCCCGGAGCAATTCGATATTGAAAAGTACCGGTTTGAGCTGCCGGAGCGCTTGATTGCTCAACATCCCAGTGAAAAGCGGCAGGAGTCCAGCTTACTCGTTGTGGATAGACAGCAAAACGCCCTGGAGCACAGCAAGTTTGCCCGACTGCATGAACATCTTGCTTCCAGATCGCTTCTGGTATTGAACGAGAGCAGCGTATTCCCGGCCAGATTGCGGGGGTGCAAAGAGGATACCGCCGGAACGGCGGAGTTTCTGCTGACCACTCCCCTGCCCCTGGTACAACCACAGCTCCAGGGCCCCGGAGCGTATAGCGCCCAGGTGGAAGGGCTTGTCAGACCGGCCAAGTCCATTCGGGAAAACCAGGTCATCCGGTTTGGGCCAAACCTTTCATTAACCGTGGGAAGCAAAAAGCAGTACGGCCGCATCAGCGGGAGGCTCACCTGGAAAGGAAGCCTTTCCAAGGCCTTGCATAGCTACGGCCTCATCCCTCTTCCTCCATACATTAAAAGGGATGAATGTCAAGTGGATCGGGAACGCTATCAAACGGTTTACGCCAGCGAAGACAAGAACGGCTCGGTGGCAGCCCCCACGGCGGGCCTCCATTTTACCAAGGAGCTCCTGGAGGATTTACGAAATAGTGGCCTGGGAAACACCAGGGTCACCCTCCATGTAGGCAGCGGAACCTTCAGCCCGATTCGGAGCCGGGATATCCGGGAGCACGCCATGCACGCGGAATATATCGAAGTGGATCACTCCGCGGCCCGGGCGGTCAATGAGGCCAAAAAGGAAGGCCGGCCTGTGGTGGCCGTGGGCACAACGAGCGTACGGGCCCTGGAGAGCGCGACTGACGAGGAAGGGTGGGTGCGCCCTTTTTCCGGCTGGACGGATTTGTTCATCTACCCCGGTTATAGGTTCAAAACGGTAGATCAGACGATCACCAACTTTCATCTTCCCGGATCCTCCCTCATACTCATGATGAGCGCCTTTGCCGGAAGGGATCTTTTGCTGCAGGCCTACCAGGAGGCCATTGCCAGACAGTACCGGTTCTATTCCTACGGAGACTGTATGCTGATCCGGTAACCTCTTGTATCCATGCCATAAAATCAGGAGAACCAGGCTGGGCAATTAGTAGCGGGCCAAGCCTTGCAAAGAAGGGACAGATTGAGATAGGTTATCTGGTTCCAGCTTGGGGAAGACAAAATAAGTCGGCTTTGCCTCCGGCATATCCTGAGAGTCCGGAGGGGGCAGGGAGCCCCCAGGAGCGGGTCTTAGAAAACCGTGGACCGGAAAGCCTCTAAGCGCAAGAGATCCTGGTGCCCGGCTCGCTATTGTGTATGGAGTTTCATGCCAGGCTCGTATGAAAGGTAACTTCCAGAGCAGCAAAATCCTCTTCGAGGTGAGCGCAAATCAAGAGAACGGTGGCTATGTCCAGAGTCGAGATTCGCGAAGAACGTTGCAAGGGGTGCTTGCTGTGCACCTTGGTCTGTCCGGAACAGAGGCTGACCCAGTCGGACCGGATGAACGCCGCAGGCTATAAAGTGGTCGGAGTCCGGGATGATCTCCGGGAGGCCTGCAAAGGCTGCGGCTTCTGCGCCGAGATCTGTCCGGATTACGTAATTACCGTGTTCCGTACGGTGAAGGACAAGGAGAAACAGGAAACATGAGCCAGCCAAGCGAGACGCGGATTCTGGTCAAGGGCAACGAAGCCATCGCCATGGCAGCCATGGCTGCCGGATGTCAATGCTACTTCGCTTATCCGATCACTCCGCAAAGCGATATACCGGAGTACCTATCAAAGGCGCTTGTGGAGGCCGGAGGCGAGTTCATCCAGGCGGAGAGCGAGATAGGAGCCGCCAATATGCTGCTGGGAGCAGCGGCCTGCGGCAAGCGGGCCATGACCTCCTCCTCCAGTCCGGGGGTTTCCTTGAAGCAGGAAGCCATCTCCTACATGGCCGGTAGCGAGCTGCCCGCGGTGATCGTGAACATTTGCCGCGGAGGACCGGGCCTGGGCTCCATCGACCCTTCGCAGGGGGACTATTTTCAGGCCACCAGAGGCGGCGGACACGGCGACTACCGAACCCTGGTCCTGGCGCCCTCCACCTGCCAGGAGGCCTACGATCTGACCATCAAGGCCTTCGATCTGGCCTTCAAGTACCGCAACCCGGTTTGTGTGCTTGGAGATGCCATCCTGGGCCAGATGAAGGAGCCTATTCTGGAATGGAAGGTGCGCTCCATTGATCCCGAGGAAGGGAGCCGGTGGGCCTTGAGCGGAGCCAAGGGCAGAAAGCCGCGCCTGCTCAAGTCGCTCTATCTCTACGAAGGCGCTCTGGCCGAGCACAACGAACGTCTCCAGGCCAAGTACCGGGCCATGGAGGCGGAGCTGGAATGGGAAGAGCTAGAGATCGAGGACAGCCGCCTGGTGGTGGTAGCCTTCGGCTCCATAGCCCGCATTGCCAAGAGCGCAGTGCGCTCCCTGCGCAAGCAGGGCTATCCCGTGGGGCTCTTCAAGCCGCTGACCCTGTTTCCCTTTCCTTCCTCCAGGCTGGCCCGCCTTGCCTCTGAGGGAAGGCATTTTCTGACCATTGAGAACAACTCCGGGCAGATGGTCGAGGATGTCCGGCTGGCGGTGCGGCATAGCGCCGATTCCGACTTTCACGGCGAGATGCCCGGAAGGCTTCCCAATCCGGAGGATTTCCAGCGCCCCATACTGGAGGCCTTGGAGTCCTCGAAGAACAACGTCTCGGATAACAGAAAGGATACCTGCCATGTATAGCGAGGAACGCCAGGTTTTTTCCCTTCCGGAAATTATGGACGACCGCCCGCTGCACTTCTGCCCGGGATGCCACCACGGCATCATACATCGACTTGTGGCCAGAACCCTGGAGAACAGGGGCCTGGGCGAGGATACGATATGTGTGGGCTCCGTGGGGTGCTCGGTGTTCATTTACAACTACATCCAAATGGATGCCGTGGAAGCTCCCCATGGCCGGGCACCGGCGGTGGCAACCGGCGTAAAGCGGGCCAGCCCGGACAAGACCGTGTTTACTTATCAAGGCGACGGGGATCTGGCGGCCATAGGCCTCTCGGAGATCATGTACGCTGCCAATCGCGGCGAGAAGATCACGGTTATTTTCGTGAACAATACGGTCTACGGCATGACCGGAGGGCAAATGGCTCCCACCACCATGCTGGGGCAAAAGACCACCACCTCTCCCTCCGGGCGACACATGGAACGGGACGGCGCACCCATGAAGATGTCCGAGATCCTGGCCTCGCTGGAGGGAACCGCCTACTCGGCTCGAGCGGCAGTGGATTCCATCAAGCATCTGAACCGAGCCAAAAAGGCCATGGACAAGGCCTTTGAGGTACAGCAAGCCGGCCTCGGCCTGGGGTTTGTGGAGCTGCTTTCCGCCTGCCCTACGAACTGGCAGATGAGCCCGCTCGAGGCCAATGAACGTATCTCAAAAGAGCTGGTGCACTCCTTTCCCTTGGGCGTATTCAAGGATCTCAGCAGAGACAGATAAGCGGGGCGTACATGAGCGTATACCAGGATGTGATCATTGCCGGGTTCGGAGGTCAGGGAGTGCTGCTCATCGGCAATCTGCTGGCCTATGCCGCCATGAATCGAGGCTTGCAGGTGACCTATATGCCGGTTTACGGCGTTGAGATGCGAGGGGGGACAGCAAACTGCACCGTGGTTCTGTCCGACGAGGAGATCGGTTCCCCGATCATTTTCTATCCCCGCAGCCTCATCGCCATGAACCAGCCCTCTGTGGACAAGTTTCAGCCCCGAGTCCGGAGCGGAGGGTTGCAAATCGTCAACGCCTCCATTGTTTCCGCAGATAGCGTGGACTCCAGCCGGGTCCGCTCCTATCTCGTTCCGGTCAATGACCTGGCAGATGAGCTGGGCAGCATGAAGATGGCCAACATGGTCGCTCTCGGGGCCTGGGTCCGGGCCACAGGCGTGATTGAGCTAGACGAGGTCAAGGCCTGTTTGCCGCAGGCCTTTGCCAGGCATAAGGCCAAGATCATTTCAGCCAATGAAAAGGCCCTTGAGTTTGGAGCCGACTTCGTGGCCGGACAAATGGCTCCCGGAGATCAGCCCCTTTCCCATGCACAGCTTTGAGCCCGTAGACGGTCTGTTTGGAGTGATCGGCTCCCCCCTGAGCCAGTCCCTGAGCCCGGTGCTTCATAACTGGGGATTTCACGAGCTCCAGCTGCCCCATGCCTACTACGCCTGGACCATTCCCGTGGACGCCTTGCCGGCATTCACGGTCAGCCTGCGCTGTCTGCCCATCCACGGGGCCAGCGTTACCCTGCCCCATAAGCAAGGCATTATCCCCTATGTGGATCACCTCACTTCGGAGGCCCGGAGTACGGCGGCTGTAAACACCCTATTCTGGCGGGAGGGGGAGCTCTGGGGAGAGAATACCGACGTAGCTGGCTTTCTTTCGCCTTTGAAGCGCAGGGGCGAAGCCCCAGGGTCGGCCCTCCTATTGGGCTCCGGAGGCGCCTGTCTGGCCTGCATCCATGGCTTGCGCACCTGGGGGGTGGATCGGATTATGGTGGCGGCCAGACGCCAGGAACCGCTTCAGGAGCTGCGGCGCAAACGGGGCATTGCTCCGCTGGCCTGGGAGGAGGCTGCGGGAGTAAAGGCCGATCTGCTTGTCAACGCCACACCTCTGGGCATGCGAGGCAAGAGCGAAGGTGACTCGCCTTTGCCCTACGGCGCCTTGCAGGGCTTCAAAACAGTCTACGACCTGGTCTACAATCCGCTGCAGACCAAGCTGCTCAAGGAGGCAGCGGCTGCCGGATGTCAGGTTCTGAGCGGGCTGGAGATGTTCATTGAGCAGGGCAGAAAGCAGTTCGAGCTCTGGACCGGGCAGTCCTTTGATACGGACAGGGCGCGTCAGCTCCTGCTCAAGCGCTTGAAGCAAGAGTGACCATTCTCCTTTGGAAAAACACGGAGCTCTTGACCCCGTGTTTTATTGGAGGCGAATCTCCAGCTCATCACCGGGATGGATGAGCTCCCCGCCGTGCAGATCGTTCCAGGAAAGCACCTTTCTCGTACTGACCCCGAACTTGCGGGCGATGCTCCAGATGTTGTCCCCCCGCTGCACCTTGTAGACGATACGCTGGTGCGCCTCCTTGGCCTGCCTTTGGGAGCGCTTGGTTTCCTCTGCAGTGAGATCGGGGATATAGAGCTTGTCCCCCTGGTGCAAGCTCTTGGGATTGCCAAGGCCGTTGGCAACCAGGAGCGTTTGCACGCTGACCCCAAAACGGCGCGATAGATCCCAGAGCGTATCGCCCTTGCGTACCGTATAGTTTGCCCTGCGTTTGGCGATCATCCGCTTGCTGGATTTTTCGCTGCCCGGGATGCGCAGCTTCTGCCCCGGGCGGATGCGGCTGGCCCGGGGGCCCAGGTTGTTGGCCCGGCGCAGGGTTTGCACGTCCAGGCCGAAGGCACGGGCGATCTTCCACAGGGAGTCGCCCTGCCTCACGGTGTACACCGTTTGCTTCCCGTCCTTGCTCCTGGAGGAGGACAAGGAGGCGACGCTGGAGCCGGGGATGAGGACATACTGTCCCTTGCGCAGAAAGTTGGAAGAGGTGTCGTTGACCTGTTTGAGCACCCGTATGGGGGTGTTGAAGCGCCGTGAAATCCGCCACCAGGAATCGCCGCTGCGGACCCGGTAGCGGCGAAAGCCGGCATAAGGCCTTGAATTCTCGGATTGCAGAAAGTCCTTGGCAGAAGCCAGGGCTTCTTGCGGGAGATAGATGGAGCAGCTCCGGCCCGGGGGGGAGGCGCGGCGCCGAAATGCCGGGTTTCTCCGCTGGAAACTCTTCCAGTCCATTCCGATCTGGCGGCTCAAGGCCATAAGGTCTGTGCCGCCCTCCACCTTAAGTACGGGCGGAGCGTCCGGGGCATCCCAGCTGAGCGGCTCGAAGCCGTTGGCTTTCAGATTGCGGACGATCTTGAGAATGGCCATGAACTTGGGGACGTAGTAGCGCGTCTCGCGATGCAGGTAGGCGCGGCTGCTGGCCAGCTTATAGAAGTCCTGATGGCCGCTGCGGCGCATGGCCCGGGAAACGCGGCCTTGCCCGGCGTTGTATGCGGCCAGGACAAGATTCCAGTCCTTGAACTCCTGGTAGAGCTTTTTGAGGTGCTTGGCCGCCGCCACGGTGGCCTTATAGGGATCCCTCCTTTCGTCGATCCACCAGTCGACTTCCAGTCCGTAGAGCCGTCCGGTTCCGGGCATGAACTGCCACAGACCGGCAGCCCCGGCCCTGGAGTAGGCCCAGGGATTGAATCCGCTTTCTGCGAAAGGCAAGAATATGAGATCCTCCGGCAAGCCGTGATCCCGAAAGACCTTGCGGATATAAGGAAGATATCGCTCAGCTCGGTGCAGCCAGCGCTGAAAGGTTGCATGCTTCTTTTGGGCATAGTAGTCGAAGTAGTCCTGCATAATCCGGGTTTCCCGGATTTCCAGATCGAAGGCGACAGAGGGCTCTTCCTGCTCCCCAGACGCAGGCGCGGTGGCATGGGAGTGCTCCTTGTCTATCTTCTGCACAGGCTCGGATTGCACATCAGAGGGCAGCTTGGTGACGGCGTCCTCCAGCGGGGTGGCGAGCTCGGCGTCTATTTCCGGAAATTGAACCGGACCGGGAAGGGTGCCGTTGGAGAGGAAGGAGAAAGCTGCAGGATCCAGGGATGATGCAAAGGACCCAGCCTCCGGATCCGCAGCTGCCTCCTCCGCAGCCGAACCGCCCCTGTCTCCACGGCTGGCGTCAGGGGCTGCATTGTTCCTGTGCACATGGGTGCAGGCGCCAAGCGCCAGGCACAGAAAAAGGCTCAGCAGAAAAGCAAATGGATGAAGGAATCTCATAGCACTCGGTATAGGGTTACGGTTTCGAGGAGGATGCGTGATGGAGGAGTCGCAATTGGTAACCGGTAGTCAGGCTGTGCTGCAAGTGGTCTTGGATCAGCCGGAGCTTGTGGATATCGTATTTGTGCAAAAGAACAGGAGCAAGAATACGCAAAAGCTTATAGCTACCTGCAAAGAAAGGCAGGTGAAATATCAGCTCGTGCCCAAGGAGAAGCTGGATTCCCTTACGGATACCAACCATCAGGGGCTGGCGGCAAGACTGCTTCAAACGCGGTTTTGCAGCCTCGAGGAGCTCTACAGCGCCGTGGACTCGGCTCCGCTTCCCCTGCTCATCGCCCTGGATCAGGTTCAGGATCAAGGCAATGTTGGGGGCTTGGCCAGATCGGCCTACGCCCTTGGGGCGGCCGGTATCGCTCTTACCAAGAACCGTTCGGCCTTTCTGGGGTCCAGGGCGCATAAGTCTGCAGCCGGTGCACTCAGCAAAATGCCTATTGCTCGCATTACTAACATGGCCAGATTTTTAAGGGAATGTCAAGATCGATTTTACGTTCCCTACTACGCCGGAACCGATTCTGCCTGCTATGAGGTGTATGACTGCAGGCTGGAGTGGCCTGCAATCCTGGTGCTGGGCAACGAGGAAAAGGGGGTGCGGCCCGGGGTGCGCAAGGAATGCCGTGCCGGGCTGACCATCCCCATGCTCCGGAGCTTCGATTCCCTCAACGTTACCCAGGCGGGCTGCATACTCCTCGGAGAGATGCTTCGGCAGTGGCGCAACCGCTAAGTCAGCGCAGCCACTGTGAGTCCATTTTAGTTTGTTCTCTAAAAATACTCACTGTTGCATGTGTGTAAAGATCATGCCGATGACCGCGCTGACTAGACGCCGATTATCTGCGGAATGTTGAGGATGAGGTCCTGGGTGAAGTTGATCATCTTGTCCATGAGCCAGGGAAAGCTAAACAGAAGAGCCAGAAAGATGGCCAGGATCTTGGGGATAAAGGTCAGGGTCATTTCCTGTATCTGGGTGGCGGCCTGGAGGATGCTGATGATTACCCCTACGATAAGCCCCAGGCCGAGCATGGGCAGGGAGAGCATAAGGGTGAGCTCAATGGATTGACGGGCGAATCCGACGACGAAATCAGGCGACATGCAAAGGCCCCTTATCCGAAGCTGTTGACCAGTGAACCGATCAAGAGGTTCCAGCCGTCGACCATAACGAACAGGAGCACCTTGAACGGCAGGGAGATCATGATCGGCGGAAGCATCATCATGCCCATGGACAGAAGAATGCTGGCCACCACCATATCGATGATCAGAAAGGGAACGTAGATCAGAAAGCCGATCTCAAAGGCGGTTTTGAGCTCGCTGATCATGAAGGCCGGGATGAGTATCAGCGTGGGCACGTCCTGCTTGGTCTTCGGACGATCCATCTCGGCCACGGAGTAGAACAAGGACAGCTCCTTCTCCCGGGTGTTTCTGAAGAGAAAGGAGCGCATCGGGACCTCGGCCTCGGCGAGGGCCTCCTTGTATCCTATCTGCTCATTCAAGTAGGGCTGCAGCGCCTTCTCGTTGATCTGTTTGCCCACCGGAAACATGATGACGCAGGTCATGAAGATGGCCAGGCTGATGAGCACCTGATGCGGAGGAACCTGCTGGATGCCCATGGCTTTGCGGAGAAAGGAGAAAACGATAATGATCCGGGTGAAGGAGGTGGCCGTCAAAATTATGGCAGGGGCCACCGAGAGAACCGTAAGCAGAAAAAGGATTTCCAGGAGCACAGAGACCTTTTGCGGATTGGACTCCCCGGCTCCGAGCTCCAGGGAAAGGCTGGGCAGGACCGGATCGGCGCAGAAGGCCTGCTCAGGATGCAGGAGGAGAATGGGAGCCGTCAGCAGAAGAATCGGCCATACGGCTCTCCAGATGAGAGGAGAATTCTTTCGAATGAGGCTGTACATGGTCCGCTTCGACTTCCTGGAGGAGATTGATCTGGGATTCGGTAACCCCTATAAGGAGGAGCTTATTCAAAAAGCGGACCAAGACGAGGTTCTTTTTGGGCCCCAGCGAGAGCTGCCCCTCGATCTTGAATTGGGACCCTGGAAGGGCGAGGCCGGCCTTGGGGCCGAAGCGCCGCAACAGAAAGAACAAAAGCAGGATAAGGCCCAGCAGGAGCAGCAGCGAGCCGGCCACCTTGAGAACGACGGAGTAGGACAGGCTATCCAAGCTGCTTCACCCTTTCCATGGGGCTGATGATATCCGTTAGCCGGACACCGAACTTTTCATTGATCACCACCGCTTCCCCTCTGGCCACCAGCTTGCCGTTGACCATCACCTCCAGAGGCTCCCCAGCGAGCTTGTCCAGCTCAATGACCGAGCCCTGTCCGAGCTGGAGCAGATCGTTGATGAGCAGCTTGCTCCGGCCGAGCTCGGCTGAGACGTTGAGGGGGATATCCAGGATGAACTCCATATCCCGCTTCTTGACGCCGCTCTTGCCCTGGTCTTCCTGGGCCAGGTCCTTGAACTGATAGTCCTGAGCCTTGGCGGAGCGCTGCTGGCTCTTCTTCTCCTTGGTAATCTCCTCCTCTTCCTGATCGGCCAAGGCCTTGGCCCACTCCTCGGCCAAAGCGTCCTGGTCCTTCTCCCGAGAAGAGGAGGAGTCTGGGGACTGCTCCTGGGACTGGGTGTCCTCGCCCTCCTGCTCCGCTAAAGCGGCGGCCCACTCCTCGGCCAGCTTGTCCTGGTCCACGTTGGATTGATCGCTGTTCTTGGCCATAAGCACCTCGCGGTCTATGCTCCGTCAGCGCGGCTGCCAGGCGCGCTGACATATTGGATGATGATTGCTGCTTGTTATAGGCAAAGCCGATCTGGCTGCTGTGAGAGCTTGAAGGACGCACCTGCAAAAACGATTTTTGCAGTCGCATCAAGGGCACGGGTCAGGTTTCGTCCTCCGGGGAGTACTCCTTCTGGATAATAAAGGCCTTGTTGCCCTTGATCTGTCCCGGCTTGCCGTAGAACTTGGGAATGCCCTCCACTTCGGCCAGTAGAGGCTCCTGAGTGTCGTTGTCAAACAGCAGTATATCCCCTTCCTCCAGATTGAGCAGCTGTCTGGGGGTGATCTCGGTGCTGCCCAGGGAAACAAGCAGCTCCAGCGGCGTTTGCAAAAGTCGGTCCTTGAGCCGGTTCAGCCAGGCCTGATCGATTTCCAGCCGTTCCGACTGGTAAGAGGCGTACAGCTTGGAGCGAATGGGCTCGATGGTGGCATAGGGAAGGGCCAGGATCAAATTGCCGATGGCGTTTTCCAGCTCCACTTCGAAGGAAACCACTACCACCACGTCGCTGGGCGGAATGATGGAGGCGAACTGGGGGTTGATCTCGGTTCGCTGGTACTCGATCCTGATATCGTGCACCGGCTTCCAGGCATCCTCCAGCTCTTCCAGGGAGGTGAGCACCACTTTTTTGACTATCGCCTGCTCGATGGGGGTGAAGTCCCGGCCTTCCACCTTGGGCTGGGTGCCGGTTCCTCCGAAGAAGTTCTCCACAAAGGCAAAGACCAGGCGGGTGTCCACAATGAGCAAGGCATTGCCCCGCAGAGGGTTCATGCGGAAGATGTTGATGCTCGTGGGCACCGGAAGCGAGCGCATGAACTCGCCGAACTTGGTCATGTCCACCGAGGTGGGGTTGATATCCAGCCGCTTGCGCAGGATGGTGGCCAGATTGTGCGACAGCTGCCGGGCGAAACGGTCGTTGATGATCTCCAAAACCGGCATGCGGCCGCGGATAATCCGGTCCTGATTGGCCAGATCGAAGGTGACTACATTGGAGTCCTCCTCCACCGCCTCGGTTTCGGTTTCCACCTCTTCGCCCTGCAACCCGCGCAACAGGGCGTCGACTTCGTCTTGATTGAGGATCTTGCTCATTGCAGCATCCCTGCAGCTTGAAACGCTTCAGGCAGCCAGTTTCGTATGGTATCCAAGAATGTGTTCCTCTAGCCTTGTTTCTCGAGGTAGCCCTGGCTATTGGACGATGAACTCGGTGAAATAGACCCGCCGAACCACGGATTGCCCGAGAATCTGATTCAATCGCTCCACGATCTCCTTCTTCAATTGGTACTTGCTCTCCATGCTGGAAAGATCCTCAAAGGTCTTGCTCGAAAGGAGCAGGATGAGCGCGTCCTTGATCTTGGGCATGTCGGACTGGATTTGGGAGGACGCCTCCTCGCCCTTGACTTCCACATCTACAGAGATCTTCAGATAGCGCTTGCCGAGCGGATCAGCCAGATTAACCAGCAGTGTGGGCAGGGAGACCATTTTGCTGCCCACCTTTTCGGGCCCTGAATCGGGTTCCTCCCGGGACTGCGTGGCATTGCCGGACTCCGATGCTCCGGGGCTATCTGCAGAGTACAGAAAGCTATAGGCAAAATAGCCTCCCGTGCCCAGGAGGCCGAGAAGAAGCAAAATGAGAATGATCCACTTCCATTTGCCCTTGGAGGCTTTTTCCTGATTTTCTTCCGCCCCTTGGGGCGCTTTTTCTTTGGCCACGCTTGCTCCTGGTGAGAATTAGACGTGATTATGGAACGTTTCTATTGCTCATACTATCGGACGAGTTTGACCGTGAATGCATTTAGCCTATCTCTTTGATCTTTGCTGTGAACTCTCAAGTTTTAAAGATAGGTCTTGGAATAGGGCTTTGTCTTGAGCAATATCTCCACCCGTCTGTTTTTTTGACGCCCCTCCGGGCTCTGATTGCTGGCTATGGGGTTGTCCGGCCCGTAGGCTGAAAGAGAGAAGCGGTCCGGGTCAAGCTTGCGCTGCACCAAATACCGGAGCACGGCTTCGGCCCTTGCGGCGGAAAGCTCGTAGTTGTCCACCTCCGGTCCACCGGTGCTGTCCGTATGCCCGGAGACGTTCACCGGCGCAGGCAGGGTGAGGAGCAAGGTGCGGATCCGGTCCAGCAGCGCATCTGCATCTGCCCTCAGCTCGGAGGAGCCGGAATGAAAGAGCAGTTGGTCGGACAGAACCAGGGCCACTCCCTCGGGTCGCTGCAGTATCTGCAAGTTTCTTTCCAGGGTGCTTCTGCTGATCCCTGCAGGCAGGCTCTGATCCGGAAAAAGGAGGTCCTTGATCTGCTTTTTTTTCTCCAGCATCTCCCAGGGCTTTTCCAGGGTCTCCTTGACCAGCCGAATCTCGGAAGGGATCTTGCCGGACTCGACGTCCGAGAGGAAAGCGACCTTTTCAGAAAAATGGGAAAAGGCCAGGGTGACGATCTTCTTGTCCAGGGTGGACATGCTGAGCAAGAGCACAAAGAAGGTCAGCAGCAGGGTCACCAGGTCGGAAAAGGTGACCAGCCAGCCTTGCGAATCCGGCTTGGAGGATTCCTTGCCTTTTCGTCTGGGCATGGAGCTGCCTCTTAGCCTCAGTTTCCGGAGACGCCGGCGTCCACATCGAACTCGAATCCCTTGTACCGAAAGGTGGAGCCCCGGTTTTCCATCTCCCGGGGATAGGATTTGAGCTTGTTGGGGTTGTGAGCCATGGAGTTTCGCTTGTCCAGAACCAGGTCCACTCTGCGATTCAGCCGCCGGCCTTTCTGGGTGAAATTGGAGTAGCGGGGCTGAAATTTGCCAAAGGCCTCCATTTTCAGCTGCTTGGGGCTGACGCCGGCTTCCAGAAGGAAGCGGTACACCTCAACCGTCCGTTCCAGGGACAGGGACCAGGAGGCATGGAGGCCTTGGCTTTTCTGCCGCCGCAGGGAGTCGATCTCCTGCTCTCCGGGAAGGATGGCGGTATGCCCGGCGATAAGAACAGGGAACTCGATCTCCTGCAGCTTGGGAGCAATCTTGCGCAGCAGGCGCTTGCCCTGCGGAGTCAGCTGAGCCGCTCCCTGATCGAAAAGGACCGCTGCATTGAGGCTGAGTATCTGGACAAAGGCATTGGAAATGAACTCCACATCGGTCTGCTGATCCTCCCATTTTAGGTTCTGCAGTATTTCCAGGTCCTTTCTGCCCTGCAACGGCCCCGGCTCCAGCAGGGCTTTCCTCTGGCTCGGCTGTGTGCCAAGCAGGCTCATATTCTGTTTGCCCATGCCAAAGGCCTGGGATATGGAACCCAGTGCCAGGTGCTCCTTTCTAGGATTCTGCAACGAGGCCATGCTGAGCAGGAGGACGAAAAAGGTCAGCAGCAGGGTCATCACATCGGAAAAGGTGATCAGCCAATCCGCGGTTCCTCCGGATTTCTGCTTCTTCTGCTTCGAGCTTCTCGCCATGCGTCCATCCTCGCATCAATCAGGATCTGAGCAGTTGCTGGGCTGTAGTACAGAAGAAAGCCAAGGCCGGGGCCCGGCAGCATAGAAGCGCAGTAGCAGGAACCCGTAGGTCTTGGTCATCAGGAGCTCTCTTTACGTTCCTTGGGAGGGAGGTAGCTGTTCAGCTTCTCCTCGATGATACGCGGGTTCTCCCCCTTGGAGATGGAGAGGATGCCCTCGAGCATGATCTCCTTGTTCAGAACCTCCTGCTTGCTGCGGGTTCTCAGTTTGCCGGACATGGGGTTGAAGACGAGGTTGGCCAGCAGGGCTCCGTAGAAGGTGGTTATCAGGGCGATGGCCATGGCCGGGCCGATGGTGCTGGGATCCTCCATGGTCTGCAGCATCTGGACCAGGCCGATGACCGTGCCGATCATGCCCATGGCCGGAGAGAAAGTCCCCAGGACCGACATGATGTCAGCACCGGTCTCATGCCGGTCCTCCAGGTAGCTGATGTCCGTTTCCAGGATCTCCTTGATCATCTCCGGCTCCAGCCCGTCCACAGTGAGCTGCAGCCCCTTGCGCAAGTAATCGTCATCCACCTCCTTGAGAGCGGGCTCCAGGGAGAGGATGCCTTCGCGCCTTGCTTTGTTGGCGAACTCCAGGAAGCGTTCGATGATGGTGGAGGGCTCTTCTGCCTTATGGAAGAAGGTGTTCTTGATGATCCCGATCAGGCCGAGGAAGTTCTTCAGGGGGTAGTTGACCAGGGTGGCCCCTATGGTCCCCCCGATAACGATGAGGGCCGCGGGCAGGGAAAGGAAGACAAACGGGCTGCCTCCCATGGTGATCGCGGAAATGACCAGTCCGAAGGAGAGAAAGATACCAATGACCGTAGCCAGATCCATAGCAATCCTGTTTCCACTCGTGCCTGCTTCAGGGAGTAAGAAAAGAGAAGGAGAATGCAGTGCGACTAGTAAGGCCGCTCGCCGAATATCTTGGTGCCGATGCGCAGGAGCGTAGCTCCTTCTTCAATGGCCTGGAGGTAGTCGTTGCTCATGCCCATAGAGAGATGCGGCAGGTGAGCCCCGAGCCTGCTCTCAAGCTCCTCCTTCAGGGAGCGAAGGGCAGCGAAATAAGGCCGGGACCGTTCCGGGTCGTCGAAAAAGGGAGGCATGCACATCAGGCCGCTGAGAAGGAGCCGCTTGGAGGCAACCACGCTTTCCGCCAAACGAACAGTCTCCTCGCCTTGAATGCCGCCTTTCTGCTCTTCTCCGGCCAGATTCACCTGCAGCAATACCGCTTGGTCCAGTCCCTCGTTCTGGCAGCGTTTGTCCAAGGCCAGGGCCAGCTTCTCCGAGTCTATGGTATGCACCAAATGGAACTTGCCGGGAAGGTACTTGGCCTTATTGGTCTGGATGCGCCCGATAAAGTGCCAGTTCAGGTCCTGGTGCAGGACCTGCTTCTGCTTGTCCAGCGCCTCTTGGACATAGTTCTCGCCAAAATCGCGGTGACCGGCTCTAGCAAGCGCATCCACCGCTTGGGACGGATGGAGCTTGGACACGGCGATGAGCCTTATCTCCTCGCTCTTGCGACCTGCTTTCCTGGCCGCCGACTCAATTTCCTGGAGCGTTTGTTGCAGACGTTGTGCCATTGCTTCGCTGGGCATGATGACTCACCTTCTGCCCTGTCTTTTTCGTCGTTTATGCCGGGGAGGTTTAGACACAAATTTGACGCTCGCTGGCGAAAAAAGGCTCGCATGAAATTCAAGTCAGCTTTGCCTCCGGCAAATCTGACTTAATGTTTATTTTATTGAAGAAAAAAATCATTTTTTTCAACATATTGGTTGAACAACACTATAGCCGGGTTAATCAAGCAAGAAACTCTTCAAGGCTGCTCCCCTTCCCAAGGGGAGCTCCCGGCACTCAGTGTTGATATAATGATCGCCCTGTGTGCTTGAAGGCACATAAGAGGTTTATGGCATAACCCCCAGCTATTTCTGCAAAACTGAGTGCCGGGTGAGGGGTTGGAAAGTCGAGTTTCATACGAGCGTGGCCTCCGGCCACGCTGACTTCTAGAGGTTATCTTGCGGGGACAGCTGCATCAGGAAGCGTCGATCCTCGGTCCATCCGGGTTTGACCTTCACCCAGAGCTCAAGATGCACCGGCATTTCCAGCAGCAGCTCCAGCTCCTGACGGGCCGCGACCCCGATGGACTTCAGGTTCTGGCCTTTGCGTCCGATGATCATCTTTTTGTGGTTGCCTTTGGTCACATAGATGAGCCCACTGATAAAGACCCGGCCTTCTTCCGGAAGCTCCTGCCACCTTTCGATACTCACTGCCGTGGCATAGGGCAGCTCCTGCTGCAGGGAGAGAAACAGCTTTTCCCGGATGATCTCCGAGGCCAGAAAGTGCAGGGGAAGGTTGGACAGCTGATCTATTGGAAACAGCGGAGGCGAATGGGGAAGCAGGCTGATGATCCGTTCCAGAAGCTCGCTGGTGCCCGTGCCTTGAACTGCGGAAAAAAGATGGATGTCCCTTTCTGTTGCAAAGTCGCTCACGGTTTCCATGATCGGCAGCAGGGACGGCTTCTCCCGCACGAGATCGATCTTGTTCAGGCCGACGACAACGGGCAGAGAGGCCGAGCCCAGCCGTCTCCGGAAGTTTTCCAGATCGCGCTGCAGCAGACGCAAAGAGGTGCGGTACCTGGAGGCATCCAGTATAAACAGGATGGCATCGGCGCTTTCCAGGGCCTGCCAAGCGGTCTCCACCAGGAAGGAGTTCAGGGTTTGCCTGGAGTGGTGGATCCCCGGGGTATCGAGGAAAATGATCTGGGCCTCGTCCCGGCTGAGAATGCCGCTGATCCGATTGCGCGTGGTCTGAGGCTTGGGAGTGACGATAGCCAGCTTCTCGCCCAGGAAATGGTTGAGCAGGGTGGACTTGCCTGCGTTGGGAGGTCCGATAATGGCCACAATGCCGCATCGGTGCCGGTCCTGCAGAGCGTTGGGGGTGCCGGGTTCAGCCATGGCTCATCTCAAGTCAGTCAGATTTGCCGGAGGCAAATCTGACTTATTAGAATATTTTGGAAAGAATCTCTGCTCCAGATTTTTCACCATTGGTCTAGACTTGCACAATTTATCCAGGGCAGGTAGGTTCGCCGCAACATTCGGCCGGGAGGCGCCTAGCGACCCGGCAGGAGAACCTTTTAACGACCGAGCATTATGAACAAAGATCTGATCATTGTCGAGTCTCCGGCCAAGGTGAAGACCCTGAAAAAGTTTCTCGGGCAGGATTATCTGGTCGAGGCCTCTGTAGGGCACATTCGGGATCTGCCCACCAAGACCCTCGGAGTTGACGAGCAAAATCATTTTCAACCCGAGTATACCATCCTTTCGGGCAAGGAGAAGGTGGTGGACAAGCTGCGCCGGGCTGCCGCCAAATCGCAGCAGGTTTTCCTCGCCCCGGACCCGGATCGGGAAGGAGAGGCCATCGCTTGGCATGTGGCCGAGGTGATCAAGGACAAGAACGAAAACTACCGCCGGATACAGTTCAACGAGATCACCGCCACTGCGGTCCGGGAGGCCTTGAAGTCCCCCCGCGCCTTGAACGAGCATCTATTCAACTCGCAACAGGCAAGGCGCATTCTGGATCGTTTGGTGGGCTACAAGATCTCGCCCCTGCTGTGGCAGAAGGTCAAGCGGGGCATTTCTGCCGGCCGGGTGCAGTCAGTGGCCTTGCGGCTCATAGTGGAACGGGAGAAGGAAAGGCAGGCTTTCCAGCCCGAGGAGTACTGGGTATTCAAGGCCCTGCTCCAGGCCGGAGATGGCCCGGCCTTTGAGTCCGAGCTGTGGAAGGTTAAGGGCAAGAAGCCCAAAATCGGCAGCGGCGAGGAGGCGGAGCAGCTGGAGGCAGCGATCAGGCAGGCCGAGTTCCGGGTACAGGACGTCACGGAGAAGGAACGCAAGAGATCTCCCAAGCCGCCGTTCATCACCTCCACCCTGCAGCAGGAGGCGAGCAACAAGCTGAACTTCTCGGCCAAGAAGACCATGACCCTGGCCCAGCAGCTTTACGAAGGTCTCGACCTGGGAGACAAGGGGACCACGGCCCTGATCACCTACATGCGTACGGACTCGGTGCGCGTGGCCAAGGAGGCGCAGCACCAGGCCAAGGAATGGATCCTCCAAGCCCTTGGCCAGGACTACTACCCGGGCAAGCCGCGGAACTTCAAAAGCAAGGGCTCGGCCCAGGACGCCCACGAGGCAATTCGGCCGGTGGATGTCTTTCTCACCCCCAAGGAGGTCCAGCCCTATCTGAGCAAGGATCAGTTCAGGGTCTACAACCTCATTTGGCAGCGCTTCGTGGCCTCCCAGATGGCAGCGGCCGCCTTCTGGGATACTGTGGTCCTGGTGCAGGCCGGACAGACCCAGTGGCGCTCCAAGGGCGAGCGGCTCATCTTCCCGGGCTTCCTCAAGATCTACGTCCCGGAGGACGCCAATAAGGAGATCGAGCTCCCCAGCTTGATCCCGGGCCAGGAGCTTAAGGTCAACCAGCTGGACAAGGAGCAGAAGTTCACCACCCCGCCGGCACGCTTCACTGAAGCCTCGCTGGTCAAAAAGCTCGAGGAGCAGGGCATCGGTCGGCCCTCCACCTACGCCCAGATCATATCCACCCTGCGGGAGCGGGACTATGTGCGGATGGACAAGCGCCAGTTCGTGCCCACCGAGCTGGGAACCACGGTCAACGAGCTCCTGGTGTCGCATTTCCAAAACCTCATGGACGTAGGCTTTACAGCCAAGATGGAGGAAAGCCTGGATAAGGTGGCGGACGGCGAGATGGACTGGGTGGAGCTTCTGGATCGCTTCAGCCGGGACTTCTACCCTACCCTGGACAAGGCGCAGCAGCAGATGGCCCGGGTCAAAAAGGGCATGGACAGCGGCATTACCTGTGAGCAATGCGGCAAGCGGATGCTTATCAAGTTCGGGCGCAACGGAGAGTTTCTGGCCTGCGAAGGCTATCCGGAGTGCACCAGCACCTCGGATTTCACCCGCAACGAGGACGGGGAGATCCAGAAGGTCCAATCCGAGCCGCAACAGTTGCAGCACATGGGAACCTGCCCCGAATGCGGCTCGCCTCTGTATCTCAAGCGAGCCAGAACCGGGAGCCGTTTCATTGCCTGCTCCGGCTACCCGAAGTGCACCTACGCCAAGCCCTTCAGCACGCACATTCCCTGCCCCAGGGAGAGCTGTCCCGGAGAGCTCGTTGAGAAGAGCTCCAAAAGGGGCAAGGTGTTCTATGCCTGCGATCAGTACCCGAACTGCACCTTTGCCGTGTGGAACGAGCCGGTAGACCAGGCCTGCCCCGAGTGCGGCAGCAAGATCCTGGTGCGCAAATCCACGAAGAGCCGCGGGGAGCACCTGGCCTGTCCGGAGAAGGGATGCCGCTACTGGCGGGAGGTCGAGGAGTCCGAGGCCGGATGAGGTTCAGGGCCAGTCCACCTCAACGCGGACCAGCTGTTTGGCCTTGTTGGTGAACAGCAGGTAGCCGTTGTGCCGGCCGAAGCGGTACAGCTCCCGGGTGATGCGCACATCTTCCCGGCAGTAGGCTTTGATTTTCTCTACCTCGCCGCGCCGCCACCAGGTCAGGGCCTGCATTCCGTTCCCGCTCTTGGGCTCTCCCAGCGTGGATTGGGCCAGCTGGTTGAGGGATAGGCGGTATCCCAGCCGCTTGTGCACCTCCTGGAGCAGATCCAGGGTGGGCAGCGCAGCGAAGGAAAAGTCGCTGTAGCCCTGCAGCACCTTGTAATCGAAGCGACTGATGTTGAATCCCACCACCAGATCCAGCTGCTGCAGACGCATTATGAGCTGGTCTACCTCCGCCTCCGCATAGGAGACGTACTCTTCCCCCAGGCTGTCGAAAAGCACGGCGCAGCTCACCTTCATGCACTGGGCATTCTCCCAGCCTCCCACCTCCTGGGCCGAAAGCTGGGTTTCCAGATCCAGGACCCCGTAGCGCAGCCCTTTTTTCTTTCTTGCAGCCGGCTTGGTCTTCCCGGCCCTGGCTCTATCCGGGGGCGGGCTGGAGGGAGGCTGGAAGCGAAGCGGCTGCTGCGTCCCATCCCGAGTGGCGGGAAGCTGGAGAATCTCCTCCAGCATACCCTTGGCTGCGGCCTTGTCCAGAGGCCGGTTCCCGGAGCCGCATTTGGGGGAGTGCACGCATAGGGGACAGCCGCTCCGGCAACCGCAGGCGGTGAGGGCCTGGAGGCCCTGCTCCAGCAGACGGCCGGACTTTTCAAAGGCCTGGCGGGTGAGCCCCACACCCCCGGGAATGCCATCGAAGATAAAGACCGCTCCGCTTTTGAGCTGGGGATGGCCCGGCTGGGCGATGCCGCCGAGATCGTTGCGGTCGGTGAGAACGAGCAGGGGCATGGTGGCAATGAGTATGTGCTCCAAGGCGTGAAGGCCGCCCATGAAGTGGAGCCGCGCCGCTTCGATCCGGCCCTTTATGCGGGGGGCTATCTCGATCCACAAGCCCTCGGTTTCAAAGGTCAGGGGAGGCAGCTCCAGGGGAACCACGGTGATCAGGTTCTGTCCTCTGACCCGGCGGCGCTCGAACCCGGTCACAGTGTCTGTGACCCGCAGGCGCCCTCGGGAGATCCGGACCTCGCCCATGTGCTTCTGCTGCTCTACGGTGAGGATGTCGGTATGCTTTTCCGTACGCACCCGGGTGAAATAGCTGGTCTTGGCCGGCCGGGCCAGAACCCGCCGGTTCTCCAAATCGAGATCCTCCACCAGATAGGTGCGACCGCGGTGCAGGTAGACCGCGCCGGGATGGGTTTCATGATAGGCCCGGTAGAGGTCGATCTGGCCGATGCTGTGCTGTCTGGAGGCGTCCTCGATGCTCAAGGTGTGCCCGGCCCCGCGGAGGTTGACCTCCTGGTGAACCCGGCTGTTGGCAGCGTAGAGCTCTGTTCCGCCGCTGTTTTGCAGCAGCTCGCCGCTATCCAGGAGCTCTTTGACCGCCGGCTGGGTTTCCGGAGGCTGGAGAAGCGCCTCCTCGGCTCTGAGGGGCAGATCCGCTGCGGCGCAGAGGAGATGCCGCTTCATGATCACCGGGTTGAAAGGGTTGAGCACGGCGGTTTCCGGCTGCAGGCGGAAGAACTCCTGGGGATGGTGCATGAAGTACTGATCCAGGCTGTCCTCATGGCCGATGAGCACCACGGCGCTTTCCTGCTGCTGCCGTCCCACTCTGCCCCCGCGCTGCCAGGTGGCCATAACCGAGCCGGGGTAGCCCACCAGCAGGCAGAGATCGAGCTCCCCGATATCGATGCCCAGCTCCAGGGCGCTCGTGCTGATCACGGCCAAGAGATCGCCGCGGCTCAGCTTGGCCTCGATCTCGCGCCGCTCCTGCGGCAAAAAGCCGGACCGGTAGGCGGAGATATAGGGCGCGTAGTTGGCCATGCGCTGCGAGATCCACATGGCGAGGAGCTCGGTCATTTTTCTGGATTGGCAGTAGACTATGGTTCGCAGATTTCTGGCCAGCGCGGCCTGCAGCAGCAGAAGGGCGCTTCGGGCGGCGCCTTCCAGGGCCGGATTGAGAAACAGGATGTGCTTGGGGCCCTGGGGAGCGCCGTTTGCGGTGATCTCCCTGGTGTCCAGCCCGGTGAGATTGCGGGTCAGCTCGCTGGGATTGCCTATGGTGGCCGAGCTGAAGATGAAGGTCGGGGATGCCCCGTAAAAGCCGCATATCCGCTGCAAGCGCCGGAACACCCAGGCCATGTTCGCGCCCATAACCCCGCGGTAGGTATGCACCTCGTCAACGACCACAAAGTCCAGATCGGACAGGAAATGGTGCCACTGCTGGTGATAGGGCAGTATGCCCAGATGGAGCATTTCCGGATTGGAAACCAGGATGTGGGGCGGCTGTGCCTTGATCCGGCTGCGCATCCGGGTCGGGGTGTCCCCGTCGTAAATGGCCCCCCGGAGGCTCAGCTCGGGCAGCCTGGGGAAGATGTCCTGCTCCAGAACGCGGAGCTGGTCCTGCCCCAAGGCCTTGAGGGGAAAGAGGTACAGGCTTTTGCTCTGCGGATGGCACAGAATGCGCTCCAGGACGGGAAGATTGTAAATCAGGGATTTCCCGCTCGCAGTCGCTGTGGCCACCACTGTATGCTCGCCGTTTCGGATGGAGTCCATGGCCCGGGACTGATGCGAGTACAGCCCGCTGATTCCGGACTCCCGGAGCAGACGTTCCAGGGGCCGGGGCCAGGGTTTCTCCACGTCTGCAAACTGGCTCGGACGCGCCTCCAGGTACTCGTGGTGGACCACCTGATCCCGGAACTGCTTGGATCGTTTCAGGTCCCGGACAAAGGAGCTTATGGTCGAAGAGGGCATGGGGAGCTCAGGACTTGCCGGAGATGTTGTACTTTTTCAGCTTGTACTGCAGAAGGCTCTTGGAGATGCCCAGCCGGTCCGCGGCCTTGACCTGGATGAAGTTGCTCTGCACCAGGGCGCGGCGAATAAGGGCGGCCTCGATCTTTTCCAGGGTTTCGCTGAGGTCGAGCTCGGACGGGAGCATGTCCGCGGCGCTCTTGAACTGCTCCGACTCCTCCTTCAGCTCCGCCGGAAGATCCTGGTAGGAGATGACCGGCTCCTTGGCCAGAACCACGCTGCGCTCGACCACGTTTTCCAGCTCCCGGACGTTGCCGGGCCAATGGTAGGCGGAGAGCGCCTGCATGGCCTCCGGGGTGAAGCCGGTGACCTCTTTCTTGTTCTCCTGGCTGAACTTGTTCAGAAAGTGGGCCGCGAGCACCGGTATGTCCTCGGTACGTTCCCGAAGCGGCGGAAGGTGAATGTTGACCACGTTGAGGCGGTAGTAGAGATCCTCACGGAATCTGCCCTGCTCCACCGCTTCCTTGAGGTTGATATTGGTGGCGGTCAGCAGCCGGATGTCCACCTGGATGGGCGTGGTTCCACCTACCCGCTCAAAGACGTGCTCCTGGATCACCCGGAGCAGCTTGACCTGCAGGTCCTGGGAAAGCTCCCCGATCTCGTCCAGGAACAGGGTTCCCTGGTGGGCGGCCTCGAATCTGCCCCGCTTGCGGACCATGGCTCCGGTAAAAGAGCCCTTCTCGTGACCGAAGAGCTCGCTTTCCAGAACCCCGGGGTTGAGGGCCATGCAGTTGACCGGAATGAAGGGCCCGTCGCTGCGGTTGGAAGCGAAATGGAGCGCCCTGGCGATGAGCTCTTTGCCTGTACCGGACTCCCCGGTGATGAGCACATTGCTCTGGCTGGGGGCCACCCGGTCCACGAGATCCAGCACGTCCTGGATGGACTTGCTGCGGCCGATGATCTTGTGCAGGCCGTGCCGCTCCCGGAGGGTCTGCTGCAGGATGCGGTTCTGGCGCTCGGCCTGGCTCATCTTGACCGCTTTGTCCACCGAGAGCATGAGCTCGTCGTTGGAGAACGGCTTGTTGATATAGTCGAAGGCGCCGCACTTCATAGCTTCCACAGCCCCGTCTATGCTGCCGTAGGCGGTCATGATGAGCACCGGGATGTGTGGATAGTCCCGCTTGACCCGCTCCAGAAGATCCTGCCCGCTTAGACCCGGCATCTTCATGTCCGTTATGAGCACATCCACCTCGGATTCCCGCAGGTAGCTCAGGGCGAGCTCCGGGTCCTGGAGCGTGGTCACCGAGTACCCCTCCTCGCTGAGGAGAGTATCCAGGAGGAAGAGGTAGTTCTTTTCGTCGTCGACAACGAGTATATGGCTGGGCATGGCGGATTGTCTTTATTGCTGGTATTGCAGGGCTGGTTTGACTGTGAATGCTTTGAATTTATATCTTTGATCCTTTATTCTCAGCTCTGAACATCTTTCTTCGCTATGCGCATGCGCTCTGCGCATAAACTGAGAACCGTGGACTGGGAACTTTGAGCTCTCAAGTTTTTTCAAAAGAAGATGAGCCCAAGCGCAACCGCAAGGTTCACCTTGCGGTTGCGCTTGGGCTGGGGAAGCTGATGCGCACCAGCCCGCCTCCGTTTTCTCCGCTCCCCAGCTCCAGGCCGGCCTGATGGCTGCTCAATATGGTGTGCACGATGGCTAAGCCCAGACCGGTTCCGGCGTCCTTGGTGGTGTAGAAAGGCTCCAGATACTTGTCCTGCAGCTCCGGGTCGAAGCCGGGTCCGCTGTCCCGAACCTCGAGCCGGCGTTGCTCCTCATTCCAGGAAATAGCGATTTTCCCGGAGCCGTCAATAGCCTGGCAGGCATTGGAAAGCAGGTTGTACAGGGCGCGGTAGAGCAGATCCTTGTCCCCCTGGAGCCGAACCTGGTCCGGCAGGTCCACCTCGACCTCGATGCCCTTTTTCTGCAGCTCGGTCTCAATGAAGGTCAGGCATTGGCGAATGATGCTCACCAGGTCCACCTCCTGAAAGCTGGGCTGCTTGGGCCGGGCGTAATCCAGAAAATCGTTCACCGTCCGGCTTAGGCGCTGGGCCTCCTCAAAAATGGCCCGAGACAGCTTGGACTCTGTTTTGTCCGAGGCTCTCGCTTTGCGGAACAGAATTTCCGCACTGCTCTGGATGATTCCCAGGGGGTTGCGGATTTCATGGGCGATGCTGGCCAACATCCGGCCCATGCTGGCCAGCTTTTCGTTCTGGTGCAGCTTGCGCTCCAGGCGTTCCTTTTCCTGGATTCGCTCGGCCAGGATCCGGTCGGCCCGCAAGATGAAGACGTAGAGGAGCAAGAAGAGAATGAGCGAAGAAACGAGCACCACCAGGGCGATGAGGCCTTGGAAGTAGGCTATGGTTTCAAAGTCGGAGGTGATGTCCTGCGTGAACTGCAGGATTCCGATGATCGGCCCCCGGTGCCTGGGAAGCAGATCCCTTTCCGTGCGCAAGGGAAAGGTGGTCTTGAGCACATAGCTCTCGGGTTGGAGGTTGAAGTCGAAAAATCGCCACCAGCTGGATCCGCTCTGCTTGATGACCTGGAAGTCCAGCTCCCCGGCCTCCTTGGCCTGGGAGAAGGCCCTGCCCGCGAGATCCTCTCGGCCGATGAGCTCTTCGTCCATGGAGTAGGAGATCCGGCCCTGGAGGTCGAAGATCCTGACCTGAAGGACCTTGAAGCTGTGAATAGTGGATTGGACCACCTGGTCCAGGCGCTCGTACTGGGCCTTTTTCTTGAGCTCCACCCGTCCGAAGCCGAGAACCGTGGGCAGGGTGAAGCGCTGGTAGATCTGGTGGTTCAGGTTTTCGGACAGGAGCCGGGCGAACTCCTGATCCTTTTTCAGAATCGTTCTTTTGGCGTAGTTGCCGATAAAGACCACCAAGAACAGGCTGCTGGCCAGAATGAGAACCAGAGAGCTCCAGGAGAGGAACTTGACCAGCTGGAATGGATGTGCCGGATCTTGGCTGAAAGGGCGGCGCAGGCTCATAGCTCTTCAAGCGCTTTTCCTATGCTGTCCAGGGCCTCCAGAAGCACAGAGTCCTCCACGGCATAGGACAGCCGAACGCAGGAGTCGTCACCGAAGGCCGCTCCTGGAACCAAGGCCACTCCTGCCTTTTCCAGGAGATAGGTGCACAGCGAGGTGGAGTCCGGAACCCGCTCCGTGTAATAGGCCTCCACCTTGGGAAAAAGGTAGAAGGCGCCGTCCGGCTGCGGGCATACGGCCCGGCTCCAGCCGGATATCTTCTTCAAGGCCTCGTCGCGTCGTTTTTTGAAGCGTTGACGGCTGGTTTCCACAAAGTCGAAGGGCCCGGTGAGTGCCGCCAGGGCAGCCTCTTGAGCCAGGGAGCAGACATTGGATGTCAATTGTCCCTGGACTTTGCTCAAGTTTTTTATTAAGGCCGGGTGGGACAACGCATAGCCCACCCGCCAGCCCGGGATGGCGAAGCTCTTGGACAATCCGTTGACAATGGCCACCTGCTCCGGTGCCTGCTCCAGCCATTTGGCCAGCGACGAGGCTGTCGAAGGGGGGTAGACGAGCTGGTCGTAGATCTCGTCGGCCACGATGAACAGGCCTTTTTCCAGAGCCAGAGAGACGATCTCGTCCAGCTCCGGCTGGGAGTAATGGCAGCCGGTAGGGTTGGAGGGGGTGTTGAGCACGAGCACCTTGCTGGAGGGACCCAGATGCTGCATCAGGTCCTCCCGCTGGAGCAGAAAGTTGTTCTCCGCCCGGCTAGGAATGGCTATGGGCCGGCCGTCGTTTAGCTGCACCATGTCCGGGTAGCTCACCCAGTAAGGAGCCGGGATGAGCACCTCGTCACCGGGATCGAGAAGCACCTGGAAGATCTGGAACAGGGCCTGCTTGCCCCCGTTGGTTACAATAGCCATGTCCGGGCTTGCCGAGAGGGAGTGAAAGGTTGCGTAATAGTCCACGACGGCCTGCAATAGATCCGGAATGCCGCTTACCGGAGTATACTTCGCCTTTCCCTGCTGGGCCGCCTTCTGGGCTGCCTCCAGAACGTGGGGCGGGGGCGGAAAATCCGGCTCGCCTGCTGCCAGGCTGATCACGTCGTAGCCCTGGGCTTTGAGCTCGGTGGCCTTGGCGTTAATGGTCAAGGTCGCCGAGGGAGCGACTCGCTGGACTCGGCTGGCGTAGGTGGTCATCCCTGCCCTCCTTGCTGTGGATAGGTGTCTGAGCCAATCATCTGTGGCGTTTTGAGCCCTTGGTGTTATCAGAAAATGAAATGTCCTTCTACCCACTGCGGCTGCAAAAAAGGGTTTTTGCAGCCGCAGCATCTGTGGATGCAGGCCCTGCCGGAGGCCGCCCCGGATGAAACCCTCAAGCGAAGCTGACCCCGAATGCTCGAAGTGCTGCTCTTTTTTCTGGCCGGAATCGCAGCCGGAGCCGCCCTGCGCCGGCAAAAAGCGGTTCTGCGGGTGGTATCCAGGCTCACGGACTGGACCGTCGGCTTCATGCTCTTTGTTCTCGGCGTGTCCATCGGGCTCAATGAAACGATCATCAAGAACCTTCCCAGCCTGGGACTGGAAGGCTTTTTGCTCTGTTCGGGAGCCGTGGTGGGCAGCCTCCTGGCCGTGGGTCCGATAGGGCATTGGTTTTTCAGGGATCGGGAATGAAAGGAAGCCTTATCCTGCTCGGCTGCTTCATTCTAGGCATTTTCGCCGGCTGGAGCGGCCTGCTGCCGAAGTCGCTTTTCCAGGACAATCTGGAGATCCTGGTGCTCTATTGCCTGCTGGTATTTGTAGGGATCGGGGTCGGCAGCGACACCAAGGCCCTGCGCAGTATCGTCCGGATGAACGTGCGCGGGTTGCTGGTGCCTCTGGGAGTGGCGGTAGGCTCTCTGGCCGGAGCCGGTGCGGTTTCCTTCATCCTGGCCCAGATCTCCTTCCGGGACGGCATGGCTGTAGGGGCCGGGTTCGGATATTACAGCCTGTCCAGCATCCTAATCAGCAAGATGAGCGGAGAGGAGCTGGGGGTCATCGCTCTGCTGTCCAACATCTTCCGCGAGGTTTTGACCATCGTGCTCACCCCGCTGCTGGCCAGGTACCTGGGCAAGCTTGCGCCCATAGCCTGCGGCGGAGCCACCAGCATGGATACCACCCTGCCGGTAATCCATCGCCATGTCGGGACCCGATTTGCCGTCGTCTCGGTGATCAACGGCATAGTGCTCAGCATGCTGGTGCCTTTCCTGGTGCCCTTCTTGCTCCCCTAGTCAGCTTTGCCTCCGGCAAATCTGGACCTCATGTTAATTGTATTGCAGAAGAAGTGAAGCTAGCACTACAGCGACAGATTGCGACCCCAAAGCTTTGCTTCCCGGACCGCCAGGCGCCTGCCTGGCTTTTTCAAGGCCTTGGTCATGCCCGAACTGTCGCTGCAAGGCTAGATGCTGCCCGAAATTTTTATTTCCGGCAGCAGCTAGCTTTGCAGGAGGCGCTTGATCTCCCGCAGCTCGGCCTTGATGTCCTCCAGCAGGGCCTGCCACTGCTCCTGTTCGGCTAGCTTGCGGCGCGCGCCTTCGATGGTCATGCCCTCTTCGTAGAGCAGATGCTTGATGCGGCGGATAAGGTCCAGGTGCTCCTCGGTGTAGAGCCGTTGGCCCTTGGGGGTGCGGACCGGGGCGAGCTGAGGGAACTCGGACTCCCAATAGCGGAGGACGTAGGGCTCGATGTCCAGGAGCTTGGCTGCCTGGCCGATCTTGTATCGCCCTTGGCTGTGGGACATAGCCTTACAGCCCCTATCAAGGGAAGCGGACCGGTAAGGAGTCGAGCACTGCCTGTCCCAGGCGCTGGTGTTCGGCGTCCACTTCCTTGTCGGTCAGGGTCCTCTGTGCATGGCGGTAGATCATGCGCAGCGTCAGATTGCGCTCACTGCCCTGCCGGGGTTGGTAAAGATCGAGCAGGACAAAGCTTTCCAGATGGGGTATGTCGCTGTGGCGAATGGTCTGCTCGATCTCGGCGAAGGAGACGCCCAAGCCGGCAATCAAGGTCATATCCCGGAACACGGGAGGGAACTTGGACCAGGGCCTGTAGGTTATAGCCGCCCCGAGATGCAGGCGATACAAAAGGTTGAGGTTGATCTCCGCCAGCCATACAGGGGATCTGGCATGGTAGGTTCTGCCCAGCGCCGGCTTGAGCCGGCCCAGGGTTCCGGCAGGCTCATTGCTGATCTCCAGACGGGCGCAGGGGTCCAGAAAGGGGTGCTCATCCTGCAGCACGTACCCGGCCCCTTGCAGGTGGAGGCTTTCCAGAAGGTGCTCCACGGCCCCCTTGAGATCGGAGTAGTCCGCCTCCTCCTGGGTCCAGGGCCAGGTGAGGGGGTTTCTGTTGCCGTGCAGGGCTAGGCCCAGCAGGGCCTGCTCTTTGCAGCCCGTTTCCTCATCCTGGTGGCGATGAAAGGAGCGGGCCACCTCAAAAAGGCGAAGATCGCGGTTGTTTTGATCGATGTTGTGGCGGATGTTCTGCAGCAGCCCCGGGGCCAGAACCGGGCGCAGCGTATCTTGGTCCGAAGTGAGCGGGTTTTCCAGGGGGACCAGATCCTCGGAAACAAGGCCGAGATGGTTGAGCTCCTCCCATCCCACGAAGCTGTAATTTATGGCTTCCTTGAAGCCCTGCCCCTTGGCCCAGGCCTTGATGCGGCTTAAAAAGTCAAAGTCGGCCGATCGGCTGTTTTCCCGGGCCGCGGCCTGCAGCGGCTTGGCTATGTGAGGCAGGCGGGTCGGGGTATGCTCAAAGCCGTAAATGCGCCCAATTTCCTCGATGAGATCCACCTCACGCAAGAGATCATATCGAAAGCCTGGAGGCAGGACCTGCCAGACAGGGCTATCAGAAAAGCGGATATCGCAGCCCAGTCCCTGGAGAGTATGCCGGCAAAAGGGCGCATCGATCTCAAGGGCAAGCAGGGCCTTGGCCTTGGCCGGCCGGAACTCGATGGGCTCGGGGTGAAAGGGCCGGGGCTCGTGACGGCTGACCCCTTGCAGCACCCGTCCTCCGGTAAGCTGATGCAGGAGCTCTGCGGCGCGTTCCAGGGCCAGGCTCGATCCAGGCTGGTCCACGCCTCGCTCGAAGCGGTAGGAGGCTTCGCTGTGCAGATTAAGGCGGCGCGCCGTTTGCCGGATGGACTCGGGATCGAAGATGGCGCACTCCAGGATCACTTGGCTGGAGTCCAGACTGATCTCCGAGTTGAGGCCTCCCATGACTCCGGCCAGGGCGATGGGCTTCTGGGCGTCCCAGATAAGCAGATCCTCCCGGTTAAGCAGCCGCTCCTGACCGTCCAGAGTGGTGAAGCGCTGGCCCTCTTCCGCCCTGGCCACCCCGATGCGGCCGCCCTGGACCAGCTGTCCGTCAAAGGCGTGCAGCGGCTGTCCCATCTCCAGGAGCACGTAGTTGGTGACATCGACAACTGCATTGATGGGCCTGAGCCCCATGGCCAGGAGGCGGTGGCGCATCCAGTCCGGGCTCCGGGATACCCGGATGCCGTCGATGATTCTGGCCTGGTACAGAGGGCAGCCTTGCGGGTCCTGGACATCAATGGCCAGCTGGGAGGCGCATTTGGGTTCCTGCTCCGGGAAGGAGGGCTGGGGGAGATGCAGGGGAAGATCAAAGGCCAGAGCGACTTCCCGGGCCAGGCCGAGGATGCTCAGACAGTCGCCTCGGTTGGGGGTGATGCCTATATCCAGCACCACGGTGTCCAGATCCAGGCCCTCTTCCAAGGGTCTGCCCGGCTCTGCTTCCCTATCCAAAACGAGGATGCCGGATTGGTCCTCCCCGAGCTCAAGCTCGTGCTCTGAAGCGATCATGCCCTCAGAGGCCAGGCCCCGAATCTTGGCCCTCTTGACCTTCATGCCGCTGGGAAGCGTGGATCCCACCGGCGCAACCGGTACGAGCTGTCCCGGGGCCACGTTGGGTGCGCCGCAGACGATGCTCACCGGCTCGGCCCGGCCGAGATCCACCTCGCAGACTGTGAGCTTGTCCGCGTTGGGATGGGGCTCACAGCTTCGCACATATCCCACGACCACGTCCTTGATGGCCGCAAAGGGCTCCCTGACCTCCTCCACCTCCAGGCCGCGCATGGTCAGGGCATGGGCCAGCCGGTCCACGCTTCCGGTATAGGGTGTGAACTCCTGCAACCACTTCAGACTGAGGTACATGGCAGTGTCTCTTGAATAGCGCCGTCGAGGGCCTGGCCTTTACCCACCCATAGAACAGTGGGTGTTTCTAGAAAACATACCTAAATTGACTCACGCGGGCCGCGCTTGCGAGCCACTGTGTCAATTGTGTGCTCTGCTCAAGCCGGGACCGCGACCGTCGCATCGGGTTTTATCGCCTAAAGAAGTCCAGCGGGACTCGCCTCAGGCTGGGAGCCGGAACTGATCCAAAAAGCGCACATCGTTCTCGAAAAACATGCGCAGGTCGTCGATGCCGTATTTGATCATCGCCACCCGTTCAACCCCCAGGCCGAAGGCGAACCCGGTATGTTTCTCCGGGTCGTAGCCCACGGCCCGGAAGACCTCAGGATCGATCATGCCGCATCCCAGGATCTCGATCCATCCGGTCTGCTTGCAGACGCGGCAGATCTGGTCCCCGCAATGCCCGGTACCGCCGCAGATGACACAGCTGATGTCCACCTCGGCGCTGGGCTCGGTAAAGGGAAAGAAGCTGGGTCGGAATCTGACCTTGGTCTGGGGATCAAAGGCGTGCTGCACGAAGTAGGTGAGGGTTCCCCGGAGATCGGCCATGCTGATGTCTTGGTCCACCAGGAAGCCTTCGATCTGATGAAACATCGGAGAGTGGGTCAGGTCGGCGTCGCGTCGGTACACCTTGCCCGGAGCGATTGCCGCCAGAGGAGGTTTGCGCTCCAGCATGGTCCTGATCTGCAGCGGAGAGGTGTGGGTCCGCAGAACCCTCTCCCGAGAGATGTACAGGGTGTCCTGCATATCTCTGGCCGGATGGTTCTGGGGGATGTTCAGGGCCTCAAAGTTGTAGAAATCGGTTTCCACCTCCGGGCCGGTAACCACCTCGTAGCCAATGGATTTGAATACCGAGCAGATCTCCTCTATAACCAGGGTCACCGGGTGCAAGGTCCCGACCCAGGGCTGGC
>CAZQPF010000034.1:0-5454 GCA_964595165.1 uncultured Desulfohalobiaceae bacterium
TTTGAGCTTGGCTTTCTCGCTTTCAGCCGTGAGCCATGAGCTGTGAGCTATCAGCTCTCTTCTCCCTGCGCCATCAACGAACCGAGAACCTTGAGCTCTCGAGGTGTAACCATAAGCCAACTATATCAACGTGGCCCTGGCCACGTTGATGAGGCATGGACTTTTGGCCTCTCAAAAGGTATAGGCCAATGAATCAGCGGCCAAAAATGTGCGATGATTCAAGCCAAGGATCTGGGATATGCAAACCAAGTTCATTTTCGTAACCGGCGGGGTGTTGTCCTCTTTGGGAAAAGGGCTGGCGGCCGCCTCCATCGGGGCGCTCCTCAAATCGCGCGGCCTCAAGGTGACCATCCAAAAGCTCGATCCCTACATCAATGTCGATCCGGGCACCATGAATCCCTTTCAGCACGGCGAGGTGTACGTGACCGACGACGGAGCCGAGACCGATCTCGACCTGGGCCATTACGAGCGCTATCTCGGGGTGCCCATGTCCCAGAGAAACAACTACACCTCGGGCGGCATCTACAACGAAGTCATCCAGAAAGAGCGCCGAGGGGATTATCTGGGAGGCACGGTCCAGGTCATTCCGCATATTACGGATCAGATAAAGCAGAAGATTGCCGGCGTGGTCCAGCACGAGGAGGACGTGGCCATCATTGAGATCGGCGGAACTGTGGGAGACATTGAAGGGCAGCCCTTTCTGGAGGCCATTCGGCAGCTCCGCTCCGATCTGGGCAAGGAAAACGTCCTGTATATCCATCTCACCCTGGTGCCCATCATTCGGGCCGCAGGCGAGCTCAAGACCAAGCCGACGCAGCACAGCGTCAAAGAGCTGCGCAGCATCGGCATCCAGCCGGACATCATCCTCTGCCGTTCCGAAGTGGAGCTGGACGAGAGCATCAAATCCAAGATCGCCCTGTTCTGCAACGTGGAGCCTGATGCGGTCTTTTCCGCGGTGGATGTGCAAAACATTTACCACGTCCCCTTGGCCTTCTATCACGAGGGACTGGATCAAAAGATCGCCATTATGCTGCGGCTGCCGGCCAAAAATCCAGATCTCGGGGAGTGGCAGAATCTGGTGTACAAGCTGGACAACCCCCAGGGCAGGGTCCGGATCGGTATTGTCGGCAAGTACGTTGATCTCAAGGAGTCCTACAAGAGCCTGCACGAGGCCCTGGTTCACGGCGGCGTGGCCAATGAAGTCGCAGTGGATCTGGTGTACATCAACGCCGAAGACTTGGACCGGGAGGTAGTGGCTGAAAAGATGCAGGGGCTGGACGGCATCCTGGTCCCGGGAGGCTTCGGTGCCCGGGGCATTGAAGGAAAGATCCTGGCTTGCGGCTTCGCCAGGGAACAGAAGATCCCTTTTTTCGGAATCTGTCTGGGGATGCAGTGTGCCGTGATCGAGTTTGCACGCAATGTGCTCCAGCTTCCAGAGGCCAACTCCGGAGAGTTCGACCCGGATTCGCCGGATCAGGTGATCTATCTGATGACCGAGTGGTACGATGTGCACAGGAAATGCGTTCAGAAAAGGGATCTTGATTCGGACAAGGGCGGCACCATGCGGCTGGGATCCTATCCCTGCAGGCTGCGCAAGGATACCAAGACCTTTGAGGCTTACAAAAAAGAGCTCATTGACGAGAGGCACCGCCATCGATACGAATTCAACAATGCCTATGCCGAGCAGTGCGAAGAGAAGGGGCTCATTTTGAGCGGCAAGTCTCCGGACGAAACCCTGGTGGAGATTGTTGAGCTTCAGGACCATCCCTGGTTCATCGGATGCCAGTTCCATCCGGAGTTCAAGTCCAACCCCATGCATTCGCACCCCTTGTTCCGCGAGTTCATCAGGGCGGCCAAGAACAGCCCCAGCTAAGCTTTGGCCGACAAGAAGACTTGCCGGCCAAAGCTTAGCTATGCTGGTTCCAATCAGCGTGGCCTCTGGCTGAGCTGACTTCTTGGCAATGTATTGATGAAGAAAAATAATACTTTTCAATAGGTTGACTGGATGTCACTGCAGCCTGGTTGGAATCAGTGTTTTGGCATATATCAAATGTCGCAATAAAGAACCCTCCCCTGGCCCCTCCCTCCCGCCTGGAAGACAGGCGGCAAGGAGGGGAGCCGGAGAAGGATTTTTTCCCTCCCTCCCGCCTGGAAGACAGGCGGCCAGGAAAGGAGCCGAGAAGGACCTTTCCTGATATGACGCAGCTGCAAAACGTCATGGATAAAGGATTCAACCGTAAGCACTTTCTTGTAATTCTTTGTTTTTGCTGACTACCGACCACCGATTACTGACCACTGTGACTGCAATAAGGGGTTTTTTCAGTCGCATCTGATATGCAACGATATTTGACAACTTTAGAGTTCACAGTTCACGCTTCGCAGTTTGTACGCATAGCGCAGAACGCATGGCGCATAGCGAAGAAGGAAATTTCTGAGGTAAGACAAAGAAAGCAAAGAGATAAGTCAAAAGCATTCACAGTCAAATCAACTCGTCAATATCAGCAATCAAAGCAATATGTTACTCAAAAGGTTTTGACTGTCGAGGTCACGAGTACTTTCAGAAAACAGCAACCAGTAAGCAGCAAATTCGATGTTCGATACCGCAGCCCGATTTAAAACCGAGGTCCTGGTTATCGGCTCCGGCATTGCCGGAGGCACCGCGGCCTTGCTCATGGCCGCACAAGGCCTGGAGGTGACTCTGGTTACCGCCGGGGCCGATCTGGACAACGGCAATACCCCGTTGGCCCAGGGCGGTATCGTTTCCCGGGGAAAGGAAGATTCCCCTGAAGACCTGAAGCGGGACATTCTTACCGCCGGCTGGAACACCAACTACCGCCGGGCCGTACAGTTCCTGAGCAAGCAGGGCCCGCAGGCGGTCCAGGAGATCCTGGTCGACAGGCTGAACATCCCCTTTGACCGCAATGACCGGGACGGCTTCAGCTATACCCGCGAGGGCGGGCACGGGCTGGCCCGCATTCTCTATCGGGCCGATTTTACTGGCCGGGCCATAATGGACAGGCTCATGAAGGCCCTGCAGGATACGCCGAACATCAACATCCTCACCAGGCGCACCGCCATTGACATCCTCACCTCGCACCACCATTCCAACCGGCTCGAGTTCCAATACCATCTGGTCAATCAGTGCGTCGGGGCCTATATCTACAATCAGCATTCCGGGCAGGTGGAAACGGTGATGGCCGACTTCACGGTTCTGGCTACAGGGGGCGTGGGTCAGGTCTATCTGCATACCACCAACTCCAGGAATGCCATCGGCTCCGGTCTGGCCATGGCCAATCGGAGCGGTACCAGGGTGCACAACTGCGAGTTCGTGCAGTTCCATCCCACAGCCCTTTTCCAAAGGGGCGGGCAGCAGTTTCTCATCTCCGAGGCGGTGCGCGGCGAGGGAGCCCGGTTCATCAGAATGGACGGCAAGCCTTTCATGAAGGAGTACGATCCCCGCGGCGATCTCGCCCCCAGGGACATCGTAACCCGGGCCATGGTGGAAGAGATGCTCAAAACCGGGGACGATTTCGTCTATCTGGATGCCGCCAACTATACTACAGCCGATTTGGCCAGCCGCTTTCCCACGATTTACCAGCGCTGCCTGGAGGTCGGGGTGGACATGACCAGGGATCCCGTTCCGGTCGTCCCGGCGGCCCACTTCTTCTGCGGCGGGATTCTCGTCGATCTTGAGGGGCGGACCACTCTGAACAGGCTCTATGCCGTCGGCGAATGCAGCTGCACCGGCATCCACGGCTCCAACCGGCTGGCCTCCACCTCGCTTTTGGAAGGGCTGCTCTGGGGCAAAAGCGCGGCCGAGGCCATAGCCAAGCGGGCCAGCCAGAAGAACCGGCTGGCCAATAAGCTCATGCACAGCATCCCGGACTGGGCCAACCCCGGTAACGAGGACAACGAGGATCCGGCGCTCATCGCCCAGGACTGGGCCACCATCAAGCACACCATGTGGAACTACGTGGGCATCGTGCGCACCACCTCGCGTCTGAAGCGGGCTCATGACGACTTCCAGAACTTGAGCAAAAGGCTCTACGAGTTCTACAGCAATACGCCGATCAGCAAGCAGCTGGTGGATCTGTTTCACGGCTGCCAGACAGCGAGCATCATCACCTTTTTCGCCATGCGCAATACCAAGAGCCTGGGCTGCCACTATCGAAGCGACACCTGAAGCAAGCCCAGTTGAGAGAACCCCAAGCCTTGAGTGTTAAACTTTGAGCCCCCCGGGTCCGGGACCAGCCATGGACAAGCGCCTCCCTGTCCGCCACTGCCAAAGCCGATCTTCGGGACGCAACGGATCGGTCCTTATTGTGGTTCTTTTGGTTATCAGCCTGCTGGTGGTCACTGTACTGGAAAGCATGCGCTCCATGCAGGTGGAAAGCGCCAGCTCCAAGCTGTTTCAAACCTCTTTCCAAGGCCGTTCTCTGACTCGTTCCGGTCTGGCCCTGGCCCGCTACCTTCTGGCACGGGACGTAAAGGAGCAGGAGCAGGTCTTTGATCATTACGGGGAGACCTGGGCCCAGTTCCTGCGGCAGAAAGAGGTATCCCTGCCCGAGCTCAAGACCGGGGAGCTGAACGGAACACTCCGGGATGAGTCCGGCAAGCTTCCCATCAACTATCTGGTCGATGATGCGGGTGAGTACCGGCCCGCCTACCGCAGGATCCTGACCCGGCTGCTCAAGCAGAAGCCTTTTGAGCTGGACGCCATGGAAGTGGAGCAGATATTGCAGCCGCTCAAGGATTGGATGGATCCGGATGACCTTCCTACCGGGGAGTTCGGTGCGGAAGAGAGCTACTACGCAGAGCAGGGCTCTTTGGCAACCTGTCCCAATGGCCCGTTGCAGGCACTGGGCGAGCTCAGGTACGTCAAGGGCCTGGGGGCCAAGCTCTTTGGCGGCAGCGGCGACCAGCCCGGGCTCAAGGATTTGTGCACTGTGCATACCGAGGGAAGGATCAATATCAATACCGCCCCGCCGGAGATCCTGGCGGCCATGGTGCAGGAGGGAATCGGTCCGGATACTGCCCTGGAGTTCGCCCGGGATGCTGTAAGCTATAGACAGGAGCGGCAGCACTACGATTTTCTGGCCGAGACGGACTGGTATCGAAACCGAATGGCCGGATACAACGACATTCAGCTTCCGGCGCATGTGGCCGGCGTTCAAAGCGACTTTTTTGCAGTGCGCCTCCAGGCCAGGACCGGGGCCAAAACAACATCTCTGTTCTGCCTGCTGAGGCGCAGCAAAGCGGACCAGGAGATCCGGGTCCGGCAGATATTCAAAGAGATGCTCTAAGATGAACGGAAAGCAAGCATGGCCACCACGTACCTAGCAATCGATGTCGGGACCTCATGGGTCAAGCTGTGCAAGGTGTCCAGAGGGCTTCGGGGCACGCAGCTCCTGGGCCGGGCCAAGGCCCCTTTGACCGGCCTGCATACCGTCCAGG
>CAZQPF010000034.1:5464-30785 GCA_964595165.1 uncultured Desulfohalobiaceae bacterium
ATCGGCTCCCTGGTGGCGGAGCACGGGCTGAGCAGCGAGCGCACCGTGCTCGGGCTCAGCGCGAGGCACGTCTTGCTGCACCCGCTGCAGTTCCCCTTTTCCCAGCCGCAAAAGATACGCTCCGTTCTGCCCTATGAGCTGGAAAGCGTGGTTCCTTTCGATCTGACCCATTACCGCTTCGATTTCTGCGAAACCGGCCGGGCGCACAAATCCGAAACCCGGGTGCTGGCCGGAGTGATGCACGAGCAGCTGGCCGATGAATGGACCGCCGGCCTGCAAGGCAGCGGAATCCATCCCCAGCGCCTGGATGTGGACCTTATCGGTTTGCATCGCTTGCTGCTGGCCTCTCCGGAAAGGGCGGAAAACACGCTGGTACTCGATATCGGCTGGTCTGCCTCCAACCTGCTCTGGAGGCGGGAGGGAAAGCTTTTGGCTGCCCGCTGCTTGCCAGTGGGGCTGAAACATGTCTGTAAGGATCTGTCTGAGGCCTGCCCGGAGGACGATCCGGAGCCCTTGCAGGAGGCAATGCAGCAATCCGGAGTTGAAGGCTTGCAAGCCTCCCCCGCCTTCCAGGGGCTGGTGCGGCAGCTGCGTCTGAGCCTGGGCTCGGCCGACCCGGTACATCGCCCGGAAAGCCTGCTGGTTCTGGGAGGGGGCTCGCTCTTTGAGCCGGTGCAGCAGGCTTTAAGACAAAGCCTCGGCCTGTCGCTGCTTGAGCTGGACCACTGGCCCGGGGTTGATGCGGACACCGCTACCCTTGGTCCGGAGTATGCCTCCTGCCTGGGACTGATGCTCTCCAAAGCCTCCGGCTTAAACAGCTTTGATCTGAGGTCCCCGGAAATCGCGGAGCAGGGAAGGGGCGAGCGCTGGCGGGTCCACGCCCGTTTCGCCTTGGTGGCCGGCTGCGTCCTCCTGCTGGCCCTGGCCGGATCCTTCCTTCTGGATATCGCCGCCCAAAAGTCCCGCTTGCAGCAGCTGCGCCAGGAGGTAAAGGCCACCTTTCAGGAGATAGTGCCCTCTGCCGATGCCGGGATCCGTCCGCTGCAATACGAGAGCATCCTGCGCAGCCGCATCGCCTCTCTGCAATCCGGCGGCCTGGCCGAGGACGTTCCGCCGGTCAAGGCGGTCAGTCTGCTGAGCCGGATCAGCCGGGCCGTTCCTTCGGACATCCAGCTGCAAACCAGCCTCTTCACCCTGGACGGAAACCAGGTTCGGCTGAGCGGCGAGGCCGCTGACTTCAAAGCGGTGGACGGCTTGAAAGGCCGTCTGGAAGAGGTAGCCCTCTTCTCCGGGGTGGAGATTCTGGGGGCCAACGTCAATCAGTCCGGCCAGGGGGTTAGGTTCAGCTTGCGCCTGACGGTGAAAAACGAATCCCAAGGAGGCTGACTGCTGTGGATCCCATACTGCGTCAGCGGCTGATTTTTTCTCTTGCCGGGTGCCTGGTCCTGCTGGCCGGCTACCAGTGGCTGCTCAAGCCCGCCCTGAACTATCGGCAGGAGATCCGCCAGGAGCAGCAAGAGTCCAGGCAGCGCCTGGAGGACCTGCAGCGGCTCAAAAGGCGATACCTGCAGGCCAAGCAGGGCAGCGGCGCGAAGTCCATGTTCGGCGAAAAGCCAAAGGGGTTCACCCTGTTCTCCTATCTGGAGCGTCAGGCAGCTCAGGCGGCCATGAAGGAGAACATCGAGTTCATGCGGCCCTCGTCGCGCCAGACCAGCCAAGGCTTCCTGGAGCAGCAGGTCGAGCTTCGGCTGGACAAGGTTCGCCTGGCCAAGCTCATTGATTTCCTGGCTGATATCGAGTCGACCAAGGAGAACATCTTCCTCAAGCGGTTGACCATCCGCTCCCCCCGGGCCGAGCCAGGGTCCTTGAAGGTCGACCTCCTCGCGGTTACCTACAGCCCTGTCTCCTGATCAATCAAGGCTGTGCAACCTCTTGGCCGAGGAGCTCATCTTCTATGCTGCAGCGACGTTTCCTCCGAATCTCGATATACATCATCTTCGCCATAGGCCTTACCCTTTTGCTGCTCCTGCTTCAGTTCCCCTACCGCGCCCTGGAGCAGAGGCTGGAGACGGCGCTTGCCGGCGGCGGCTTGCAGGAGATGGATATTCAGGGCCTGGATTACGGCTTTCCCTTGGCTTTGTCCTTTGAGGGCCTGACTTTGCATTTAGCTTCCTCTACGAAGGTGCCGCCCATCGAGACCGGGTCCGGATACCTGGCTCCGGAGCTCCGGAGCTTGCTCACCGGGAGCTTGGGTGCCAGCTATAGGCTCCAGGCCTTTTCCGGGGAGCTCAGCGGGCGCTGCGAAATCGTTTCCTGGCTTCGGACTGAGCTGAAGGCCCTGCAATGCACCTGGTCAGATATCGACCTGCGGCTGATCCCCTTACCTGAAGAACAGGGCTCTCTGCGGAATCTCTCCGGAATCTGCTCCGGTCGCCTGGAGGTACACAGCAAGGAGGGGCAGGGGCTGGCTTCCGGGTCGGGTGGTTTGCGGCTGCGAGACGGCTCCTTTGTCTTAGAGGGCCTTCCCGGGCGGGATCTTCAGATCAGCGACATCCAGGCCGAAGGGGTGTGGGCCTTGGAGCAGGGCAGTTTGAGCCTGGAAAAGGCCCACTACAAGGCCAAGGGAATTGAAGGGCGGATGTCCGGATCCGTGGAGCTCAGACATCCCTGGCTGTCCAGCCGCAGCCGTCTTCGGGGCAGCATTTCCTTTTCGCCCTCGCATCCCACGCTCTACAGCCTGGTCCGGGATGCATGGCGCAAGACAGAGCTCGACTTCGAGATCAGGGGGCCGCTGCAGCGGCCCCGGGTCTCCAGGCGGTAGCCCGCGGCGGGTATGCTCATGTCAAACGCCTGGCTACGCGGATTGCGAGCCTTTAGGGATCCCCTTTTTTTCCTGGCCTTGAGTGCCGGGCTCCTGGCCTGGCTGCTGCCTCAGCCAAGGGTGGACCTTGCCTGGTACAGGCTGCTTTTGCTGGCCCTGCTGGAGGAGTTCGTTTTTCGGGCCTGCTTGCAGAACCTGTTGTCCAGAAGCTCCTTGATCCGGATTGATCTGGGGCCGATCTCCGGAGCCAACCTGGCTGCTTCAGCCGTTTTCGCCGGCCTGCATCTGGTGCATCAGCCTCCGCTCTGGGCCTTAGCCGTGTTCTTTCCCTCACTGGTTTTCGGATGGGCCTGGGATCGCTACGAGCATCTGCTTCCCTGCTGGACGCTCCATTTCGTGTACAATGTTTTATTCTTTCATCGGGTATAGGCCGAGGGGAGAGGGTTTTGCGACAAACCGTTCTAGGGCTGGCTGCGGGCTTGGCCGCCTTTTTGACCTGGGGCCTGCTTCCCTTCTACTGGAAAGCCCTGTCCCACGTATCTGCCAGGGAGATACTCTGCCATCGCATGGTCTGGTCCTTTGTTTTTGTCGGCCTGGTTTTGACCCTGCAGGGGCGGTGGCGGGAGCTGCTGGACTCGATATCCAGGCAGAATCTCGTCTATTTCGGCGCCACAAGCCTTCTGCTCAGCGTAAACTGGCTGACCTACATCTGGGGGGTGAACGCTGGCTATGTCCTGGAGGCCAGCATGGGCTACTACATCAATCCCCTGGTCAATGTCCTGCTGGGATTTGTCTTTTTCCGGGACCGCCTGCGCCCGCTGCAGCTCGCAGCCATCTGTCTGGCGGCGGCCGGCGTTCTCAACCTGGTAATCAATTACGGCCGCTTTCCCTGGATAGCCTTGACCCTGGCCTTTACCTTCGGATTCTACGGCCTGATCCGCAAGGTGGTCCGGGTGGAATCCCTGCCCGGGCTGTTCTATGAAACCACGCTCATGAGCGGTCCGGCCCTGGCCTATCTCCTCTTCCTGAACGCAGGCGGAGGCCTGCGTTTTTGGCAAGTGGACCTCTCCACCGACCTGCTGCTTATAGGAGCCGGAGTGGCGACTTCCTTCCCCTTGCTTATGTTCGCCTTCAGCGCCAGGCGCTTACGCTTGGTGGAGGTGGGGATCATGCAGTATCTGGCTCCCACCTGCATGTTCGTGCTCGGGGCCTTTGTTTTCCGGGAGCCCTTCACCCCGGTCCATCTCCTGTCCTTTCTGCTTATCTGGAGTGGGGTGGCGGTCTATGTCCTGGAGCTGGTCTGGCATTTCAGAGCCGCCATTCCGCGGGGCCTAGGCAACAAGACGAGCAAGTGAGCCTTTATAGCGAAACCGAGTGCTATAGCCGGCTCATCCGGAAGCGGGAGGGCTGAGGCTCAGGATCTGGCGGGCTTCCTGTGCAGTGGCGATCTCCCGGCCGTAGGCGGTGGCGATGCGCACCACCTGCTCCACGAGCTGGGCGTTGGACTTGGCCAGGACGCCCCGGCTGAGATAGATGTTGTCCTCCACGCCCACCCGGATATGGCCGCCCATGACCAGGGCCATCATGGCCATGGGCAGGGAGCCCTTGCCGATGCCGATGGTGGACCAGGTGGCCTGAGACGGCAGATGCTCCCACATGTGGAGAAAGGCCTTGGGGGTGGCCGGAGCTCCCCAGGGGGTGCCCAGCACGAACTGAAAATGAAGCGGGTCCTGGAGCTTTCCCTCCCGGCGCATCTTGCGGCAGGTCATGATCATGCCCAGGTCGAAAACCTCCAGCTCCGGCTTCACGCCGCCCCTTTGCATCCGCTCGGCGGCCATGTCCAGGAAGTCCGGCGGGTTGCTGAAGACCCCGGAGCCGAGGTTGATGGAGCCGGCATCGAAGGAGGCCAGCTCCGGCTGCAGCTCCAGGGGAGCCAGCCGCTCTTCCGGCGGGAGATTGCGGCCGGGAATGCCGCTGGTGGTAAGGCACAGGACGAGATCCGTCTTCTCCCGGAGCGGCTCCACCACCCGCCTGAAGGTGTCCACATCCTGGGTACCCAGACCGGTGTCGGGGTCCCGGACGTGGATGTGCACCACGGAAGCCCCGGCCTCCCAGCTTCCAATGGCCGACTCAACAATTTCCTCCGGGGTGATGGGAATGTAGGGCGCTACATCGCGCTGCATCCGGCTGCCGGTGATGGCTGCGGTAACGATGACCTTGCTGCTCATAGGCCGAGCTCCTCTGTCGTTTCGGCGATGGAGGTATCCAGGAGCGAGACGAGCTCGTCGATCTCCTCCTCGCTGATGGTGAACGGCGGGGCAAGGAGCACATGGTCGCCGCTTATGCCGTCCGCGCCTCCAGAGCCGGGATAGATGATCAGACCGTTGGCGAAGGCCCGATTGCTTATCAGCTGGGCCAGCTTGAGCTCCGGATCGAAGGGCTGTCTGCTCCGGCGATCCCGGACGAACTCCACGCCGGCAAAGAGGCCCAGACCGCGGACATCGCCGACTATGGGGTGCTTGTAGAGGGATTCCAGCCGGCCCAGGAGGTACTCCCCCCTGGCCGCGCTGCGGCGGATGAGGTCGTGGGCCTCGATATAGTTAAGCACAGCCAGGGCGATGGAGCAGGAAAGGGGGTTTTGGCTGTAGGTATGGCCATGAATGAAATGGCCGGTTCCCTGCTTGATGGTTCGATGTATCTCCTCCCGGGTGAGGACGCAGAATATGGGAGAGTAGCCTCCGGCCAGCCCCTTGGCGCAGACCAGCATATCCGGGGAGGCCTTCCAGTGATCCATGGCGAAGCTTTTTCCGGTGCGGCCGATGCCGGTCATGACCTCATCCACCAGGAGAAGCACATCGTACTTGTCGCAGATTTCCCGAATGCGCTCGAAGTAGTCGGGATGCGGCACCAGGGCCCCTGCGGTGGCCCCGACCACCGGCTCGGCGATGAATCCGGAGACCGAGTCCGGTCCTTCATAGAGGATGGTCTGCTCCAGGTCCTCGGCGCATTCCAGCTGGCAGCTCTGGGGAGTGAGCCTGAAGGGGCAGCGGTAGCAATAGGCCGGAACTATGTGCGGGGTGTGCTGGATGAGCGGCTGGTAGTAGCGGCGGCGTCCGGTATGCCCTCCGAGGGACAGAGCGCCGAGGGTGTTGCCGTGGTAGCTCGTCCAGCGGGAGATGATCTTGAACTTGGAGGGACAGCCGCGGTCCACCTGGTACTGGCGGGCCATCTTGACGGCCGTTTCGATGGCCTCGGACCCGCCGGAGAGGTAGTAGACGCGCTCCAGACCGGGGGGCGCCAGGCGGGCGAGCTTCGCAGCCAGGTCCTCGGCCGGTTTGGAGGTGAACTGCGAGCCGTGGGCGAAGGCGATCTCGCTTGCCTGATCGAGCATGGCCTGCTTGATCTCGGGGACGTTGTGTCCGATGGACACGACAACCGCCCCGCCGGAGCCGTCGAGATAGCGTTTCCCCTCGCTGTCAAAGATGTAGATGCCCTCGGCCCGGACCGCCGTGGGGTAGTGCTTGCTCGGGTTGCGGTAGAACACGTGGCCTTCATTGCTTGGAGGGTTCATGGTGCGTTCTCGTCGTTGGTGCGGTATCGGGGGAAAAGCCGGTAAAGGAACATGAGAAAAGAAACCCGGCGGCGTCCTCGCCGCCGGGTTTCTTACTTGACCAGCTTGTAAGCCTGCTTGAACTCCTCGGTTCCGGCCCGCTGCAAAAGCTCGAAGATGCACATCTCGGTGGTGGTTACGGTCACGCCGGATTGCAGGAGGCGCTGGGTTGCCGCCTGGGCGTTTTCCAGGGTTCGGGAAGAGGTGGCGTCCCCCACCGTATGGACCCGATAGTCCGCCCCTGCGGTGAGCGCGGTTTGCGCTACGCAGATGTGGGCTTCAATGCCGCATAGGAGCAGCGTTTTGCGTCCCGACTGCTCCAGCTGGGCTCGGAAATCGTCCTGGCCGAAACAGTTGAAGGTGTCCTTGGGGATTGGAGAGTAGCTTTCCAGCTCATCCTGCACCTCGGATACTGTCGGACCCAGCTTGTTTTGCTCGCAGACCAGGACAGGAAGGCCCATTATTCGGCTAAAGCGAATGAGCTTGACGATGTTGGACAGGACCTTCTCCCGTTCGGCAATAACCGGCAGGAGCTTCTCCTGCATATCGATGATCACCAGGACGCAGTCTTCGGCCTGAATAAGGCCGCTGTTTGGAGGGGTGCGGTCACTTTTCATGGTCGGCTTTCCTCCTGAGCGGTTTACAGCTGCACAGGCAGTGGCTGGTTGATAGAGACGCAGGGCAGATCGAAACGGACATCGTAGCACACCATTTCGACTCCCTGATCCTGGGCCTTTTTTAACCATCCGGCGTAATCGGCGTCAATATCGCCGGCTGGCTGAAAGCTGGCTGCATCCGTCCGCTGGACCAGGAAAAAAACCGCGGCCAGATTTCCCGTCCGGCGAAGCTCAATGAGCTCCTGCAAGTGCTTTTTCCCCCTGCGGCTTACGGCATCCGGGAAGCCGGCTACTTTGGAGCGCACCAGGGTGCAGTTCTTGACCTCCATATAGCAAGGGGGGGCCTGGGGTCCAAGGAGGAGGAAGTCAAGGCGGGAGGAAGCGTTGATCTTGACCTCGGATTTTATTGTGTCATACCCTGTAAACCTTTCGATCCCACTGGACTGAAGGGCTTCCCGAACGATCCGGTTGGTGTTCATGGTGTTGATTCCAACCAGAGAGGTCTTGAGCTCGATAAGCTCCCAGGTGAAGGGGAGCTTCCGTTTCGGGTTATCATGAACCGAGAGGAAGACAGGGCTTCCCGGCTCGTTGCAGCCGAGCATACTGCCCGTGTTGGGGCAATGCGCCGTTACCTGCCTCCCGGACGCTAACCGGACGTCGGCCAGAAAGCGTTGCCTGCGTTGCAGCAGGGTCCCCTGAATGAGCGGCGGCAGTTGCATGGCGTTCTCACGGCGAGCCAAAAGGAAACCGGTATGAGCAAGAGGATACAGATCCTGACCGCAGAAGAGATGGACCGAGCCTTGGAACGTCTAGCCTTCGAGATCCTGGAGCAGCACATTCAGAGCCGGGAGCTCGGGCTGGTGGGCATCCAGCGGCGAGGAGTCCAGATTGCCCAGCGCATCAAATCCATCCTGGATCAGCGCCTGGGCAACCATATCCCCCTGGGCAAGCTGGATATAAATCTCTATCGCGACGATTGGACCCATCTGGGAAACCAGCCCAGCATCAACAGCACCGAGATCCCCTTTTCCATAGACAGCAGGGAGCTCATTCTCCTGGACGATGTCCTGTTTACCGGACGAACCGTACGGGCGGCGCTGGAGGCCATCCTCGACTTCGGCCGTCCCAGGCGGGTGGAGCTTCTGGTGCTCGTGGACCGCGGCCACCGCGAGCTGCCTATCCATCCCGATTTCGTGGGCAAGAAGATCAACACTTCCCGCAACGAGCAGGTGGATGTGCTCGTTAAGGAGCTCGACGGGGAGGACGGGGTCATCCTCCAGGGCAAGCACTAGACCGCTGTGTTTGCATAAAGGCGCCGGCTATAGCAGTCCGCTTTGTTGCAAAACCTCCTTGAGCCGGACCTCATTGTTGGGCTCCATAAAGACCAGGGGGAGCCTGAGCTCAAGGTCCATGCGGCCCATCAGGGAGAGCGAGGTCTTGACCGGAATGGGATTGGTCTCGAAGAACATGGCCCGGCAGAGCGGAGCCAGCTCGAAATGCAGCGAGATGGAGTCTTCCCGGCGGTTGTCGAAATGGGCCCGGCAGAGTGCGGCCATCTTGGCCGGAACGATATTGCTCACCACGGAGATAACGCCCTTGCCGCCCAAGCCAAGAAGGGAGTGGGTGATGAAATCCTCTCCGGCCAGGACGGAAAAATCGCGTCCGCAGAGCTCGATGATCTCTGAGACCTGGGCAATGCTCCCGCTGGCCTCTTTGACCCCGACCACGCTGGAGACCTCTTTTTTCATGGTGGCCAGGGTCTGGGGCAGGAGATTGACCCCGGTGCGGCCGGGTACGTTGTACACGATCAAGGGGAAGGGCACAGCCTGGGATACGGCCTGGTAATGAGCCAGCAGCCCGGGCTGGGTCGGCTTGTTGTAGTAGGGGGTAATCAGAAGCGCCCCGTCCGCTCCCGCCTCCTTGGCGAACTTGGTCAGCTCAATGGCCTCCCTGGTGCTGTTGGACCCGGAGCCGGCCAGAACCGGCACCCGCCCTTTGACCTGGTCCACGCACATGCGGATGACCTGCATGTGTTCCTCGTGGCTCAGGGTCGCAGACTCGCCGGTAGTACCGCAGGGAACCAGACCGTTGATTCCCTGCTCGATCTGCCATTCCACGTGCTCCCGATACTTGTCCTCGTCTATGGCGTTGTTCTTGAACGGGGTGACAAGGGCGGTGAAGGCGCCTGAAAATTCCATATCCTCCTCCTGTCTTCAGACCTCGGAACGCTACTGTAATAATCCTTGCTAACTACTTGAAAGGATGTATTATATTTGTTGAACTTCCGATATGATATCCACGCTCGAAGCACAGAATTCGAGACAAATTCGAATGGCTGAAATCCGGAATTAAAAAATTAAAGACGAAGAGATAAAGATACTGATTTTATTAAGGATCTAAGCCGTGGAGTGCTCTGCCGGGTGCAATCCCAGAGCCTGCAGATTGACCGCTGCCTCGTAGATGATCTGCGCCTCGCCCTGAAGGAAGATGCTCTCCCCCTCCAAGGAAATAACCAGGCGTTCCCCTCCGGAAGTGATTACCTCGACCTGCGGGCCGCAATAGCCCAGATGGTGGGCGATGAAGGCCGAGGCTGCGGCTCCGGTGCCGCAGGCGTAGGTCTCGGCTTCTACGCCCCGCTCATAGGTCCGCACTACGAGAGATTGGTAGTCCTTGACTTCCACGATGTTCACGTTGGCTCCGGAGGGAGCGAAGTGGGGGTGGAAACGGACAGCCGGTCCGGTCTGCTTGAGATCGACAGCCTGGGCCGAAACAGCAAAGATGACCGCATGAGGTACGCCGGTGTTTACCGAATGCAGGGTCAGGCTGTAGCCGTTATCCAATTCAAGGACCGAGCTGAGGCTCAGATCGGAAGGGGAGGTGAGCTGAACCTTCACTTCACCGGTTTCGGGAAGGACTTCGGCCTTGATTGGCCCTACATCGGTTCCCAGAAGGTGCTTTCTGGGCGCCAGGCCGAGCTCGAAGGCCAGTCTGGCCGCACAGCGCGATCCGTTGCCGCACATCTCGGCCCGCGAGCCGTCCGCATTGAAGAAGTGCCAGTGATAATCCGTACCTTGCCCGGCTTGCGAGGTTTCCAGCACGATGAGCCCGTCGGCTCCCGGACCGAAGGAGCGCCGGCAGAGCTTCTGGGCATAGAGGGGCATCCCCTGCGGGGACAGACCGAGATCATCGTTGATCAAAACAATGAAATCGTTTCCGCTGCCCTGCAGCTTATAGCAATGCAGCGATTCAGTGAAAGGGAGCTTGGAGATCATGAGCTTCGTCTCTGCGGTGCTGTGGGTTTGCAGTGCTGGATGAGGCCCTCAGTTGAGAAGCGAGCTTATGCTTTCCTCCTCCGGGATATTGTCCTTGAGGAGGATGATGTCCGTATCCACCGTTTTACCGGGTCGCCAAACGGTCTCCGGCCCGGAAGGCCAGCTTTTGATCCGAAGGCTGAAGACCACTTTGCCCCGCCCGTACGGCCGGACCCAGAGAGTCGTTCCCTCTTGAACGAACTTGGATTTGAAGCCTGGTCCCGGACCGCTTCCCAGGAGTATATTCAAGACATTGGGGCTGTTGCTGAAAAAAGATCGTTCCTGGTTGATGCCCCAAGGGCTCAGCCCAATGAGCAGATCGACATCCCGCCGCAGCTCGGAGGCAAGCTCCACGATCTGGGTGCGCCCGGTCTGGCCGGAGTTGTCCCAGGGGAAAAGGATAACCGCGATCTTTTTAGCTCCCATGCTGAATATCTTCGCCTTGGGGTGCCTGGAGGCCGTCAGCCAGTTCTTGGGAGGATCGATCCGGTTTTCTTGCAGAAATGTTGCTTCCTCAGGGCTCAAGACGCCGAGCTGGTAGTGCAGTTCAGTGAAGATCCTGCACAAGGTTTGCGCCGTCTCGGTCTTGCGCAGGCCTCGTCTCGGGTGGCTGAGCTCGTTGAAGCCGGAGATCTTCAATACAGCACCGTAATCCTCTTTTTGCTCCTGGGAGCGAAACACGGTGGCCCTCCGGGCCAGCCCGCCGAGCTGGCGGCCCCCTCAGACCGAGCAGCTCTTGATTTCCCCGTGAGTCTTGGCGGTGTAGAGGATGGTTACCTCAGGCTCGCACAGGGCAGCAGCTGGAAAGGCGAAGCAGGCTCCCAACAGGAGGAGACAGCCAAGGAGCGGACGCAACAGAGGCATCAATGGTTCAGGTACTCCTTGAGATCTTTGCCCACGCGGAAGAAGGGGAGGCGTTTCGGCTTGACCTGGACCACGTCACCGGTGCTCGGGTTCCGGCCTTGATATCCATCGTAATGTTTGATCTTGAAGCTGCCGAATCCTCGGATCTCGACCCGATCCCCGCGCTTCAGGGATTCCTTGATACTGTCGAAAAAGGTGTTCACGATGGTTGAGGCTTCATCCAAGGAAATGGATTCTTTTTCGGCCAGAGCCCTGATGAGTTGACTCTTGTTCATGACTTCTCCCCTCGTCAAGTTAGATGGATTCCTTGGAGTAGGCAAATAGCAATTTCAGATCGAGTATTTTTCAGTCAGAGGGAGCAATGCGAGCATGTATTCTATTTCATTCTATTTTTATGCCCGAAGCAGAGAGGAGCGTCAAGAGTCGTCGGCTAAAAAAGAGTCCAAATTTAAGGCTTCGGATAGAGAGGGCCGGATGCGTTGCCGGAACTTTTGGATCCTGGAGGCCATGGACTGGATGTCCCCGTTGGCCGTGCTTTCCGGCGCATACTTGAACAGGGGGATCTGCTTGAGCACGGCCTGGGTAAGAGCGCTGTCCTCATGTATGATTCCCAGCAAGGAAAGCTTGATGCCCAGAAATCGTTCACAGGCGGCTTGCAGGCGGGAGAAGGCCTCCTCGCCCTCTTGGTCGGAAGCGACACGATTGACGAGGATGAAAAAGTTTTTGAGCTTCTTTTTGGTGAACAGGACCTTGATCAAGGCGTACCCGTCGGTGAGGGAGGTGGGCTCCGGCGTAATAACCACGCACTGCAGCTTGGTCATGCTGGCCAGGGTGAGGACCGTGGAGTTGATCCCAGCTCCCAGGTCGAGAAGCAGATAGTGGTAGGGAGTGAAGCACTCGTTCAGCTTGTGGAACAGCACCGTCTGCAGGTCGTTGTCCCATTCCACCAGCTCCGGGACGCCGGAAGCAGCTGGCAAAAAGTCCAGCCCCTCGGCCTCCAGGGGGACCAGCACGTCCCTGGCCTCCACCCCTTCCTGAAGAAGGTCCTCCAGGTTGCGCTCCGGTGCCACTCCCAGAAGAACGTCCAGGTTGGCCAGACCCAGATCACAGTCCATGAGCAGGGTGGGGGAGCCCTGATGAAAGAGGGCATAGGCCATGTTGAGGGCGATGTTCGTCTTGCCCACCCCTCCTTTGCCGCTCATGACCGAGATGCTCAGTGTGTTGTTCGTTTCAAGCATGGCCCTGCCGGTCGGCTTCTGCAAAGCGGTTTCTACGATTCAATCTGCAGCCCAGAAGAGATTTCATTGCCTGCCCTTTGTTCATAGAGAGTTCTACGGTTCATACAAGCCCGGCTGCGGGGTATGGAAAAGCTCAGTCCCCATGTAATTACGGCTTTTCCTCCTGCCCAGGCCCGAAGAGCAGGAATTGCTTTTCCTGGTGGCGTACCTGGGCCTCCTTTTCAATGGAGGTCAGATCGGCCAGTGGAGCGGTGACCAGGGTGTCCTTGCCCAGCTCCTTGGCTTCATACATGGCTTTGTCCGCCAGCTTGAGAAGCCTGTCCCCGGGGAGATCGCGCCGTCCCTTGTAGCATACCAGTCCGGCGGAGCAGGTGATGGTCATCTTCTCCGGGTTGGAGGGGACTGAGAACGGAGTCTCCCTGGTGCTCTGAAGAATGCGGTGCAGAGTCTGCTGGGCCTGGACAAGCCCGGTCATGGGCAGCAGGAGCACAAACTCCTCTCCGCCGTAGCGGGCCGCATAGTCGTTTTTCCGGATCTCCTGACGCAAGGAGCGGCCCAAATTGGTCAGGATCTTATCTCCGCATTCATGGCCGTAGCTGTCGTTGATCTTCTTGAAATCGTCGATGTCCAGCAGGGCAAGGCACATGGAAAGTCCGGTACGCTGACTGCGTTCCATCTCCAGATCGAGCATGCGCTCCAGGCCCCGCCTGTTGCCCAAGCCGGTTAAGGGATCCTTTTCGGTCAGCTGATTGAGCTCCTCGAGGCGGCTCTGCAAGTCGGCAACCGTGGGTGCCAGATTCTCCTGCAGGGGAAGGGCGCTCCAGCCGTGGAGCCCGTAGGCTTTGACCAGCTGGTTCCAGGTCTGGAAATCGAGCTGCGGATAGGTGCGGAAGACCACCAGCCCCTTGTCAGCGGGAGAGGGGTCCTGTCTTGATCCCTCCTCGCCGGTTTGATTCATTCGTGCCTGCAGGATCCGCAATTCATGCAACAGGTCGTTGTCAAAAGGTCCGCTTGCGTTGCTCATTGGTCCTTCTGGCCGTGCAGGAAGATGAGGTAATTGCGGATGAAGCTGTCCAGATGTCCGTCCAGAACCTTGTCCACATTGGACTCTTCGGTGTTCGTCCGGTGATCCTTCACCAGCCGGTAGGGCTGCAGCGTGTAGGTCCGGATTTGGCTTCCCCAGGCGATGGAGCTCTTTTCGGCGTATTTTTGCTGCTTATCCTCTTCCTGCTTCTTGAGCTCCTGATCGTAGAGCCTGGCCTTGAGGATCTTCAAAGCGGAATCGCGATTGCGCCGCTGGGACTTTTCGTTTTGGCACTGCACCACGATCCCGGTAGGGAGGTGGGTCATGCGGACCGCGGAGCTCGTCTTGTTCACCGACTGCCCTCCGGGACCGCTGGAACGGAAGATATCGATGCGCAGGTCCTCTTCCTTGACCTCGATCTGAATCTCCTGATCCATGTCTGGATAGACGTCCACCGAGGCGAAAGAGGTGTGGCGGCGGCCGGAGGTGTCGAACGGCGAAATGCGGATCAGCCTGTGGATGCCTTTTTCTCCCTTGAGCAGCCCGTAGGCGTAGTTGCCTTCCAGGCTGAGGGTCGCGCTCTTGAGGCCAGCCTCGTCCCCGGGAAGGTAGTCCAGAAGCTCTGACTTGAAATGATTCTCCTCCGCCCATCTGGAGTACATCCGAAACAGCATTTCGGCCCAGTCCTGAGCCTCGGTTCCGCCGGCTCCGGGATGGATCTCCAGGATGGCGTTGTGCTTGTCCTCTTCAGCGGAGAGCAGGACCTTGAGCTCAATCTGGCTGAGCAGCTTTTCCAGCCTCCGGAGCTGTTCAGTGAGGGCTTGCAGGGCCTCGTCGCTTTCTTCCTCTTCAGCCAGCTCCAGCCATTCCTCGAGGCTGGTCTCGTAGTCCCGCAGCTTGTGCAGCTCCTGGAGCCATTCTTCAAGACGGCTCTTTTCCTTCAGGATAGGGGTGAGCTTTTCCGGGTTGTTCCAGGCCTCGGGATCGCTGAGCTGGGCTTCGATCTCCCGATATCTCGACTGCACAGCATCCGGGTCAAAGACGCCTCCAGAGCGTGGTGAACTGCTCGATCGCCTCCCGGGCTTGTTTTTTGATATCCGCTAGTTGGAGCATTTTTTCTGTCATGGCCTTGGCCTCTGTCTCCTCGCATGAAATATTGTCGGACTCGCGCTTTCAACCCGCCCGCCTGGATCGGATCATCCCGGTGCCCACCAGGATGAAAGCGGCAAGCAGGATTGAGTTGCGGATCAGTTCGAAGTGCCGGGAAAAAAACGTGCGCTGATCAATCGATGTGATCTCCGGTCCATTGATACTGCAGGTCTCATTGAGCCTTCCGATGTGCAAGAGGCGTCCATGGGGGGTGATGATGGCCGATATGCCTGTATTGGTCGCCCGCAAGAGATAGCGGTTCTGCTCAATGGACCTGAGCACGGCTTGATGGAGGTGCTGCACCGGACCGGAAGAGCGCCCGAACCAGGCATCGTTGCTCAGGTTGATCAAGATGCCGGCTCCCTTTTTTACCTGTCTTTGAGCCAAGTCGGGGAAAATTACTTCATAACAAATCAAGGTTCCCAAGGCAACCTCGTCCAGTTGCAGGGGGGCGGAGTGCATCCCGGGGGCGAAGTCTCCGATTCCGGCAACCATGGCGCCCACAAAGGGAAGCAGGGCTTGCAGGGGCACATACTCGCCAAAAGGGACCAGATGCTGCTTTCCATAGATGTCCCGTATCTCCCCTTCCGGGCCCAGAAGATAGGCCCGATTGAAGAAGGTATAGGAGGAATCCTGCTGCCGGTACCCCGGAGCTCCGGTAACCAGAAAGATCCTGTGCCGGGCGGTGAAGTCCTGCACTTTGGTGGTGAATGCGGAAGGCTCCTGGAGGTAGAACGGCATGGCGGTTTCCGGCCACAGCAGGAGGTCCGGACTCTCCTTGTGTATCTCCTCCAGGCTCAAGGAGAGGTACTTGTCCAGGGTGCGCTGCTGATATTCCCGCTCCCATTTCCGATTCTGATCGATGTTGCCCTGGATGATGCTCACATTGAGTCGGAGGCCTTCATCAAGAGGGGCCTGCCAAGCCAGTGAGCCCTGGACTCCTGCGGCAGCGAGAACGAAAGCCGTGGCAACCCAGGCCAGTGGGCGTTTCCATCCGGAAGCCATCCATACTGTGAGCATAACGAGAAGGCCGGACAGGCCGAAGGCTCCCAGAAGCTGAATCGATTGGAGCGCCCAGGGCCAGGGGCTCAGAGCCTGGGACAGGGTGAGCCAGGGAAAGCCGGTTAAAAGCCAGGCGCGCGCGTACTCCAGAGAGCTCCAGGCCAGGCCGGCCATGAGGCCCAGAAGCGGCCAGGAAAAGGTTCTGCTTCCCGCTTTGAGGAACAAAGCGAAAAAGGCGGGATACAGCCCTAGAAAGATACCGATGAGTACAGGGCAGGGAAGGGCCAGCACCCAAGGCAGGGGCCCGAACTCATGCACCGGTATGGCGATCCAGTACAGACAGGCGGTGTAAGCCACGCCTCCGGCTATCCAGCCGCGCTTCCAGGCTGTGAAGTTGTCCGGCGCTCCTCTGGCCAGCAGGAACAGCCCCGCCGGAAAGAGGATAATCGCTCCCGGCAGCTGGTACACCGGATTGGCGTAACCGAACCAGGCTCCAAGGAAACACAGGAGGTAGAGCATCTTCAGCTCAGGGTTTCCTTCTTGCATGCGGGGACAGGATAGATGACGATGGATTGGACCTGTTTGTTGTCCGCGTCCTTGACTTGGAAGGAGTAGTCATTGATCTCGAAAACCTCACCGACTTGAGGCACTCGGCCGGCCTTTTCCGTGAGATAGCCGCCGATGGTTTCCACATACTCGGAGGTGATCCCAATGCTTAGCTGCTCCCGCAGATCTTCGAGCGAGGTGCGGCCTGAGACCAGGCAGCTTTCGTCCTCGAGAACGGTGATCTCCTCTCCCTTGGGGACATCGTACTCATCCTCGATCTCCCCGACGATCTCCTCCAGCACGTCTTCGAAGGTTAAAAGCCCGGAGGTTCCGCCGTACTCGTCGATGGCGATGGCCAGATGTATCTTTTTGCTTTGGAACTCCAGAAGCATGCTTTTGACGTTCTTGGTTTCCGGTACAAAGAGCGGGGCCCGCATGAGATCCTGCAGAGAGACTTGGGGCTGCTCTGCACTTGACTCGGTTTCGCCCAGCTGAAGCAGAACCGGTAGAAGGTCCTTGGCATGGATGATCCCGATGATGAGGTCCTTGTTCTTCCTGTAGACCGGAATCCGCGAGTGGCCGCTTTCGATGATCATCTGCGCCACTTCGACAATGCTGGAGTCCTCTTCAATGCAGTCGATATCCGTGCGCGGGATCATGACCTCCCGTACTTGGCTCCGGCCCAGCTTGAGGACGTTCAGGAGCATCAGGGAGACATCCGTTCCCAGCTCCCCTTGGTCCCGGGCTTCCTTGATGACGTCCTCGATAGGGTCCGTGGTCTTGCCGGAAAAGAAATTCCGAATACTGGTCCATAAATTCCCTTCGGAACTGTCGTCCACTCTCATCGTCTCCTTGTCTTAAAGGTTACGCCCCCATCCAATAAGTAAGCCTTGCCTCAGGCAAGGCTTACTTATTGGATGCCCTTATTCCTATACCATTTAAGATGCTGTTTAAAGACCCAATGCGCAATGGATTCCACGCCGCTCTCCGGATCCACCCGATGCCATTTCAGGCTGTCCGGGGATCGGGGATCCCTGCAGACCACATGCTGGAACTCCAGCCCGATATCAACCTCGCGACTGACGAAATCCTGATAGCGGTTGCGCAGTCGGCAGGCCAAGGTGTTGGCTACCGGAGGGCTGCTCTGCTCGGCAGGAAGCTCCAGATAGAGGAGGAAGAGTTGGGATTTCTGGAGATCCAGCCCCAGCTGCTTGATCCCCTCCCTGGTTATCCGAAACCGGAGGCCGCCACCGGAGATGTCGAGCAGACGGATGAGCTCGGTATGTTTCTGCCGGCCTTGCTTTTTCATAAACAGAGGCTTTCCGAGGCTGCGCGGATCGAAATAAAGGCCTTCCGAAACAGGCTCCGTCTGGGCCCAAAGGGCGATATGGGAAACATCCTGAAGCCCCAGATCGAGACGGAGGTGGCGTCTCTTTTGCTGCTGTTCGATCTGAGCGGGAAAGGGAAGCTGGAGGCGAAAGAATTCGCCCTGCTGTTCAAGATACAGTATGCTGGCTGAAAAAGTGTAGTGCAAGCGTCGCTTCCGGCTCCAGGGGATGCTGAAAAAGATGCGCAGCTCCCGGCCGACCCAATCCTCAGTGGGTACTATATGGCCCGGAAGCTCCAGCACGATCCCCTGCGTGGAAAAGCTGACCAGGCTGCAGGCGGTATGGGGTTTGGATTGAGGACCAAAGCTGATCTCGAACTTGCTTCGATCTTCCAGTGCCTTGAACAGGATGGTTTCCATCTCTTCCGGATTGGAAACGGTGAAGGCAGATTTGTCTCCGGGGGCGGAGGCGAACCTGCGATGGAGAAAAAAAACTCCGATGCTCAGCCCGATGGCTCCGAAGACGCCACAAAGCGTGTAGACCGCGGTGGGATTGAGCTCCCAGCTCTCAAAGCTGCGGCTGATGGCTTGGAAGTAGCTGGAGGCGTTTAGATTCGGAATGTCCATGGAATCAGGCCGGTTCGCACGGAGTTTAAGGAGCCCTGCAGCTGGTGGGAGTAGCAATCCAGGCCCAGCGAGAGGGGCTCAGAGGACCAGAGTGGCCATTACTTTGGCATCGTTGATCATATTCTGAATCGACGTATATTCGTTGGGTTGGTGGGCGTTGCCGAATAGGGTGGCCCAGACCGCAGCGGGGTAGCCCTGCTTCCTGGGGTAGGCGGCAACCGTCCCGCCTCCGATGCCTTTGGGGCTGGCCTGCGTGTTGTATACCATGGCCACGGCTTGAAGGAGCTCAGAAACCAGGGGGGCGTCAGCAGGGGTTTCAGGCGAGGACTCCTGGTGCACGATGTCCATGCTAATCTCTGTAGCGTACTTCTGAGCCACCTCGCCGGACATCTCCCGAGACGCCTGGAGAACCTCCTGGACATCGTAATGCGGAAGTATCCGGCAGTCGAGATAGAAAATGTCCTGGCCCGGAATGGTGTTGATGTTGGGAACGTTGGCTTCTTTTTTCGTAGCTTCGAAGGTGGACCAGGGGGGAGAGAACTTGTCGTCGCTGTGGTTGAAAAGCTGGTAAAGACTACGCAGCTTGAGGATGAGCTCGGAGGCAATGAGCAAGCTGTTCAGGCCTTTGTCCGGTGTCGAGCCGTGGCACTGACGCCCGGCAACTGTAAAGCGAAGCCAGAGAAGCGATTTCTCTGCGATCTCTATAAGCTTGGAATCCGGGGTGCCGAAATCGGGCACCAGGAATCGGTCCTCGGCCTGGAAAAGCTCCGGGTGCTGACGAAAAACGAAATCCAGGCCGTACTTGTTGCCGGTTTCCTCATCGGCTACGAACAGCAGGCCGAGGTTGCAGCGGGGCTTGGTGCTGGTTTGCATCAGGGCCTGCAAGGCGAGCAAGGAGGCTACCAGGCCGTGCTGGTTGTCCTCCACGCCGCGGCCGGAGATTATGTCTCCCTCCCTGTGCAGCTGAAAGGGGTCGGTATTCCAGAGCCGGCTATCTCCTGGAGGGACCACGTCCAGGTGGGAAATGACCCACAGGGTTTCCTGTTGATTGCTCCCCGGCAGAATGGCGGCCAGGTTGGGGCGCTGGCCGTTTTCCACGCGGCTGTCCGGCGCGGGCAGCTCGCGGATGTCGGTTAGCCCCAGATGCTTGAGGTAAGTCAGCAGGAACTCGGCTTTCAAGGCTTCCCCCTGACCGCCGTTCTCGGGGCCCAGGGCAGGGATGGCGACCATTTCCCGCTGCAGATAGACCGCAGTTTCCGACTGCTTGTCCAGGTAGTTGAAGATCTGTTCCTGCATGGTGTGTAAGAGGCAAGGTGTCTTTTGTTTTGGAAGGTAAGGCGGCGCAGTCTTGCCTTGGCTCCAGTCGACCTGCAAAGAGAGGATGCAAGTAAAAATGAACGGGGGCCCATAAATGCGCCCCCAGGTCATTCAATCAAGTCTACTTTTTGCCCCGCGCCCGCTTGGAAGCCTTGATCGGGTTCAGCTTGGCTTGAGCGGATTTGCCCAGGTCCCTCTTGACATGGGTGGCGAAGTTGCAGGATCCGTTGCGCCATTTGCTGGCCGGGTAGGGGTAGGTGCTGCAGAACCACTCGCCCTGGAACTCCTTTACCCGCTCGCATCCGTTGCAGCTCTCAACGATGGGCTGCAAAAGAAAACCGTTGTACTTGAGCCCTTGGTCTGTTTTTTCGGCTCCCTGAAAAGACTGCCTTTTGGCCATATGATGACTCCTTGCTGGGTTGTGATTTGGTTGCCGGGGCTGCGCTGTAAGAACAGCCAATACCCTGAACCCAAGAACAGTAATGATAAAGCCTGGATTCGTCAAGGTGCCGCCACGGATTAAGGCCGGTTCGGGACGCGGCTTTCCAAATCGCCCTTGGCTACCGCAAAAACAGTTTGCAAACCATTCTTGACTACTGGAAGCAAGATATTATTTGTCAAGTATGCGTTTTTATCCCCAATCAAAACGCTGCTTAATGCTCCTTACGGCTTTGCGAAGCAATATTCTGGTATTCGAGAGGATCTAACTATGGCTGTGGAGTACAAGGACTACTACCAAATTCTCGGTGTGGAGCGGAATGCATCGCAGGACGAGATTCACAAGGCCTTTAAAAAGCTGGCCCGCAAATATCATCCGGACATGAACCCCAATGATCCGGAATCGGAAAACAGGTTTAAGGAAGTCAACGAGGCCTACGAGGTCCTCAAGGATCCTGAAAAACGCAAGCGCTACGACCAGCTGGGAGCCAACTGGGAGCACGGTCAGAACTTCGAGCCGCCGCCTGGATATGAGAACGTGCGCTTTACCTTCGGCGGGGGCGGCCCGGAAGGCTTTGGCGGCGATTTCAGCGATTTCTTCGAGATTCTGTTCGGCAATCTGTTCAACGAGGGCGGCGGTGCTTCCGGCGGCAGAGGCCGCCGCAGGGCCCGGACCACCTTTGGCGAGGATCCGTTCAGCAACATGGGATTTGCCAGAGGAGGAGGCGGTTTTTCTTCCGGGCAGGATTTTGCCGCCAAGGGACAGGATGCCGAGACCAGCTTCGAGCTCAGTCTCGAGGAGGCCTACCAGGGAGGGAAAAAGACGATCTCCCTGCAAGAGCAGGTTCCAGGCCCGGACGGTCAGCCTCGAGTGAACACCCGGAATCTGGAGGTCAACATTCCCCCGGGAGTGAGCGACGGATCCAAAATCCGCCTCAGCGGGCAAGGAAGCCCTGGAGCAGGGGGGAAGCACGGCGATCTCTATCTCAAGGTCAAGCTGAAGCCGCACCATCTTTTCCGCATTGACGGCAAGAACATCATTCTGGATCTGCCCCTTGCTCCCTGGGAGGCGGCTCTGGGAAGCACGGTCAATGTGCCTACCCTGGAGGGGCGAGTGGAGATGAAGATTCCTCCCGGCACAAGCAGCGGGCAGAAGCTCAGGCTCCGCGGCAAGGGGCTTGGCCGGGGCAAGAACAAGGGGGATCAGCTGGTCCAGGCCTTGATAAAAGTGCCCAGGAAGCTCAGCGAAAAAGAGCAGGAGCTCTGGCAGCAGCTGTCCCAGACTTCCGGCTTTCAGCCGCGCACCTTTTAGATCGAAAATGAACAAGGAGGACGAATATGGATCTTAATAAGTTCACCCAAAAATCCCAAGAAGCGCTATCCGAAGCGCAGAACATAGCCATTCGGCACAGCAATCAGCAGGTCGATGCGGAGCATCTGGCCCTGGCCCTGGTGGAGCAGGAGCACGGGCTGATTCCCCGCATCCTGGATCGGGGAGATATCGACCGCAGCACCTATGCCCAGGCCCTGAGCTCGGAAATAAAGAAGTTTCCCCAGGTGAGCGGACCGGGTGCTCAGTCCGGTCAGATATACGTGACGCAGAGGCTCCAGTCCATCCTGGTCAAGGCCCAGGATCTGGCCAAGCAGATGCAGGACGAGTACGTGAGCGTGGAGCACGTATTCTTGAGCCTCATGGAAGAGCCGTCCTCCACCGGCGTCGGGCGGGTCAACCGTCAGTTCCGGCTGGATAAGGACCGGGTGCTCAAGCTCCTTTCCGAGGTTCGGGGCAGCCAGCGGGTGACCTCTTCCAACCCGGAAGGGACCTACGAGGCCCTGCAAAAGTACGGACGCGACCTGGTGGAGCAGGCCCGCGAGGGCAAGCTCGATCCGGTTATCGGCCGGGACTCGGAAATCAGGCGCGTCATTCGCATCCTGAGCCGCCGGACCAAAAACAATCCGGTGCTCATCGGAGACGCCGGGGTCGGCAAGACCGCCATCGCGGAAGGCCTGGCTCAGCGTATCGTCAAGCAGGACGTTCCCGAAGGGCTGAAGGACAAGACCATCTTCGCCCTGGATATGGGCGCCCTGATCGCCGGAGCCAAGTACCGGGGCGAGTTCGAGGAGCGGCTCAAGGCCGTGCTCAAGGAAATACAGGAGGCCGAAGGCGGGATCATCCTGTTCATCGATGAGATGCACACCATTGTCGGCGCCGGAAAGACTGAAGGCTCCATGGATGCGAGCAATCTGTTCAAGCCCATGCTCGCCCGGGGGGAGCTGCACTGTATAGGCGCCACCACGGTTGACGAATACCGCAAGAATATCGAAAAGGATCCGGCCCTGGAGCGCCGCTTTCAGCCGGTCCTTGTAGACGAGCCCACTTTGGAGGATACCATATCCATCCTGCGCGGCCTGCGGGAACGCTACGAGGTGCATCACGGCGTACGCATCAGCGACAGCGCCTTGGTTACCGCAGCCAAGCTTTCGGACCGCTATATCACGGATCGCCATCTGCCGGACAAGGCCATCGACCTCATCGACGAGGCCGGAGCCATGATCCGCAGCGAGATCGACTCCCTGCCCACTGAGCTGGATGAGATCAATCGCAAGATCATGCAGCTGGAGATCGAACGCGAGGCACTCAAGCGGGAAAGCGACTCCGCTTCCAAAGAGCGGCTGCAGAACCTGGAGCAGGAGCTGGCCGAGGCCAAGGAGAAGCAGGATGAGCTCTACTCTCAGTGGGAGAAAGAGAAGAGCTCCATCAAGGACATGCAGCAGCTCAAAGAGGAAGTGGAGAAAACGAAGCTGGAGATCGAAGAGGCGGAGCGCAACTACGATCTGAACCGGGTTGCCGAGCTGCGCTACGGCAAGCTGGCCGACCTGGAGCGCCAGATCCAGGAGAAGGAGAAGGCCCAGGAGGAAGGCGTGACCCCGCAGCTCCTCAAGGAGGAGGTCGGACCGGACGATGTGGCGGAGATCATCTCTCGCTGGACCGGAATACCTCTGCAGCGCCTGTTGGAAGGCGAACGGGACAAGCTGCTTCGCCTCCCGGAAGAGCTGCATCAACGGGTGGTCGGCCAGAACGAGGCCGTGGACACCGTGGCCGATGCCGTTATTCGGGCCAGAGCCGGTCTCAAGGACCCCAACCGGCCCATCGGCTCCTTCATCTTCCTGGGGCCCACCGGGGTGGGCAAGACCGAGCTATGCAAGACCCTGGCCGAGGCCCTGTTCGATACCGAGGAGAACATGGTCCGCCTGGACATGTCCGAGTACATGGAGAAGCATACCGTGGCCCGGCTCATCGGAGCGCCTCCGGGATACGTCGGCTACGAGGAGGGCGGCCAGCTAACGGAGCGCATCCGGCGCAAGCCTTACAGCGTGATCCTTTTTGACGAGATCGAGAAGGCGCACCAGGACGTGTTCAACGTCCTGCTGCAGATAATGGACGACGGCCGGCTTACCGACAGCCACGGCCGGGTGGTGGATTTCAAGAACACCATCATCATCATGACCTCCAATCTCGGCTCGCAGTATCTCCTGGAAGGCATCACGAGCGAGGGCGAGCTGCGGGAGGATGTCCGGGATCAGGTCCTGGCCACCTTGCGGGGCAGCTTCCGACCGGAGTTCCTGAACCGGGTCGACGACATCGTGCTGTTCACTCCGCTGCTGCGGGAAGAGATCAAGCAGGTCATCGAGCTCATGATGTCCCGCCTGCGGGACCGCTTGGCAGAAAAGAAGGTCTCGGTGCAGCTCAGCGAGGAGGCCAAGGACTTCATTGCCCGCGAGGCATACGATCCGGTATACGGGGCCCGGCCTTTGCGGCGCTACCTGCAGAATCACATCGAGAGCCGTCTGGCCAAGCAGCTCATCAGGGGAGAGATCAGCGAAGGACAGACCGTGAACGTGGATGTCCAAAACGGCGAGCTCGTCTTCGTGACCCAGGCCGCCGAGATGGCCGCCTAAATGGGCCGGCCCTTGGCAAGGGAGTAATGAAAAGGCAGGGAGCATGTCCTCTCTGCCTTTTTGTTTGTTGACCCCGCAGCAGCCGGTCAGGTCATCATAGCCCTGCAGCGGATTCCTTCCCGCTGATGGCACTGCAGGTCATATGGCTATGCTTTTCTGATTTTGGCATATTTCTTGATTTTTGATCTTAGCTCTGAACATTCCTTCTTGGCTGTGTGCCATGCGCTTTGCATCTTAAGTTCAGATCTCTGCTCTTCATTCTTGCTGTGTCTATCAGCTTCTTCTAACTGTGAACAGTGAACTGAACATCGAACTCAAGATCAATGGGAGCCAGCATGAATCAGGATGCCTCGATGCTTTGTCTGGACATCGGCAGCGGCACGCAGGACGCCCTGCTGTTCCTTCCGGACCGGGAGCTGGAGAACTGCCCCAAGTTCGTCCTCCCCTCTCCGGCCCTGCAGGTGGCCCAACGCATCCGGTCCCTGACCAGAAAAAGGAGCAATGTCTTTTTGTTCGGCACCAATATGGGGGGCGGCTTCCGCCGAGCCCTCTCGGAACATATCCAGGCCGGGCTCGGAGCTGCGGCCCATCCGGAGGCGGCATACTCCCTGGGAGACGATCCGGAGCGCGTGGCCGGGATGGGCCTGCAAATCAGCGCTCCCTGTCCCGAGGGATATGTAGCGGTTCATCTGGCCGATTATGAGCCTGGATTTTGGAATCACTTCCTCAGCCTCCTCGGCCTGGAGCCGCCGTCCGTAGTTCTCGCTGCGGCCCAGGATCACGGCCACCATCCCGGGGAGAGCAACCGCAAGGGAAGGTTCCGCATCTGGAAGGAGCTCCTCGGCCCGCAAGGCTTGCCTGTGCAGGAGCTTCTCTTCGATGCGCCCCCGACTCCGTTTACCCGGCTGCAGGCCCTGCAGTCCTCCAAGGGGGGCGGTCCAGTGGCAGACACCGGGGCGGCAGCCGCACTGGGAGCTCTGTACGTTCCGGAAATCGAGGCCGAGAACAGGCAGCGCGGTATCTGCGTGGTCAACGTGGGCAACAGCCATACCATCGGCTTTTTGCTCTATGCAGGTCGGGTGCTGGGCATATACGAGCATCATACGCAGCTGTTGAACCCGGAAAAGCTGTGGTCCGACCTGGCCCTTTTCCGGCGGGGGGAGCTGGACGAGGCCTCGGTGTTCGCCGATCAGGGGCACGGATGCACGGTCTGCGCGCTGCCGCAGGAGGCAGACGGGTTTGATCCGGTCTACGTTCTTGGCCCCAATCGTTCTCTGCTCCAGGGATTCCCGGTGGATTTTCCCGCCCCGGGAGGGGACATGATGCTGGCCGGCTGCTTCGGCCTGCTCAAGGGCTGGCAGGCTAGGCGGATGCCATGAAGCTTACTCAGAGGCTCGTAATTCTCTTTTTCTTCAATAAATTGCCAATAAGTCAGCGCAGCCGGAGGCTGCGCTCGTATGAAACTCCACT
>CAZQPF010000035.1:0-30730 GCA_964595165.1 uncultured Desulfohalobiaceae bacterium
CTTGCCGCCTGTCTTCCAGGCGGGAGGGAGGGGTCAGGGGAGGGTTCTTTATTGCCACGTTTGAGATATGCCAAAACACTAGGTATCCAGATTCAGGCTGGAAAGGACCCGCTGCATGGTTTTTCCGGCTTCCCGCCTGGCCTTGTCCGAGCCGCGCTGCAGTATCCGGTGTACAATATCCGGATCGTTCTCCAGCTCCCGCCTTTTGGCCCGTATCGGCTCCAGGAATCCGTCCAGAGCCTCGACGAGAAGCTTTTTGCATTCCATGCATCCCCGGGTGGCTTGGGTGCAGCCTTCCACGATCTCCCGGTGATCGTTATTCGGATCGGTCAGGGCCAGATAGGGGAACAGGTTGCAGTTTTTGGGATCTCCTGGGTCCTTGAGGCGCATCCGGGCGGTGTCGGTGAGCATGCCCATGACCTTGCTCTTGATCGAATCCTGCGATTCTCCGAGATAGATGGCATTGTTGTAGCTTTTGCTCATCTTCCTGCCGTCCAGCCCCGGCAGCTTGGAGGACTCGGTGAGCTGCGGCTGCGGCTCGGGGAAGAAGCTGCCGTAGAGATGGTTGAAGCGCCTGGCTATCTCCCGGCAAAGCTCCAGATGGGGCAGCTGGTCGTGCCCCACGGGCACCATGGTGGCATGGTACATGAGAATGTCCGCGGATTGCAGGACCGGATAGCCCAGAAATCCGAAGGTGTTGAGATCCTTGGCCACCAGCTCCTGCTTTATTTCCTTGTAGGTCGGATTGCGCTCCAGCCAGCCCAGGGGAGTGATCATGGACAGCAGGAGATCCAGCTCGGCGTGCTCTTTGACCCTGGATTGGAGAAAGAGCACGCTCTTTTCCGGGTCCAGGCCGGCGGAGATCCAGTCGGTTACCAGCTCGAAGATGAAGGGCTTGATCTTTTGCGGCTCGGCGTACTCACTGGTCAGGGCGTGCCAGTCGGCGACAAAGAAGTAGCAGTCGTGCTCCTGCTGCAGATTGATCCAGTTTTTGAGCACCCCGAAGTAGTGCCCCAAGTGCAGGGCTCCGGTCGGCCGCATGCCGGATACAATGCGTTTGCGCTCAGTCATATCCCCTCTGCTCGAAAGTCAAAAGTTGTTTGGATAATAGATTGTTTTTATTGCTGATAAGGAGTCATGGCTTTGTTTTCTTGCTTCTTCTTTTTTTATAGAAGAAGAGGATCTAGCTTTTCCGTGGAAAAGCTAGATGGGGAGCAGGAATGATCCCAGGGTATAGATGATCGGCACGATCACCTTGTGCACCGCGCCGGTCAGAAACAGAAAGATGAGGATAATAAAGCCGTACTTGCTGTTTTGCAAATACATTCTGGCCAGATGCGGCGGCAGGACGCCGGCCAGGATATTGCTTCCGTCAAGGGGCGGAATGGGCAGCAGGTTGAAGATGCCCAGGCCGATATTCACCAAGACTCCAGCCTGACACATGTAGAGGAGCGGTTTGACGAAGCTTGCAGATTGGCCAGTGCCAATCCCGCCGAAAAACCCGAGCAGGGTGTGGAACAAGAAGGCGAAAAAGACGGCCAGAAGGAAGTTTGCCGCCGGACCGGCCAGGGAGACCAGCACCAGCCCTTGGCGCTGGTTGGAAAAGTTGGCCGGATTGATGGGCACCGGCTTGGCCCAGCCCACCTTGACCAGAAACAGGGCGATGGCTCCGATGGGATCCAGGTGCTTAATCGGATTGAAGGTCAGCCGTCCCGCGTTCTTGGCTGTGGAATCTCCCATGAGATAGGCCACGTAGCCGTGAGCCACCTCGTGCAGGGTGATTGCCGCCAGAACCGGCACTGCGAGTATGGCAAACTGTTGGATGAAGTCTGCAATCTGGGACATGGGCTCATCAGCTATCACGAGACCATTTTGAGGGCAAGTGAAATTCTGGCGCTTGTCTCTGTTTGCTGTGGACTGCGAGCCCTTTATCTGGGAAAATCAAAACCAGCCAAAAGGAGGCAGCAGATGTTCCGCTTGGTCCTTTTGCGTCACGGCCAGTCGGTGTGGAATCTGGAAAACACCTTCACCGGCTGGACAGATGTGGATCTGACAGCTCGAGGCGAAGAGGAGGCCGCACAGGCAGCCGAGATCCTTTCCCGCCAGGGGATGGGTTTTGATCGCTGCTTTACCTCCTACTTGCGGCGGGCCATCAAGACCCTGTGGATCGTTCTGGAGGCCATGGACCTGATGTGGCTGCCTGCGGAGAAGCATTGGCGGCTGAATGAGCGTCATTACGGGAGCCTGCAGGGCAGGAGCAAGGAAAAGACGGTCCGCGAGTACGGGGAGGACCAGGTCTTTTCCTGGCGTCGCAGCTATCAGGTGCCCCCTCCGGCCCTGGATTCTGCTGACCCGCGCTTCCCGGGCTTCGAGGCCAAGTATCGGAATGTACCCCCGGAGGAGCTCCCGGTAGGCGAAAGCCTGGAAATGACAGTGAATCGCGTTCTGCCTTTTTGGGAAGGGCACATCGCTCCGGCCATTCTCAGGGGGGAGCGGGTCCTGGTCGCTGCCCACGGCAACAGCCTCCGCGGACTGGTGAAGCATCTGGATCAAATGAGCCGGGAGGAGATTCCCTCCTTTGAGATCCCTACCGGAGTTCCCCTGGTCTATGAGCTGAACGGTGACTTGCAGCCGCTGAGCCGGACATTCCTCACCTCTTGATCCGGCCCGGGGAGATTAAGAGCAGCCGTATTGCCATACAGGGCCAAGAGTGTTGCACTTGCCCCTTGTTTTCCGTCCCGGCAATCCTTCCTAGCTAGCGAGGTCCGAGCATGCTGAGCAATGCCGCAATGTCGATCGATTCCATCCTCTCCAACCTGCGCTGGCAGGATTTTTTGGATATCGTCCTGCTCTCCATTCTGGCCTATCACCTCTATGTCTGGTTCGAAGGGACCAAAGCCTTCAAGGCGGTGGTGGGCCTCCTCATTTTGGGGCTGGTCTACACTCTGTCCGAAACCTGGGGCCTGTTTCTGACCACCTGGGTCTTCCGGGTCTTATGGCAGGTGCTGGTTATCCTGATCATCGTCCTTTTTCAGTCCGAAATCAGGCAGGTGCTGGAAAAGGTTAATCCTCTGGAGCGAATCGGGCTTCGTTCCTCCAGCAAGCCCTTCAAGTGGGTCCCCGGGCTTTGCAAATCCCTTTTTCGCTTGGCTGAAAGCAGGACCGGTGCCCTGGTTATTCTGGAGCGCCGCGATCGTTCCGAGGAATGGGTCACCGCCGGACAGTCTTTGGAGGCGGAGCCGACTCCGGAGCTTTTGGAAAGCATATTCAGCAAGGGTTCTCCGCTCCACGACGGGGCAGTGATCGTCAAAAACGGGATGCTGGTCCGGGCTGCCTGCTATCTGCCGCTCAGCACAGTGGAGCAGCTGCCCAAGGAATGGGGGACCAGGCACCGGGCTGCCTTGGGGATCTCCGAACATTGCGACGCTCTGGCGGTGGTGGTCTCCGAGGAACGGGGAGCGGTGTCCGTGGCCAAGGAGGGGAGGATGGAAGAGGTGTCCAGCCCGGAGGAACTGGCAAGCATAGTTACCAGCGGGCTCTCGGCAACTGCCTTCAGAGAGCAGACCTGGAAGGTGTGGCTGCAGCAACTGGGAATCTATCGCTGGCAAACCAAGCTGGGAAGCTTGATCATCGTCTGCTTTCTCTGGCTCTTGCTGGCCGGGCAGCAGGATTTTATGGCCACCTTGCAGGTACCCATCGAGGTGAACAACATCCCTTCCGAGCTGGTGCTCCAGGAGCCTGCAGATCTGTCGGCTCAGATCAAGGTGCGCGGCCTGCGGCGCAATGTGAGCATGCTGAGCAAGAAGAATGTCCAGGTCAGGATCGAAGGCAGCCGGGTCAGGCCGGGAAAGACGACCTTCCTTCTGGGCCGGGAGAACATCGCTTTGCCCAACACCCGGGTGGACATCGTGGATATCTCCCCTGCGAGGGTATCCCTGGTCTTCGCCAAGCGGCCGGAGCTGCAAAAAGAGCCAGGCAGCGCCCAATGAGTCAGCGCAGCCGGAGGCTGCTCTGACTTTTGATCTGCATCAAAGCAAGCCGGGGCTGGATGGCCTATGGTGTCCCCGTCGGCGGGCAGGTTGTCCGGAAAAATCCTTGAATGTCGAGTCAACAAAAGGAGGTAATAGTTATGAAACGGTTGAATATTTTTGAAGAGAGCGGGTTCAGCGACAAGGGGATGCAGAAGTTCCTGGTACACGACTCCCCCTACTTCAAGATCCTCAACTTCAATTTTCAGCCCGGCCAGGAGCTGCCGGTGCATTCGCACGATGTAGAGGGGCAGCTGAGCATCACTGTTCTGGAGGGTGAGGGAGAGTTCCTGGGTAAGGAGGATCAGACCATTCCGGCCCGTCCCGGGGATGTGCTCATCTCTGAGATCAGCGAGCCGCACGGAGTGCGGGCCACATCCCACTTGCGGGTGCTGGTGACCATCGCACCGCCTATCTGATAGCCGGGAGGATGTCTTTTTAGAGCGGGGCGCAAGCCGCCTTTCTTTCCAGAAAACCCGGGGCTCTGCTCCGAAATGTGCCGGGCCCCGGGTCATGGGATTCTACAGCAGGATTTGCCTGGGGCGGCTCAGTGCAAAAGCCCGGGGTTGATCCGCCTTATGAATGACGTTTTTTGCCCAGGCCTCTTGTCGGTCCTGAGCCCTCAGCCCACTTCCGGTGACTGCTCACTGCTTGGGGATAGGTGCCTCCCGATGGTCCGGCCCAGCTCTCTCGCCTTGCTCTCTCCGTCACCCAGAAGGGGGAACTTCAGCTTGAGCGGCGGTGCAACCACCTCCATTCCCAGGGACTCCTGCATGGCTTGATGGATCAGATCCGAGGCCTCGCCTCTATGAATATAGGAGCCGAAGGAGCCTCCGATCTTTCCTTGGAGCCTGGTGTCTCGGGCCAGAGAGAGAAAGGTTTTCACCTTCTGCGGCAGGGCGCAGTAATAGGTGGGGGAGCCCAGGACCAAGGCGTCAAAGCCTTGCAGCTCGGATGCGTCCTTAATCTGTCCTACCTCCAGGAGCTCAGCAGAGTGGCCGGCGGAGGTGATGCCCTCGGCGATGAACTGAGCGATTTCTCGCGTCTCTCCGGTGAAGGTTTCGTAGATGACTGCAGCTCGTGCCATAGCTTTGGGAAGAATGAGGCGGTGCCTTGCGGTCTAAGCGGCTTGCCAAGTAATCTGTGGCAATCTTGGCTAATACTGCCAGCACCGGTTTGAACCCGCGGTTTAACGAACCGCGAAATGTCGCTGCTGCTAATATACTTTTCAAAATTAGACTAGTTGAGTTCTGCAGGCCTGTCAATTTGGCTTATGAGCTCCAGATTACAACCCCTCAGCCCATAAGGTGCTTCTTCCTTGAACAACCCGGCACTCAGTTTGAATGCAATCTTCTTTCGAAGGTGATATTACTTTGAGCAGTAGCTCTTATTCAAGCTCGAACTGAGACTGGACAAGCTGAGTGCCGGATCAACCCGGACATAGCGATGCTCATCATATATACCTTGAGAGTTCAAAGTTCCCAGTTCACGGCTCAAAGTTAAGACAAAAAAATGAAAGAGATAAATCCCAAGCATTCAAGAGATATTTACCCGGGAGGCGGGTTTTGGTATGCACCATGTCATGGATGCAGCTTCCAGAGTGATTATGCATCTCGATATGGATGCCTTTTTCGCTTCCGTGGAGCAGGTGGATCAGCCCGAGCTGCGTGGTAAGCCGGTAATTGTGGGCGGAAGCAGGGACCGGGGCGTGGTTTCCGCGGCCTCCTACGAAGCTAGAAGGTACGGCATTCATTCCGCGATGCCCATGTTCACCGCCTCCAGGCTCTGTCCCCAGGGGGTCTTTCTCAGAGGGAGAAGGGGGCGCTACAGCGAGATATCGCGCCGGATCATGCATCTTCTCCGGGATTACTCCCCGCTCATGGAGCCGGCCTCGATCGATGAGGCCTATGTGGATCTAACCGGTACGGAGAAGCTTTTCGGACCCCCGCGGCGCATAGCCGAGGCCGTCAAGCAGCGCATCTTCGCCGAGCATGGGCTCACCTGCTCCATAGGCCTGGCCCCGAACAAGTTCGTGGCCAAGATAGCCTCCGCCTGGAACAAGCCTGGCGGAATCACCGAGGTCCCGGAGGACCAAGTCCTATCCTTTCTTCAGGAGCTCCCCTTGAGCAAGCTGCCCGGGGTAGGCCATAAGACGCTTGTCCGCCTGCAGCGCTTCAACATGCATTGCGTAGGAGATATCCGGCGCTTTCCGGCCCATTTCTGGGAGGAAAGGCTGGGCCGACTGGGCGCCGTGCTGGTGCAGCGGGCCTGGGGGATTGACCATTCTCCGGTCCTGCCGGCCTCAAAGCGGAAGTCCTGCGGTGCGGAGAATACATTTGCTCGGGACCTCAGAGATCAAGGGGAGCTTAGGCCCTGGATCCTGGCGCAGAGCGAGGAGGTCGGTGAAACCCTGCGTCGAAAAGGATTGCAAGGCCGGACCGTCACCTTGAAGCTGAAGTTCAATGATTTTAGGGTGCTTACCAAAAGCGAAACCCTGGCCGAAGCCACTGATGCCACGCGGACCATTTTCGAAGCCGCTTGGGGCCTTTTGGAGCAAACCGAGCTGCGAAGCCCGGTGCGACTGACCGGTGTGAGCGTATCCTCCTTCTCCTCTCCGGCGAGACGCCTCTCTCTGTTTCCGGAGCAGGAGGAGGAGCGCAGAAACCGGCAAAGGCTGGACAAGGCAGTGGATGCTATCCGCAAGAAGTTCGGCAGCGGGGCGCTGCAGCGAGCCTCCCTCTACCACCTCCAGCAAGGCGATGATGAGACCTGACCTCCATAGGCCATAGCCTCTTTCCGCCTCTGACCAGGCATTAACATTGCATCGACAGTCCGCAAGCAAGTTCAGGGCTCGCTTCCTCCTGGCCTGAAAAGGAGGGACCTTGTCCCCCGGCCGCTTCTTGTCCAGGCGGCCGCGTACCGGAGGAAGGCGAATTTTTGTCCTGAAAAGGACAAAATATTCATGCTGTTGGGCAACAACTTTACTGGCGGAAAATATGCAACCCGAGTCCTCTGCAATCAATAGCCGACAAGGCGGTGCGGCCTCCGGCCGCGCCGGCTTGAAATCGTACCCCGGATCCCGTCTCTCCCTGGATCAGCTGAAGCAGCAGTCCGCAGAGCTGGAAAGCTTCCCCCTGAAGCCGTCCTTGGATGCCCTTCCGGTTCTGGTTGCCGTGCTCAACTCTAGTCGGCAGATACTGTATACCAACCGGCCGCTGCTTGATTTTTTGAATCTTGATTCCGGCGAGGAAGTTCTTGGATGCCGGCCGGGTGAGGCCCTGGGCTGCGTTTATTCCTCCACCGGGGCCGATGGTTGCGGATCGAGCCAGTTCTGCCGTTTTTGCGGAGCCTTGTGGTCGATTGAACAGGGACTGGCCAGCAGGCAGGGGATGGAGGACTGCAGCCTGCTTCGCAGTGATGGCCAAGGACAGACAGAGGCCATGAACTTCCTGGTCTGTGCTTCCCCCCTGGTCAATGAGCCAGAGCCCCGTTTCATCATCGTCTCCCTGCTGGATACCAGCGATCGGGAACGAAGGCGCATGCTGGAGCGGACCTTTTTCCACGACCTCCTGAACACCGCCGGAAGCCTGGCCAAGTATCTGGAGCTGTTGCGAGAGGAGCCGGGTGAGGACGCTCTCGATGATCTGGAGTTTCTCCATTCCCAGAGCCAAAAGATGGTTGAGGATATAAAGGCGCAAAAGACGCTTCTAGCGGCGGAAAGCAACGAGCTGCAGGTGCGGATAAGCTCGGTCCAGACCGATGTTCTGCTGGAGCATATTGCTGCCTCCATGGCCAAATACGAGTCGGCTCAAGGCAGAGAGGTCAGGGTGGATCCCCAAAGGGAGCAGAAAGCCTTGCGGACCGATGCCACTTTGCTTCGGCGGGTGGTGGAGAATATGGTCAAAAACGGGCTGGAGGCCACCAAGGAGGGAGGGGTGGTGACTGTGGGAGCCTCTCAGGTCAGCGGGGAGATGGTGATTTGGGTCACCAACCCCGGGGTGATGGATGAGGCCGTCCAATATCAGGTTTTCAAGCGCTCCTTCAGCACAAAGGGCCGGGACCGGGGAATCGGGACCTACAGCATCAAGCTGCTGACGGAAAAGTATTTGGGAGGGCGTGTGGGCTTCAGCTCCAACAAGGAGCAGGGCACCACGTTTTGGATAGCCTTGCCTGAGGCGCTTTAAACCAAAATCTTATGAAGTTTTTATGGTTTGAAGCCCAAGACCCGGTCAGGACTCCCCTAAGTCAGCTTTGCCCTGGGCTGCGCTGACTTTTTGCAGGGCGTAAAAAAGGAACTCGATGCTTTACCCAAGGGAAAAAGAGATAAAGTCATCGAGTTCCATCTTGATAAACGCTAAAACTGGGTCACCGAGTAGCGGATTGGGATGTTCCTTCCCTGTTGGCTGATGCTTTTGGGATCGTCCATCAAGTACTTGGCCCGATTTTCAACGTCTTTTCTGGTCCTGCTGTGTAGAGAGAAAAGCTCCCGAAAGACCACTCGCTCGTTTCTGTCGTACAACCTAAGCTCAAACCCTTTCTTCATAACCTGACTCCTTCGCTATGAAAAGTATGGAAAATGTGTTTGAGAAAAGATAAGCAACCTTTATAATCATGTCAAGAGAAAATAAAGCGATTTTTCGAAGATAAATTTAAAACAAGTTGATTGACTATAAACAACAAGTTTTAGTTAACTTTTGTGTATTAACTCAAGTAGCAAATTAGAGTTTTCAGAAACTTTTTCAGGTAAATCAAAGCTACATTTATATATGTTTTTTTATTTTTTACATATGATTTTAGTATCCAATATATCAATAAATAATTATAAAATGTCTTAGTCTTTTTATATATATTGCTGATTATACCAGAAAAAGTTTTTTTTTTTTCAAATTCTTTACATGCAACTATTTAAAAGGCTCATGTTACTTATTAATATCTTAAAACACCCATAATTGCAGTATGTAGCTTTTTAATAAAGAAGTCATATAACATGTTATAGTCATCGATATATTGAAATGCAACAGTAATCTCATTCGATCTATAATATATTAGTAAACCACTGCAAGCGATGTTAGGCTTCTTTTTCTTCCTATTTATATTCAATAAATAACAATGAAACATCAATGATTTCTGTTGAAAATATTTAATACTTTAATTAATCTTTTGGAAAAAAGTCCAGACTGTTATATACAGATGACCTTTTGATCCGGTATTTGTCACACCTTAACTGCTTCAAGGCTGGCAATCCGGCAATTTTCTTCCGGATAGCCGGAGGCTATCAAAACCTATGGGAAATATCAGCAAGGATCATCCCTTGGCTGCCGGGAGGAGCTATACCCTTGACCTCAGATACCTTTTCAGCTTAGGTTTTAATTTATTCACTTTTGAACAGGCCAAACCTGTCGCGAGATAGGGACGGAAAGCTTAGGGTCTCACTGAGACAGCCGAGCTGCCAAAAGTGGGTGCCGCATCTATCCTGTTTCACATCCCCCTCCTCCATCTGGCTCTTGAGTGCGGTGTATCCCTTGCCCGTTTCGTCTCGCCTCAGCACCACTCAATGGATGAGGAGATCAGTATGACCAAGCGGCGACTCGTTGAGGAAGTATGGAAAAGGATGGGCGGCAAAAAAAAGGATTCGGAAAAGGTGGTTGAACTGTTCTTGGAGAGTATGCAGCAGGCCCTGAAAGCCGGGGAGACAATCAGGTTCAACGATTTCGGGACCTTTGCGGTGGTGCAGAGAGCACAGCGAATGGTGAACCACCCCTCCACCGGCTCCAAGATGCAAATTCCATCGCAGAACACGGTAAAATTCAAGACCGGCAAGAGGCTGATGCAGCATTTGCAGGAAAGCTGAGCTCCGAGTGAAACCTGCTGTCTCCTCTCGGTGCAGCCACTGGCTGCGCTGGCCGCTGTATCTGCAGAAGTGCTTTTGCAGACGCACCTTCGTTGTCCCCTTGAGGTTGCCCCATGATTCAAAAGATAAGCCAGAGCTCCAAGACAACACAGTATGAGCAGACTGTATCCGACTATTTGAAGGATAACGGCTCTTTAGTGGTATATTCGGATGATCAGAACTTCATCAAGCTCATCCAGTACGTTGTCTACAAACAGCTTTCCATCTCTACCAAGTGCTTGTACTGCTCTTCCGATGTGACTTCTATCTATAATTATCTGCAAAAGAGGCATAAGAATCAGCTTTCTTCCGTCTTGTTCATTGAGCGCGAGATCAATCGCACTGATACGAGTGATGTTATCAAGAGGATGAAGTCGAATTTTGATGAGCTCAAGATCATCGTTCTGACCGATGAAGCCGAAAAGTCGCTTCTTGTGCTGCTCTATGAGCTTGGCGTGGACAACTTCATCACCAAGCCTTTGACCATCAATACCCTCGTGGAAAAGATTGCTTTCACCGTACAGCCACCGGGAAAGCTCGGGCAGATGATCGAAGAGGCCAAGACGAGCCTGGCTCACGGCGAATACGAGTCCGCTTTGCAGCAGGCGAACAAGATTCTGGAGGTAAAGCCCAACAGCCCGGCCGGCCTCATGCTTCTCGGCGATGCGTATAAGCATCTGGGCCAAAAGGAAAAGGCGGTGCAGAGCTACCAAAAGGCCCACCAGAGCGAACGGATGTACCTGGAGCCGCTGAAGAAGCTTTCCCAATGCTATCGGGAAGCCGGCAGGAAAAGCGAAGAGCTGAAAAGCCTCAAGAAGCTCAATGAGCTGAGCCCGCTGAATGTAGAGCGGAAGATGTTTATCGGGGAGATTGAGCTGGATATGGGCAATGCCGATGGGGCTGAGTATTATTTCGAGGAAGCGGTTAAGCTTATCAAGAAGCAGGCCAGGGAGAATGTGAGCAAGATCAACCTGGAAATCGCGGAGAAGCTGTTGCCTGTGGACCCGGAGCGCTCCGAGAAGTATTACCGCAAGGCTATCGAATCCCGGCAGAATGTTTTGGAAAAGAACGATGTCAGCATCTTCAACCGGCTGGGCATCGCGCTTCGGAAGCAGGGCAAGCCAAAAGATGCGGTGGCGGAGTACAAGAGGGCCTTGCAGCTATCCCCGGAGGACGGTGGGCTGTACTACAACATAGCCATGGCCTATATGGAGGGCAAAGAGTACAGATTGGCCGAGTCAGCCATTCGCAAGGCACTGGAAAAGTCACCGCAGTTGAGCTCCAACAACGATGTCATAACCTACAATATCGGCATGGTCTACTACCTCAACCGGCGGCAGGAGCAGGCGGTCCAGCTCTTCCAGCAGGCCTTGGACATCAATCCGGAGTACGAACCGGCACAAAACATGCTCGCAAAGCTCAAGCCGCAATAGAGGTATTGCTCCCGATACCCGGAGCAATCCCGCTATCCTCTCTTTTTTCGAAAAAGAAGCCGCCGCTCAGAATGCAAGGTACGGACTGGCTCATGCCTCAGCTCGGCGGGACGTTTCCAGCCTCCTTCAGAGGCTCCCCCCTTGTGCAATCCAATAGCTCGTATCGCTCTGCAGCTCAGCCGCTCTGGCCGGCGAGCCTGGTTGTTTGCTCCTAGGCAGGGAAGGAGGGATATCGGCGGAAAGCAAGGAAGAGGCCAACCCTTCAGGGGGTATGGGAGCCGGCTTCGGCGTAGCCGCTCGCGTTTTCCATCGGCGCCTCGACTTGAAATATAAGCCGGCATTGGCCCGTAGGGGCGCTTAATATGAAGCAGGGTCCGTCAAACGGGGAGTCCAGGTGGATCTGCGGCGGGCTCGGAGCCACCCGCCGACCCTTTTTGAGCAGCTGATTGACGATGGAGGCATTCACGTCGGAGCACATTTCGCTCAAGGTCCCATCGATGAGCTTCGGGCTCGAGGTCTGTTTGCTGAGCAAGCAGTACACCAGGGAATGCAGGAAGCGCTTGTCCATAAGCAGCGCATAGCAGAAGGGATCCCTTCCCTGTTCATCGAACCTCGAGAGGCAGACCCGGAACAGGGGTTGCCAGTTGCTGCAGTCCTGTTCCAGGCCGGTGACCTTCACCTTTCCGGACAGGATGCGGGACAGGAAGCGCTGGATGGTCAACAGGACGACCCGCAGCCTCTCCCTGGGCTCGACCTCTTCGACCAATTCACCAAGCTCTACAGCGAGATCGGCATTCACCTGATGGAACTCCTGGAGAAGCTCGGTGAGCTCCTGATAATCGAGCAGGCCCTGCTGGACCAGGGCTTCGCCCAGCAGGAGATGGTGCTCGCTTTGCGCTTGCAGAAGAGCGGTTAACTGATCCCGTCCTAACAGCCCTAAAGACATTGCGATATTGCCAAAGGTTTCGTCCTGCTCCTTCTGCAAGGCGAGTATTTGGCTCACTTCCTCGTGATTCAAGAACCCGAGCTCCATGGAGATCAGCCCTAGGGGCTTGTTGGTTCGTTCCTGAAGGTACAGGGCATCCATGAGCTGACGGCGGGACAGGCGGCGTTTCTCAAAAAGGAACTGGCCGAAAAACTTGCCTATCATGCAGGCTCCTTTATCCTTTGGCTTGTATGAAGCTCTATACAAAATCTATTCCACTTTAGTATAAATGACAAGGCAGTGTTCCAAAAAAGCGAAATTTTTACTCCTGAACATTAAGGGCATCCATGAGACTGACTGTCATTTTGAGAAAGTCCGCTTCAGTAATGATGCCCACCAGCCTATGGTCGTTTAATACCGGAAGACAGCCGTATTTATGGTCCAGCAGTATTTGCGCCGCTTCCTTGATGTCGGTTTGCGGCGTTACGGTTTTAACATCGGTACGCATGATTTCCTGGATCGGAACATTGGTGTAGATTTCCTCTTGCGTCTTGGAATCTATATCCGCAAATCTGGATATTGTGGCAGCCAGAATGTCCCTATGGGTGATGATGCCGATGAAGCTTTGCTCCTGGTCTACTATGGGAATATGCCGGATTCTGGCCAGCTCCATAAGGGACTTGGCTACTACAAGATTGTCTGTCTTGCGGAGTGCAAACACTTCCGAGGTCATCAAGTCTTTTACCTGAAACATGCTTTTCTCCTGTAATTCCGGTTCAAACAGTTGTCACCTGGTGTCGATTTGTGTTGCTGGTCAGCTTTGCCTCCGGCAAATCTGACTTAAAGGTAATTTTTATTTGAGAAAACAAAATTGATAATTCCAACCTTTTGACCGAAGGACACTGTAGCCGGGGTTGATCACAGCAAGAAGCTCTATCTGAGCTGCTCCCCCTGCACTCAGTTTCCAGCTTGAAGCTCGGACCTAAAGAAGGATCCGAACTTGGGGCGCGCCTATCAAACCGTGGAATGGTCCAATAAAACTGAGTGCCGGGTGGGGGGTTGAAAAGTGGAGTTCATACGAGCGCAGCCTCCGGCTGCGCCGAAATGTGGAACAGCGGAAAAGGCAATGAGCTTCTGCGGTACCCATTTGGAAGCTGCGAACAGAGGCTATTTCGCTCCGTGCAGCCATAGCGATGCAGCCACCCCCCAGACCGCGTTGACCGCAAGTACGAAAACAGGCGTCAGGGCTCCCAGCTCCACCCCCAGATAGCCGTGATGAGCCACATGGGGGAAGATGAAGAAAAGCTGCGCCAGGCTGGGGCCGAGGCTGTAAAACAGCCCGCGCTGCAGCGGCTTGCTGCGGAAGAAAGGCAGCAGAAAGAGCACTCCCCATAAGCCGCCCCACACAATCCTCGGATAGAGCCAGGCAGGAGTGAGGCCGGGTGCAATGCGCACGCCGATGGACCAGGTGATTTCGTATTCGCCGCACAGCCAGACCGCCAGGCTGTTCAGCAGGGCGCCGAAGGCCCCAGCCGCAAAAACGAGGCTCAATCGATGCAGAAGCTTGGACATGCCGGCTCCTTTAGCAAGCGCTGCGCTTTGACCGGACCAGGGTCGATTGATAGTTTAGTACGGCTACTATACATAGCACCTCAGCGCACAGCAAGCCATTTTCAATATCGCCGGACTATCAGGAGAGGCGAACCTCATGTCCCGCGGCCGGGATGCGACGCAGCGCGGCAAGCAGGTACGGGCAGTCTCTGTTCGATCCGCACGCTCTGCCTCTTTAGGTCAAGCTCTGGAAAATGGGTTTGCAGCCGGGAAATCCAGGCGCAGAATAGCTGGATTTTCAAACCGTATTTGAAAGAATTCAAATTTGATTTGAAAATCCAGGCTTGAAATGGAGAAAATGAGGGCCTCTGGTCAGATAAGGTCCTGAAATGCAAAAGGAATTATTTTTTAGATTCCTGGCACGAGATTTGAATGAGTAGAGGCATGTCGCGCGGGTTCTGCTCTGGATAGTCCAGGGACTTTGGACCACCGACCAACACTCCCCCTCCTTTGGTTCCGGCCGGGGACACCGCCGCCCCGGCCGGAAATTCAAAAACTTTATGAATAGTGTCTCCAACCCAGAACCTGCGGGATCACAGTCCTTTAGCCGGGCCAAGGACCTGGAGTTCGGCCTGGACCCCAAGCTCGATGCCTGGATTCTCCATTTCATGACCGAAAACAATCTGGAGCATGCGCTTCATCCGGAGCTCAATGCCTCTTCGGAGCAGCTCCGGTTCATGATTGTCCTCGGCGAGAACCAGGTCTATTTTCCCTGTCCGGACGAGGAGTTCCGGCAGCTGTTCGCCTCCACCCTGACGCCGAGCCTGCTGGAGGCTTATAAGGATCGCTGGCGGCATCTGGTCCGCTTCGTCCATGCCCACATTACCGATCGCTACCTGCGGCAGCGCATCGTCTCCCTATGCCGGCACAAGTTCTACCTGGTACGGTCGGCCCCATACCTCATCCCGGACAGGCTGATGAAGCGCTTCTTGACCATCTTTCTCACTCAAACCAGCATTGAGGATCCTCTCCGGGAAGAAAAGATGCGTGCCAACCAGCGGGCCGAAGCGTTCATCCGCAGCCCGGTTATGCAAGACATCATGCAGGAATGCCCGGCGTCGATGCAGGATTGTGCGAGCATTGAGCAGCTTCGCTGGCGGCTGGACCTCGAGGAGCTCAAGCGTCTTTTTTGCCTCTCTACCTTGGGCCCTCTGTGGAGCGATGGGGAGACAGCTGACAAGGAGCTTCTGCAAGAGGGCTCGGCCTTTGCCGCCTGCGAGCATTTTGAGGCTACCCTCTCCGAGAGCCTGGGGAAAAGCCGGCTCAAAATCCTCTATCTGGCGGAAAGCAGCGGGGCGGTGCTTTTCGACATCCAGATCATCCGCGCCCTGCTGCGGCAGGGCCACCGGGTGACGCTGGCCATGAAGGAGGGCTTTTACCTTTCGGTGCCAACCTTTTGGGATCAGGAGCGGGACGTTTCTTTGTCCAGAGCCCTGGAGGACGCTTTCTGGGTCACGGAGAACGTGATCTCCAAGAACACGCTGCTCAAATATCAAAGGGAGCATCCCTTCCTCATCATCTCCGATGGGACCAGGGAGCGGCTCAATCTGTGCCGGACGAGCGTTACCTTCGCCAGAGCCTGGAAGGAGGCGGATCTGATCATCGCCAAAGGGCGAGAGCTCAGGGGACAGCTTCTGGGAACCGCTCACGATTTCACCCGGGACATCCTGTGCATCTACCGGGACCGGGACGACAGGCTGCAGCTGGACCGCAAAGCGAAAAGCCCTGCGGCAGTCAAGTTTACTGAAACCCAGCTCCTGGCCAAGGCGGAAAGGATCATTTCCCGCATGCGGGATGCCAAGGCATCCGGCGAGCGGGTTATGTTCTACAGCGCGATCATCGGCAGCATACCGGGACAGACCAAAAACGCGCTCCGGATTCTGAACACCATCGTGGCCGAGCTGCGACGCCGTCTGGACAATGTCATGATCATCAATCCGGGGGAACATTTCGAGCCGGGCATGGATGCCGACGATCTGATGTACATGTGGGAGCGGGTGCAGCGAAGCGGGCTCATCGACATCTGGCGCTTTCAGAGCGTGGAGGACATCGAGATGAGCTTTGCGGTTCTCGGCGAGAAGGTTCCGCCGGAGTGGGTGGGAAAGGACTCCACCTTCTCCACGGGCTGTACCCAGGAGATGCAGATTGCTTTGGACATGCAGAAAAAGTATCCCGAGATGCAGATCATCGGCCCGGATCGGGAGAAGTTCTTCCGCCGCCGGGAGTACGGCGTGGGCAAGTTCTTCGATGCCGCCATCAACGGGACCTCCGGAGTGCACAGATAAGCCGGAGGCCATCCCGGAACCGGATGCAAGTCGAGCCAGGGACCGATCAGATACCTCTTATTAAGCTCCAGTTAGCCGCAGCTCCCTGCCAGCGCTCAGCGCCTTTCCTTGAGCCACCGCCAAGCCGGAACGTTTTCCGGCACCTTTGACCACAGCCCCAGACCATTCTTCCGAGCCCTGCCTTCCACCTGCTCCCAGCGACCGCACATGCGAGCCTTTTCGCAATAGGCCTGATGCACCCAGGCCAGGCCATTTTGCAAAAGCAGGGCGTTTAGGCTGCGATCGCTGTCTGGCAGGGATACTACCGCGAGCACCTTGTTGTCGGACTGGCGCAAGGGGCGAACTGCAACGGTCTTATCCAGGGACTGCCGGGCAGTGAAGCGTTGGGCCTCCTCGCCGAAGGGCTCATCAAGCTCTGGGCAGTCGATTCCGTAGAGCACTATCTCCAGCACTTGTTCTTCGCTTTGGACTCGGAGATGGCAGCCGTGAACTACGTTCGTGACACTCCCGGACCAGGACCAGCCGGGTGACGGAATCAGAAGCAGGACCAACAGGGGAACCAGGCTCAGGTAAGGCATGCATCCCTCCAAAGACGGTATAAAATTCATGAAAATTGATGTTTTTAGCGGAGCTTCCCGGTCTTTTGCTGTTAAGCCGTTGTCAGATCAAGGAAAGTATGGAATATTATGGCATATTGCTTGCTTGAATGGCAATAGGCGGATTGGTTGAACCTTCATTTTTGGGTATGTACCAAGCGCTATGCATCTTAAGTTCAGACTTCTATTCTTACTCTTGCTGCGAGCTATCAACTTATTCTAGCTGTGAGCTTCTGCACGCTTCTTCATTCTTCGCTATGCGCAGTGCGCCATGGGCTCTGCGCTCCAACTGGGAGCTTTGAGCACTGAAGTGAGTGCATACCCAAAATCCAGACTGTTCAAGTATGAAAGCCGGGGCTTGGTAAAAGCAGGAGGCAGCCTGGATGAGCCAGCATCGACCCAATATCATCATTGCCGACGATGAGCCGATCATTGTCATGCAGCTGGAGGAGATGCTGCGAAATATCGGCTATCAGGTGAGCGGAACAGCTTACTCCGGACAGGAGACGCTCGATCTGGCCCAAAGGTCCTCCCCGGACCTGGCCATTGTCGATGTGGTCATGCCCGGAGAGGTCGACGGCGTGGCCGCCTGCCGCAAGCTGCAGCGGGAAATGAACATTCCGGTGATCTGCATCACCGGATACACCGAGGAGGCCATCCTGCACCGGGTCACTGAGTGCCAGCCTTACGGCATCGTCATCAAGCCCTATCAGGAGGCCCAGATAAGGGTCATTGTGGAGACCGCGCTTCGCCAAAAGGCCGAGGAGGCCAAGCATGAAGCCGAGCAGAAATACCATAAGCTGGTGGATCAATCCCTGGTAGGCATTGTCATCTTCAAGGACCATCCGATTCGGATTGTTTACGCCAATGAGGCCTTAGCCGACTTGACCGGCTACAGCCTGGAGGAGCTGCACGGATTTTCCTACCCCGGGCTGCTGTCTCTGACCCATCCCCAGGATCGCGAGCTCCTGAAAAATCAGCTGGAGGCCAGACTGAGGGGCCAAGCTGCCCCCCACGAAGCAGAGCTCCGAATATATCGCAAGGACGGAGCCATGCGCTGGCTCAGGGTCTATGCGGATCGAATCGATTTTAACGGCTCTCCCGCCTCGCAGGCTGTTGTTGTGGATGAGACCGAGCAGAAATCCTTGCAGCAAAGGCTGGAGCAGACTGCCGAGCAGCTGCTGCAGCAGCAGTCCCAGCTGGAGGGCATCCTGAACAGTGTTCAGGATGTCATTTGCCTGCAATCGCCCGATTTTTCCGTGGTGGAGCTTAACCGGGCCGCAGCCGAGCTATTGGGAATGGGGAAAAGTAAAGCCCTGGGTCAAGCCTGCTACCGGCTGAAGGGCGCATCAGTCCCCTGCGAAGATTGCGGCCTGGTCCGCTCTGTCCGGACAAGGCGTTCGGTTTTTGCAGACAAGTACTGCGCCCTATTCGGCAAGTACTTTGCCTGCTCCTACAATCCCATTCTCGATTCCTGCGGGGAAGTTGAGTACGTGGTGACCCATTTGCGCGATGTCACGCCACGCTACGAAGCAGCCCTGGCCCTGCAGGAGGCCAAGGAGCAAGCAGAGGCTGCATCCAGAGCCAAAAGCGAGTTTCTGGCCAACATGAGCCACGAGATCCGGACCCCGCTCAACGGGGTGATAGGCATGCTTCAGATTCTGCAGATCACGGATCTGAGCTCGGAGCAGCAGGAGTATGTGCGAATTGCTCTCAATGCCGGCCAGAGCCTGCTCACGGTGATCAACGATGTTCTCGATCTCTCCAAGATCGAGTCCGGAAAGATTGAGCTGGCGGAGCTGCCCTTTGACTTGCAAAGACTGTTTTCCATGGTCAAGGAAACCTTCTCTCCGCAGTGCACCTCAAAGGGGGTGCGGCTTACCGAGCGCCTCCATCCGGAGGTCCCGCTCAAGCTGCGGGGGGATGCCGGGAGGCTGCGGCAGGTACTGTTCAACCTGGTGGGCAACGCAGTAAAGTTTACCAAGCAGGGCGAGATATCCCTGGAGGTAGACCCCTTGCAGATGGAGCGCGCCGGGGGCGAGTCGAGGCTGCCTTTTCTCGGCTGCTCCCCAGGGGAGGCCCGACTGCTGTTTACGGTGAGCGATACCGGGATCGGGATAGAAGAGGATAAGCTCAATGCAGTATTTGCCCCTTTTACGCAGGCCGAGCAGGGCTACACCAAGCAGTACGAGGGAACCGGACTGGGTCTGGGCATTGTGCAGCGGCTCGTCCGCTTGATGGGCGGCAGCCTATGTGTGGACAGCAGGCCAGGCAAAGGAACAGCTATTTACTTCACTGTGCCCTTTGCTTTCCAGGCCGAGGATCAAGCCGAAGCCTCGGATCTGGAGGAGGGAAGCCACCCAGTGCAAAAAGGGCATTCCATCCTGGTGGTTGAGGACGACAAGGCCAGCGCACGCGTCCTTCTCGATGTGCTGGAGCGAGAAGGGCACCGGGGGGTGTGGGTGGAGGACGGGTTGGAAGCCATGAATGCACTGTCCGAATCCGCTTTCGATCTGGTCTTTATGGACATAAAGCTGCCCCGCATGGACGGAGTGGAGACCACGCGCCGTATTCGGACCGATCAGTCCAACCGTTTCGATCCCCGAATCCCGATTGTTGCCCTCACCGCCTATGCCATGGCCGGGGATCGCGATAAGCTCCTTCAGTACGGGATGGACGCCTATCTTTCCAAGCCCCTGGAGCTCAGTGAGCTCAGACAGGTTCTGCATCGCCTGCTCGGATAGAAACCGCTCCTGCTTATCCTTGCAAAGACGCAGCTGCATAAGTCAGCGCAGCCTTCGGCTGCGCTGGCTTATTGGCAATTTATTGAAGAAAAAGAGAAATAAAACTGCATAAGGTATGGAGTTTCATACGGGCTTTGCCTGCGGCAAATCTGACTTGGGGCTGCAAGGGCTCGCCTTGCTTGTTCGTTCCTCGGAGAGCAAGACAGCGCTTTCCGCTTGTGATTCTTTGATCGCAATCGACAGCTGGAGGCATTTGGGTTACTAATGATCCAAGATACTTCCCTTTTCAATCTCGCCCTATTTCCAGAGGAGGTTCTATGCGCCTCGGCTCGCCGCTGATCGGATTTTCGCTGAACAGGCCCGGAGCGCTTACCGGGATAATGGTCGCCCTGACCCTCACTTTGGCCCTCATGGCCGCCTTGCCCAGCCTGTGGCCCTACAGCTTCAGCTTTCTAAACCCCCTACAGGTGGATACCGATCCGGAGAATATGCTCGCTGAAACCGAGCCGGTGCGCGAGTTCCACGACCGCATGAAAAAGGAGTTCAATCTCCACGACATGGTCGTGGTGGGCGTGGTCAATGACGAGCATGAGCAGGGCGTGTTCAACACCTTGTCCCTGCACCGGATTTACGCCCTCACCCAGTATGTCAAGACCATGCAGTGGCCGGATCCGGACAAGCCGGGCTCCAGGTCCGGGGTCATTCTATCTGATCTCATCGCTCCATCTACTGTGGACAATGTAGAGCAGGGCGGGCTGGGAGAAGTGAAGTTCGAGTGGCTCATGCCCAGCCCGCCCCTTTCCGAGGACCAGGCGGTGGAGATCAGGGACAATGCCGAAGAGATCCCTTTTCTTGACGGCACGCTTCTCTCCGAAGACGCTCAGGCCCTTGGGGTCTATGCTCCCTTGAGCTCCAAGGACCTGAGCCACCGGATCTATACCGGCCTGCAGAAGCACCTGCCCATGCTGTGGCAATGGGGCCCGGTCAATCAAGAGCTGCGCCGAATGGAGGCTTTGCAGTCCCATCCCCAAGTCCTGCGCTCCCTGCAGCAGCTGGGGAGGCTGGCCGCCTTTTACTCCCAGAGCAAGCAGGATTTTCAGGCCCGTCTGCAGGACCTGGGAAGCCTGCTGAGCCGCTCCAGCCCGAGCCAGGACTGGGAAAAGGTCCGGCAGGCGGCAGAAAGCTGGTCCTCGCAGGCCAGTGAGCTCCAGGCGGCACACCAATCCGAGATCCAGGCCACAAAACGCACCGCGGGTGAGAAGCGGGCCTGGGCCTTGCAGATCGGCCTGGCTGCGGAATCCAGCCGGGCCTTGAAGAGCCATCTGGAGCAGGCCGCCCCCAAGGACGCCTCCTCCTGGCTTTCCTTTGCCTCTCTCTATGTGGAGTCTCTGCGCCATAGAATGCTCAACGCAGAGGAGCTCGTCCAGGAGGTCAAGGGCTTTGCAGAGCGCATGGAGAATGGGCTGTCCAAAGCCCCGGACCTGTCCGGGCTGCAGCAGACGGTTTCCAGCACGCTGTCCGCCTATTCCGAGTTCCCGGGAAGCGATGTGCCCCATATTACCGGGCTGCCGGTGGCAGAGGACACCTTTGGGGTGGAGATGTTCAAGCAGATGGCCATCTCCGCCCCCATGGCCATGCTGGTCATCTTCATTCTGCTCCTCTTTTTCTTCCGCAAGCTGCTGCTTGTCTTGGCTCCCATGATCGTGGCCATGGTGGCGGTTATCACCACCATGGGGCTCCTTGTAGCCACCGGAAACAAGGTCCACATCATGAGCTCCATGATTCCCATTTTCATCATGCCCATAGCGGTCCTGGACTCGGTGCACATCTTAAGCGAGTTCTTCGATCGCTACGCTGCGGACAAGGGCCGCCGCAAGACTACGGTTGAGGTCATGGACGCCCTGTTTCAGCCCATGCTCTTTACCTCGCTGACCACCGCCGCCGGCTTTGCTTCCCTGGCACTGACCCCCATCCCGCCGGTACAGGTCTTTGGCCTCTTTGTCGCCTTCGGGGTGATCATGGCCTGGTTATGGACGATTATGTTCATCCCGGCCTACATTATGTTCATTCCCGAGCACCGGCTGGAGAACTTCGGGCTGCAGCAATCCCACGGAGAAGAGGATCCGGGATCGCCTCTCAGCCGGTTGCTGCGCTGGATCGGAGGACGAACCTATGTCCGGGCCAAGCTGGTGCTGGGGATCGTGGTGGTGGTGCTCGGAATTTCGGTGTACGGCATCAATCTTATCGTCATCAACGACAACCCCATCAAATGGTTTACCAAATCTCACCCCATCCGGATTGCGGACCGCGTGCTCAACGAGCATTTCGGCGGCACCTATATGGCCTACCTAACCCTGCTGCCTCCCGAGAAGGGCATTGATATGTCGCAATACGCCGGCGGCCTGAGCCAGCGGCTCCGGGAGAAGGGAGCGGCCCTGGAATCCGAGATGTCTCGCGCCCAGGAGGTATTTGCTGCGGCTGCCAGGAAAGCCCAAGAAGCGGTTCAGTCCGATCTGGGGCGGGCGGAGCTGCTGCAGCAGTTGGAGGACTTTGCCCTGTCCAGGCGAAAACAGGCCTCCCTGGAAGCCTCCTATGTCTGGGACGAGGTTTTGTCCTTTCTGGACACGGAAAGGCAGCGGGAGCAGTATTTTAAGCAGCCGCAGGTGCTGCGGTACATCGAGGATCTGCAAAGGCATCTGCTATCCACCGGCGTGGTGGGCAAGTCGAACTCCCTGTCCGACATAGTCAAGACGGTGCACCGGGAGCTTCTGGGCCAGGAGGAGGCCTTCCGCATCCCGGATACCGCCAGGGGAGTGGCCCAATGCCTGATCACCTATCAAAACAGCCACCGTCCTCAGGACCTCTGGCATTTCACCACCACGGACTACAAGAAAGGCAACATCTGGATTCAGCTCAAAAGCGGGGACAACAAGGACATGTCCCGGGTGGTGCAGGCCGTACGCAAGTATGTGCAAAACAATCCTCCGCCCTTTGGCCTGGAGCAAGACTGGTTCGGGCTGACATACATCAATGTTATCTGGCAGAACAAGATGGTCAGCGGCATGCTCCAGGCCTTCCTGGGGAGCTTCCTGGTGGTGCTCTTCATGATGAGCCTCCTCTTCCGGTCGGCCTTGTGGGGCGCTTTGTGCATGGTGCCGCTCACGGTAACCATCGCCTTTATGTACGGCGTGATCGGCCTGGTGGGCAAAACCTACGACATGCCGGTGGCGGTTCTTTCCTCGCTCAGCCTCGGCCTGGCCGTGGACTACGCCATCCACTTCCTGGCCCGGAGCAGGCAGATGCAGGAGCAGTTCGGCTCCTGGAAGGAGGCGGTGGCCCCTATGTTCGGAGAGCCGGCCCGGGCCATATCCAGAAACATCATTGTCATCGGCGTTGGCTTTTTGCCGCTTTTGGCTGCGCCTCTGGTCCCCTACAAGACCGTAGGAGCCCTTATCGCCTCCATACTCCTCATCGCCGGAGCGGCCAGCCTGTTCATCCTGCCGGCGCTCATTCGCATCCTGGAAAGCTGGCTCTTTCCCGCCACCCGGGCCAGGGATGTGGCCTGCAAGTGCGGTACCTGCATCGTGATCGGGCTGGCCGCGGTGGCCCTGGCTCTGGTCAATATCCACCAGTTCATGGAAGCGGGATGGACCCAGCTTACCTGGTATGCAGTGGCGGCAATCCCGGTTCTCGCAGCCATCTGCTGGCTGATGTCCAAGCGGCAGCGGTGCAAGGTTGCAGATGGCAGATGACAGAGGACAGGAGTACAGCCAGGCCGCTGGCATGAGCATGGCACACACTTGGCACAGCGGGTCGGTAGCGCTGGCCGGGGGCATCTGTCTGCAGCGAAAAGAGCTATGAGCTGATATGAGCTTCCTTTAACTGTGAACTGAGCTATGAACCTTGAGCTCTCATCCTGGGAGGAAAATGTATGAAGATGAAGCATGTTTTGAGGATCCTATTGACCGTGAGCGTCCTTATGTGCGCTCTGCCCGCTCAGGCAGAGGACACGGCCTCCGAAGGCGATACCCCTTCGGTACAGGAGATCGTGGAGCGGGCGAGCTACACCTCCTACTACCAGGGCGAAGACGGCCGGGCGCAGGTGCATATGAGCATCAAGGACGCTTCCGGCAACGAGCGCATCCGGGAGTTCACCATGCTCCGCTGGGACTCGGCCCAAAAAGGCATGGAGAACGTGGACCAGAAGTTCTACGTCTACTTTCATCGTCCTTCCGATGTGAGGGAGATGGTCTTCATGGTCTGGAAGCACGTGGCCCAGAGAGAGACCGACGACCGCTGGCTCTATCTCCCGGCGCTCGATCTCGTCAAGCGCATCGCCGCCACGGACGAGCGGACGAGCTTCGTGGGCTCGCATTTCTTCTACGAGGACGTCTCCGGGCGCAACGTCACCGAGGATAACCACGAGCTCGTCGAGGTCACGGACAACTACTACGTGGTCAAGAGTACCCCGAAAAACCCCGATCTCGTGGAGTTCTCCTATTACAAGAACTGGATTCATCGCGATACCTTCCTCCCGGTGCAGACGGTTTATTTCGACAAGAACCGGGAGAAGTACCGGGAGTACAAGGTCCTCGAGGTGGAAACCATCCAGGGGTACAAGACCGTGACCAAGGCCAGGATGTCCGATCTCCGCGACGGTGGACAAACTACCATCGAGTATCGAAACGTGACCTACAACATCGGGCTTCCGGAAGACATCTTCTCCGAGCGCTATCTGCGCCGCGCTCCAATGCAGTACCTCAGATAAATGGCAAAGAAGAGAGGTTCTTGATGGCAGAATCTGCAATACAGCGTCCGTTTGTGCTCATCATGAAAAGGGGTTTTGACCTGTGCTTCCGGTTACTCCTCATTGCGGCGTTGACGGCTATCTGCCTTGCTTTGCCTGCACATGCAGCGGCTCAGGAGCCGGCTCTTCCCGCCGGCCTGGGCGGGAAGGACTCCAAGCAACAGCAGGAGCAGAAGGACCCCGCGCTGCCTTCCGGGCTTAGGGAAGGATCGGCCAAGGAGCAGCCGTCCGGACCAAAGCTTCCTGCCGGCCTGGGGGAAAAAGGCCAAACCCCAACCGGTTCTGATAAGCCGGATCGGTCTCTGCGAGACCGGCTGCCCTTCAAGCTGAGCGGCTTCTGGGAGGTGCGCGGCGGAATGCGTGTGGTCAACGATCCGGATCACAAGCAGGAGTCCCTCGGCGAGACCAGGCTGCAGCTGGAGATGGACGAGTACTGGAAGGAAATGAGCTTCGATCTCACAGCGGACCTGGTGTACGATCCGGTAGGCGAGGAGCACGAGGTGGATCTGGAGGACGGCGAAGGGGTGGTGGACCTGCGGGAAGCGAGATTCACCCTCTCCCCGTCGCAGTACCTCGATCTGCGCCTTGGACGGCAGGTGCTCACCTGGGGCACCGGGGATCAGATCTTCATCAACGACCTCTTTCCCAAGGACTGGCGATCCTTTTTCATCGGACGGGATGTGGCCTATCTCAAGGCCCCCTCCGATGCCCTCAAGGCCTCTTTTTTTTCAGGTCCGGTGAACCTGGATATCGTCTATACCCCGAGGTTCGATGCCGACCGCTTCATCACCGGTGAGCGCATCTCCTACTGGAACCCGCAGCTGGGCCGCCTGGCAGGTCGGGATGCAGTTATTGAGGTGGACAAGCCGGACGACTGGTTCCAGGACGACGAGATAGCGGCCAGGATCTATCGCAATTTGGCCGGCTACGAGCTGGCAGCCTACTTCTACGACGGCTTTTGGAAAAGCCCGGCCGGACAGGATCCTTTGAGCGGCAAGGCCTTCTTTCCAAAGCTCCGGGTTTACGGGGCCAGCCTGCGCGGCACCATGGGGCCGGGCATCGCGAGCCTGGAGCTCGGCTACTACGACTCCCGGGAGGATTCAAGCGGCGAGGATCCTTTTGTAGCCAACAGCGAGCTGCGGTTGCTCCTGGGGTACGAGCAGGAGATAGCCGAGAAGCTTACCCTCGGGCTGCAATACTATCTGGAGCACATGCTGGACTACGAGGCTTACAGGCGCACGCTGCCGAGGTCTATGGAGCCCGAGGACGAGGAGCAGCAGCAAATAACCCTTCGCTTGACCAAGCAGCTGCTGATGGAGACTCTGGAGCTCTCTTTGTTCACCTACTACTCGCCCACAGCTCAGGATGTCCATCTCCGGCCGGAAATAACCTATGACCTCACCGATGCCTGGACCCTCGATTGCGGGGCCAACCTATTTTACGGCCAAGACAGGCATACCTTTTTCGGCCAGTTCGAGAACAACAGCAACGTCTATCTCGGACTGCGCTACAGCTTCTAGTCAGATTTGCCGGAGGCAAATCTGACTTATTGGGGTTTTATTTGAAAAGAATATAAGATCCAGATCTTTCAGCAATTGGTTGATTTGGTTATCGTGGCCAGTTTGACCCGGCACTCAGTTTCGGGATGAATAGCTGGAGCTTATGTAATTAATCTTCCCAGCCCAAGAAGCAATGAAGCCTGACGCTCGCAAGCGGCAGGCTTTTTTGCTTCTACCTGAAAAATCACGCACCCATACCCTGGAGCAGAGCACGCAATCAGAGCATACTGCTCTTAATGCTGTGCACTGCGGTAAAGCCTTGCAAAGATGTGACTGCAAAAAGTCCTGTGTGATGGATTCAGGAGCAGGTTTGTTCTTATAAATCTTTGATTTTACTGACATCTGACCACTGACTTCTGACTACTGCGACTGCAAAAATGATTTTTTGCACTCGCATCTGCAAAGGATGTCTGCACGTCAGCCTTGCCTCCGGCAGCGCTGACTTATTGGCAATTTATTGAAGAAAAAGAAAATGAATCTCCAATTATGAAAAAGCGTTATCCATGGCCGTGGGCCATTGATAAAGCTTTTTAAAGGAGCGCACCATGACCGCCTACCTTATTGTCGGCAACGGCGCCGCCGGGACCCATGCGGCGGAGGAAATCCGCAAGCTCGATTCGCAAGGCTCCATTACCATCCTGAGCAATGAGGACATGCCGTTCTACTATAGACTCCGCTTGAACGAGCTCGTTGCCGGCGAGGCTGAGGACAAGCAATTGCAGGCCAAGAAGGACTCCTGGTACCAGGACAACGGAATCGATCTACAATTGAACACCCGGGTGGTGGATGCGGACCCGAACAAGAAGGTTCTGCGGACCGATGCCGGTCGGGAGTTTCACTACGACAAGCTTCTTTTGGCCACCGGGAGCCATTCCTTTGTCCCTCCCATCACGGGGGCGGATACATACGGAGTGTTTACCCTGCGCAGCATCCAGGATGCCAGGGATATTCGCAGCTTTGCCCAAGGCGTCGATGAGGCGGTGATTATCGGCGGAGGCTTGCTCGGCCTGGAATCCGGTAATGGGCTGCGCAAGCTGGGCAAAGAGGTGACCATAGTCGAGTTTTTTCCCCGGCTTTTGCCCAGACAGCTCGATATCGACGGCGGAAGGAGGTTGCAGGAGATCATGGAAGGCATGGGCTTTCGTTTCCGCCTGGGGCGCAAGACCGAGGCCATCCAGGGAGAAGAGCAGGTGGAAGAGGTACACCTGGACGATGGAGAGCGCCTTGCGGCTCAAATGGTGCTCATCTCCGCAGGAGTTCGGCCCAATATGGATTTGGCCCAGCCGTTGGGCCTGGAAACGGACAAGGGTATCAAGGTAGATGAGTACCTGGCCACCAGCCGAACGGATGTCTATGCCGCCGGAGACGTTGCCCAGTTCAAGGATGCTCCCTACGGCATCTGGCCCGCGGCCATGGAGCAGGGCAAGTTCGCCGGCCGGAACATGGCCGGTGAAAAGACCAAGTATACCGGAACCACCATGGCCACCACCCTGAAAGTGGCCGGGATCGATCTCGCCTCGGCAGGGGAGATCGACCCCGAGAACGAGTACGAGAATATCGTCCAGTCCACCGAACAGACCTATAAAAAGCTCGTTCTGGACAACAACCGGATTATCGGCTGCATTCTTCTCGGCGACTCCTCCCAGTTTCGAAGCATCACCCAGATGATGAATCAAGGCAAAGACGTCTCGGACATCAAGGATGAGATCTTGAGCTCGTAAACTCAGCGCAGCCGAGGCTGCGCTGAGTTAATGGTAATGTTATAGAACAAGGCAAAGCTCATACTTTGTATCTCGACAGTCAAAAGTTTTTGAGTAACATTTTGCTTTGATTGCTGATAATGACGAGCTGGTTTGACTGTGAATGCTTTTGACATATCTCTTTGCTTTCTTTGTCTTAACTGTGAACCGTGAACTGTCTTTGAACTCTAAAGTTTATATCTTTACTCTCGAATTCCTTTCTTCGCTATGCGCCATGCGCTTTGCGCTCTGCGCATAAACCGTGAGCTGGGAACTTTGAACTCTCAAGTTTGCATCTGTTGAGCCATATACGGGGAGAAGGCTATGGCCCGTTGGATAAGGGAGCTGAAGCTGGACAGCGTCGAGCCGAACCGCAGATATGTGGTGCTCTCGGAGAGCCTCGAGATGCTGTGTCAGAGCATAAAAAAACACGGCCAGCAGGAGCCGATCCTCGTCGTCTGGCGGGGTGGCGCATTCCGCATCCTGGACGGCGAGAAGAGATGGCGGGCTTGCAAGATCCTGCGCCGGAGAACGATCATCGCTTCCATCGAAGAGATGGAATAAGCCGCCTGGCCGAGGAGGTTCCATGCACATAGTTTGTTGTCTCAAGCAGGTGCCGGATACGGCCGAGGTTCGCATCGATCCGGACACCAATACGCTGATTCGGGAAGGGGTGGAATCCATCCTCAATCCTTACGATCGGGTGGCCCTGGAGCTAGCCGTGCAGATAAAAGAGATGCACGGCGGAAGCGTGGACGCCATTTGCATGGGGCCGCCACAGGCCGGGGTCATGCTCCGGGAGGCGGTGGCCATGGGCGCGGACCGGGCCATTCTTCTCTCCGACCGCTCCTTTGCCGGTGCCGATACCCTGGCCACAAGCTACACTCTGGCACAATGCATTCGCCTTCTGGATCGGTCCGACCCGGTGCAGCTGGTGCTCTGCGGCAAGCAGGCCATAGATGGAGATACGGCTCAGACCGGGCCTGGAATCGCCACCCGCCTGGGCTACACGCAATTTACTTTTGTCAGCCGCATCGACAAGCTGGAGCCCGGAGAGCAAGCCATCACCGTGCTGCGCAAGGTGGATCAAGGACAGGAGAAGCTGCGCGGCGCGTTGCCCGCCCTGGTAACAGTGGAGCTTGAATCCGCCAAGCCCCGGCGCTCCTCGCTCCCCTTGATGCTCCGCTCCCTGGAGGCGGAGATCGAAGTCTGGAACGGGGAATCCATAGAGGCCGAGACCAGCTTGCTGGGCATCAAGGGCTCGCCCACCTGGGTGAGAAGCATCGGCTCCCCGCCAGCCAAAAAGAGCGGTCCCCGCTTCGAAGCGGCGCAGGGCCTGGATGATGCCGTGAGCGGGGCCCTGGATGTGCTCCTCGAGGATCCCTCCTTTGCCGCAGACCTTGTAAAGAGTCAGTGAGACGCATATGCCCAAGAACTCGAAAGGAATCGAAGTAGCGGAGATCATAGCGGACAAGTGCATCGCCTGTCAGATCTGCGTTGCCGAGTGCCCGGTGGGAGCGATCGACCTCTCGCCTGAAGGTACGGCCCGGATCGATCCCGAGGTCTGTGTGGGGTGCGGCAAATGCGCCGAGGTCTGTCCGGTGGAAGCGGTTTCCTTCGAGAAGCCGCGGCGGCCCAAAGCCGCCAAGAAGAAGCGGCGCAAGGAGGCTGAGGCCGCCTCGGAGCATCAGGGGGTGGCCGTGTTCATTGAATGGACCGACCAGGGCGGTGCCGATGTATCCTGGGAGCTGATCGGCAAGGCCAAGGAGCTGGCTGAAAAGCGCGGTACCAAGGTCCTGGGCTACCTCCTCGGCTCGGACGTGAAGTCCGTAGCTGAGGAGGCGGGCCTCTACGGCTGTGACGAGGTGCACGTCATAGAGCACCAGCGGCTGCAACACCCGGTTTCCGCGCTCTACTCCGACGGCCTGGTTCAGATGGTGAATCAGACCAAGCCCGAGATTCTGCTCATGGGCGCAACAGCCCAGGGGCGTGATCTGGCCGGAACGGTGGCCACCAGGCTCAAAACCGGTCTCACAGCAGACTGCACCGGCCTGGACATCGAAGAGGACACCGGACTGCTCCTCATGACCCGGCCCACGTTCGGGGGCAACATCATGGCCACCATTTTCTGCGAACATCGCCGGCCGCAGATGAGCACCGTGAGGCCGAAGGTCATGCCCCTGCCCAGGAAGGACCCGGACCGGGAGTGGTCGCTCCGGGAGCACTCCTGGAGCCCTCCGGAGGGGGTCTTTCCCCAGATCCTGGAGTTCATCTCCGAGGAAGATCACCAGGGAGTGGATATTACCAAGTACCCGGTGCTCGTGGTCGCCGGACGGGGCGCTTGCGATCCGGAATCCTACCCCCTCCTGGAGCAGCTCGCCGATCTTCTGGGGGGCGTGGTTGCCTGCTCCCGGCCGGTGGTGGAGTCGGGCTTCATGCCCTATGAGCGTCAGGTGGGCCAGACCGGAAAGACGGTGGCTCCCAAGCTGTACATCGGAGTGGGTGTCTCCGGTGCTATTCAACACCGGGTGGCCATTCAAGGAGCGGAGAAGATCATGGCCATCAACACCGATGGCTCGGCTCCGCTCTTTCAAATAGCCGATGTGGGGATTGTCGGGGATTACGGCACGGTCCTGCCGGCTATGATTTCTCAGCTCCAGGAGAAGGTGAAGCACCATGCCTGAAAAATGCGAGGTGGCTATAGTGGGCGCTGGTCCGGCCGGGATTTCCGCGGCCTGTATCCTGGCTGATAGCGGCGTGAGCACGGTTGTTCTGGAGCGGGGCGAGTTCCCCGGCTCCAAGAACGTTTCCGGCGGTGTGCTCTACGGCCACGACTTGGCACGCATCATCCCGGATTTCGTGGACCAAGGATGCCCGGTGGAGCGCAACATCGTTGACTCCCGGCTGTGGTATCTTTCCGAGGAGTCCGGCTACAGCCTGGGCTATAAGGATCAGGCCTTTCTCCAGGAGCGGCGCTACAACGTATTCACCGTGGGCCGTGCCAAGTTCGACAGGTGGTTCGCCCAGCAGGCCATCTCCAAAGGGGCCCTTCTGGTCTGCAGCACGGTGGTGACCGACTTGCTGCGGGATGAAAACGGGGCGGTGCGAGGCGT
>CAZQPF010000036.1:0-30238 GCA_964595165.1 uncultured Desulfohalobiaceae bacterium
TGGTGGGGAAGGTCTTGTCCAGCTGGGCCATGGCCCCGCCGATGGCCGGAGACTCCTCCACCAGATGAACGAAATAGCCGGAGTCGGCCAGGTCCAGAGCGGCCTGCATGCCGCTGATCCCGCCGCCGACCACAACGACGGTTCCATGAACGTTGGTTTTGTTCTGTGGGCTCATCTTAATAGGGCTCCTTATTCTGTCCTAGTGCCTAAACGCAGAGCGCATGGCGCATATGGTGAAGACGCATGGCGCATAGCGCATAGCGCATAGCGCATGGCGCATGGCGCATAGCGCATGGCGCATAGCGAAGAATTATTCGTAATAGATTGTACATTTTGTTCATTTTGGATGGTCGAATAAAAACGTATCGTTTGTTGCCTTTGAGGACGTACCTGCAAAAAGCCGTGTTTGAGGGATCCAAGATGCGACTGCAAAAAATCCTTTTTGCAGTCGCGTCAGAGCTATGAGCTGTGAGCTTCTTTTCTCTGTCAGCTTCTTCCACTGACCACCGGCTACTGAACACTGTCTTCCTGTGCGCCACGCGCTACGCGCTCCTCCACCGCCTCGGCCAGAGTGGTGTACAGATCCTTGATGCTGAACTCGAAGTCGGTGTTTTTCTGAGCGCAGGAGAAGTGGATCTGGCATTTGGGGCAGGAGGTGATCAAGGAAGCGGCCCCGGTTTGCCTGGCCTCCTCCAGCCGCTCCAGCTGCATGGCCTTGGAGCAGGCGGAGCATTCCATCCAGCCCGTAGTCCCGCAGCAGAGGGCGTTTTCCCGGTTCCGCTGCATCTCGTTGAGACGGACGCCGGGAATGAGCTGCAGCAGCTCGCGCGGCGCTTCGTAGATTCCGGACCATCGTCCCAGGCGGCAGGGGTCGTGATAGGTCATCGTGCCGTTTGCAGAAGGCTTGAAGGTTACCTCCGACTTGGGAAGCTCCTGGGCCAGAAACTCCGAGATGTGAAGCACCTCGAAGGGGAGCTCGCCGAAGAACTCCGGATAGTGCCGCTTAAAGGTGAGATAGCCTTCCGGACAGCTGAATAGAACCTTTTTGGCCCCGCTTGCCTTGATGACTTCCAGGTTCTTTTCCCCCAGGCTGCGAAAGAGCTCCACGTTTCCGTTCCACAGGGCGTCATGGCCGCAGCAGCGCTCATTGTCGCTCATGGCCGGCTTCATGCCCATGGCATTGAGCAGCTTGATGATGCTGCGCGCCTGGGCCAGGCAGTCGAGCTCCAGGTATCGGAATACCGCCTGAAAGAAGGGCAGGCAGCCGGAAAAGTAATAGTACTCTCCGTGGTGAGCGATGTCCCCGGCCTCTTTGGCCCAGTCGGTGCGCTTTTGGTCCAGATCGTGGGTCTGCAGGCGGGCCAGGCTTTGAAAGATCCCGTGGTGGCTCTCTCTGGGCAGGTTGCCTACAGCGTGGGCTTTTCCGCGATAGGAGCGGATGAACTCCGGAAAGTCGATGCCCACCGGGCAGCGATCGCTGCATCTGGCGCAGGTGAGGCAGGACCATACATGCCTGTTGAAGGCGAGGTCCTCTTTGGGATGGACCATAGTGCGCTTGATGATCTGCCGGGGTGAGAATCTCTCATCGGCCTGGCTCACCGGACAGCTTCCGGTGCATACGCCGCATTCCATGCAGTAGTTGATCTGTCTGGAGGTGAGTTGCATAGCATTGTCCCGCTAGAGGTGGGTTCGAAGGGAAGCCGAGCTCGGCCCGAAAAAAGAGGGGCTCCAAGCAAAAGCCCGGCCGTAGGAAATACTCTCTAATCTCTTCGGATTATTGGTATTTTGATATCATGCAAAAAAACTGAAGTACTCTAGCTCGGCCCCAAGAAGCTTGTCAAGTTATTCACAATATCTTAGCTTTAAGACAGCTCTTGCCTCCGGAGGCAAGAGCTGTCTTAATGGTAACTTTTGTGAACAAGAAGAGGGAATTCAGATTTTTCAGCTGCTTGCTGTATATCTCTGCAGCCAGGTTGACCCGGCACTCAGTTCCGGGATGAATAGCTGGAGCTTATGCGATAAGCCCATTATATGCTTCCTTGCATACCCTGCCTGAGATAATTTCAAAACTGAGTGCCGGGTGAGGGGTTGGAAAGTGGTGTCTTGGCTCATACGAGCTTCTTCGTTCCCAGGGTCCTCCCCGGGGAGGTCTTCCTCTTATGGCTCCGGCCATCCTCTCATCATTTCTGCTAATTACGTGGGGAGCATGAGGTAAGCTGCTATGCAACTTCATATAAAATTGCGAACCGGTCAAAGAAGAAAGCCTGAGAACCTCCCGGCGAGGGCGCGCGAGAGAACCCGGTTGCCCGGGTTGAAAGGAGGATTCCCTTGCTCAAAAACTGGAGCTTTAATAACCGCCACTGCGACCGGTTAAGCCATGCTTTCAGGAGTTGTTTTCGATTTCGACGGAACCCTGGCTGAGCTGCACATCGATTTCTCCCGGTTGAAGCAGCAGCTTCAAGCAATTGCCGCCGCCTTTCTCGATGGCCAGTCGATTCACGCCTCGCTGCCGGTTCTGGAGTACTTGGAGCATGTTCGGAGCTGCCTGGAGCAGAGCTCTTTGGCCGCGGCCCGGGAGTTTCATTCCAGATGCAGGCTGTTGATCACAGCTACCGAGATGGACGCCGCCCAAAAGGGACGGCTCTTCCCCCAATCGCCTTCCATTCTTGAAGCCCTGCGCCAAAAGGGCATCAAGACCGGGTTCATTACCAGAAACTGCACCGCCGCGGTAAGGGTGGTTGCACCCAGGCTCAAAAACTGGTGCGATGCCTTCTATCCCCGTGAGGAGGTAGCCAGGGTCAAGCCTCATCCGGAGCATCTTCAGGCCGCTCTTCAAGCCATGCGGGTGCCGGCCCGGCAGGGCCTCATGGTCGGAGACCATCCCCTGGATATCCAGACCGCCAAGCGGGCGGGCTGCATGAGTGCCGGGGTGTTCACCGGCCATACCAGCCGGGAGTCGCTTTTGTCCGAAGCCCCGGATTTTCTGGCCCCGGATCTTCCGCATCTCCTGGGGCAGCTGGCGGCCGGGGGGCATCTGCCCCAGCTGGATATCGGGTCTGTTGACGCCGGCCAAGGGCCTGGTTATTAAGATGTGTTCATGACGCAGAGCGCATGGCGAAGAAGAAGCTGACAGCTGATAGCTCACAGCCAGAACAAGAAAAGCTCAGAGGGAAGGAAGAAGAGCGCAGAGCGAAGAAGAAGATGCTCATAGCAAGACCGTGGGAAGACTGTACTCAGAGCAGCCTCCGGCTGCGCTGACTTGTTGGGCAAATTAAAAAGAATGCAACCCACTTTTTTTTAAATATATGTTGAGCATCGCCATAGCCGGTTTGATCACTGGAAGAAGCTCCTTCTGAGCTGCTCCCCTTCCCAAGGGGAGCTCCCGGCACTCAGTTTGCCAAGTCTCAGCACAAGCATGCTCAATAGCAGCTGCTCAGTTGTAAAGCCTCATATGGAAGAAGGCTGCTGTCAAACTGAGTGCCGGGGGAGGGGCTGGAAAGTGGAGTTCTTGCTATCAGCTATCAGCTGAGCTTCTACTAACTGTGGACTTATCACCAAGGAATACCCCATGTGCCTTGCCATTCCGGCGGAAGTGGTGCAGATCGAGTCCCAGACGGCCACTTGCCGTTTGGGAGAGGGACAGACCAAGATCCGGGCTTCCCTTCTGTTGATGGACGAGGAGGTGGCGGTGGGAGACTATCTCCTCATCCACGCCGGATTCGCCCTGCGCAGGCTCGATGTTGACGAGGCCCTGGAAACTCTGCGCCTGATGCGGGAGATGGCCTCCAGGAAGGAAGGCTTCACCAGCTGGGGAAGTCAAGCCGGCAGCTGACAGCTCATAGCAAGAAGATTCGTTGCAGGATTTAAGTTGTAGGTTGTAGGTTGGAAGTGAAGATGCAGGAAGCAGAGCAGTGCATTTTTTGATGCATGCTGTCAGCTGAGCTTCTTCTGCTTGTGGGCTCTGCGGTCTTTACTGACAACCGACCACCGACAATCGACTACTGTCTTCATGCGCTCTGCGCTCTGCGAGCTCAACTCGGAAAAAGGAGGTTTACCCTTATGCGATGGAAGAAGCAGCTCGTCGGCCTGCTGGCCGGAGCATTTCTGTTTGCTTGCAGCGGGGCCTATGCCGCCTCTCTGCCTCAGTTCACCAAGCTGGCGGAAAAAGCCGGATCGGCCGTGGTCAATATCAGCACGGTCAAGGTTGTGGAGACCTCGAAGCGGCTGCACAAGTTCTTCGATCCCTTCCAGCAGGATTCGCCGTTCGACGAGTTCTTCAAGAAGTTCTTCGAAGGGATGCCGGAGAAGCGGAAGACGAACTCCCTGGGTTCGGGGTTTATCATTTCCAAGGACGGCTTTATCGTGACCAACCACCATGTGGTGGCCAAGGCCGACGAGATCGAGGTGACGCTTCGGGGTTCGGAGGAGTCCTATCCGGCTGAAGTGGTGGGCTCGGACCCGGAAACCGATCTCGCCTTGCTCAATATCGATGTCCAGCGCGATCTTCCGGTCCTCAACTTCGGCGACTCGGACAAGCTGGAGCCGGGAGAGTGGGTGGTGGCCATCGGCAATCCCTTTGGACTGGATCATACGGTCACTGCAGGAATTATCAGCGCCAAGGGCCGGGTCATCGGTGCCGGGGCCTACGACAACTTTCTGCAAACCGACGCCTCCATCAATCCGGGAAACAGTGGCGGCCCCCTGCTCAACCTGGACGGTGAGGTAGTCGGGATCAATACGGCCATTGTGGCCAGCGGCCAGGGTATCGGGTTCGCCATTCCCAGCAATATGGCCAAGGAGGTCATCGCTCAGCTCAAGGAGTACAAGAAGGTCCGCCGGGGCTGGCTGGGCGTGACCATTCAGGATGTGGATGAAAACACGGCCAAGGCTTTGGGGCTTTCCGAGCCCAGGGGCGCTCTCGTGGCCTCTGTGGAGCCCGGAGACCCGGCAGCTCAGGCCGGCATTCAGGTCGGGGACGTTATTATTGCCGTCAACGGCGAGTCCATCGATGATGCACGGGATCTTACCAGGACCATCGGCCGGATGACCCCCGGGGACAAGATCGAGCTCACGGTATGGCGCGAGAGCAAAGTCAAGGAGCTCGAGGTCCAGCTCGGGGAGCGAAGCATGCACATGGCGCAGCGCGAAGAAGCCGAGGAGGGAGCTGATCTGGCCGGGACCCTGGGCATGCAGCTCAAGCCGGTGACAGAGCGCGAAGCTCAGGCTCTCGGGCTGGATGCGGCTCAAGGGCTGGTGGTTACCGAAGTTGAGCCGGGTACTCCGGCAGCCAAGGCCGAGCTCCGGCCCGGAGACGTCATTCTCAAGGCCAACGGAAAGACCGTGCAGCAGGTTTCCGACCTGGAGAGCATTGTCCAGTCTGCAAAGCAAAAGGGCGTTGTGCTCCTGCTGATCAAGAGAAAGGGACAAAACCTGTTCCGAACCATTCCGCTGCCCAAATAAACCTTGCCCCGGCCGGCTTGAAGGCCGGCCGGGGCAAGGTTTATTAATGCTGAGCTTCAGGCAGAAGTTTTCTTCGTTCCCAGGGTTCCTCCCTGGGGACGTCTTTTTCTTATGGCTCCAGCCATCCTCGTGTCATTTTCTGACACACCTGCAAAAAGTCGGGCCTGAATGATTCAAGCACAAGTTCTTATTAAAAGGGCAAAGCCTTGAATAAGGATTGTCCCCGGAAACAGGCAATATGCGTCCTGCAGGCCGGGTGCAAGGCGAATCTCTATCTCGAGATTCTGGATCGGCGCGAGGACGGGCTCCATGAGATCAGAAGCCTGTTCTATCCCCTGCAGCATCCGAGCGATGAGCTGCGCATCGACACAGCCCCGGCTGGATCCGGCTTTTCCTTGAGCTGCTCCAGGCCGGAGCTGCAAGGCGAGCAGAACATCCTGTACGCCGTATATGAGGGCTACGGACAGCTAAGCGGGTATTGGCCCGATATCCATGTCCATTTGCAGAAAGGAATTCCTCACGGCTCCGGGCTGGGAGGAGCCAGCTCTGATGCGGCCGCTTTTCTCCAGCATCTCCAGGCTCAGGCCGATCCCGCCAGGCGGTTGCCGGATGGAGAAATGATCCGCCTGGCCGCTGGCCTCGGTTCGGATGTTCCTTTCTTTCTTCGCCGGACCCCGGCCTGGGTAACCGGCGCCGGTGAGAGGGTGACCCCGGTAGGGCCCGACCTTCGCGGCTGGCACCTACTCGTCCTGTGTCCGGAGGTTCGTATTTCCACCGTTTGGGCCTACAGGCAATGGGACGCCTTCTATGCCTCTTCCCCAAGCACGAGAACTCCATCCTTGACAGATGATGCATTTCGTTATAAGGAATCCTATTGTTCCCAGGGGCGGATTTGGAAAAACGGCTTTGAGGCTCCTGTATTTCAAGAGCTGCCGCAGCTCGGCTCTTTCAAGGAATCGCTCTATTCAGCCGGAGCGCGTGCCGCGGTGCTCAGCGGCTCCGGAGCCTCCCTCATAGGATTGTTCAAGAACCCTGTGGAACTCAAGGGCTGTACAGAGAAGCTCGCTGCACAGGGAGTCGATTTTTTCATCAACTCGTTGTGATGCTGGGGTGTCGCCAAGTGGTAAGGCAACGGGTTTTGGTCCCGTCATTCGGGGGTTCAAATCCTCCCACCCCAGCCAAATAACTCGTTTCCTCCCGGAATCGAGGCCAGGGCGTATACCGCGTATACGGCTTTCAAACGGCTTGGCCGAGATGATTGCTGCCCATCGGCAAGCCATTCCAGCTTCCGCTGTTCCTCCCGGACGAACACCACAGATGTGATTCCAGTTATGTTGGCTCAACAGTCATAGCTTAGGCCTGCTCTTTTTTTATGGGCTCTATAGTCGCTTAGAGTTCAAAGTTCACAGTTCACAGTTCACGGTTCACAGTGAGAAGAAGCTGATAGCTCATAGCTCACAGCTGATGGCAAGAAATACAAATCACAGAGCGCAGAGCGCATGAAGACAGTTGTCAGTGGCCGGTAGTCAGTGGCCAGAAATAAAACAATGAATACAAGTGATTCCTTGTGCAGAGCATCAGATGACTAATGATAAGAGGATGGCAGGAGCCATAAGCAAAAGACGTCCCCAGGGAGGACCCTGGGAACGAAGATTTCCGAAGAGGGAAATTCCAGAGTTTAGAGAAAAAGCAAAGGGATGAGCCTAAAGTATCCACAGTCAAATCAGGCCATCAATATCAGCAATAGATTGTCGTGGGTGGAAGCTTTTTCAGGTTTGAATGCGGAAGAAACGGTGGGAGAATATGCACCAGGATCGCAATCTGAAGTTGATTACCGGTAACGCCAATCCCGTTCTGGCTGAGGCGATCGCGCAGCATCTGGAGTGCCCTCTGACCCCGACGGTCGCCAAGTCCTTCAGCGACGGAGAGATTCGGATCGAGATCGGGGACAATGTCCGGGGCAGGGATGTGTTTCTCATTCAGTCCACCTGCAGACCGGTGAATGAAAATCTCATCGAGCTCTGTCTGATGCTCGATGCCTTGAAGCGGGCCAGTGCCAAGCGCATCACCGCTGTGGTGCCCTATTACGGATACGCCCGCCAGGACCGGAAGGTAGTACCCCGGGTCCCGATCAGCGCCAAGATGGTGGCCGACTTCATCTCGGTGGCCGGCGCCAACAGGGTGTTGACGGTGGATCTGCATGCCGGCCAGATTCAGGGGTTTTTCGATCTGCCGGTGGACAACCTCTACTCCTCCAAAGTGCTGCTGGAGTATATGCGCGAGTTCGAGGACAACCTGGCCATCATCTCCCCGGATGCCGGCGGCACGGAACGGGCCCGGGCCTATGCCAAGCGTCTCAACGCCGGGCTGGCCATTGTCGACAAGCGGCGGGACTCGCCCAACAAGGCCGAAGCCATGCACGTCATCGGCAACGTGAAGGACAAATGCGCTATCATTGTCGACGACATGGTGGACACCGCCGGCACCTTGGTGGCGGCCAGCCAGGTGCTTCATGAGCAGGGAGCCCGGTCGGTCATAGCCTGCGCCACCCATCCCGTGCTCTCCGGCCCGGCGATCGAGCGCATCGAGAGCTCCAAGCTGAGCCAGCTGGTGGTCACGGACACCATCCCCCTGCAGCCGGAGGCCCAAAAATGCTCCAAGATCAAGGTGATCTCCGTATCCGGGCTGCTGGCTCAGGCCATTGACAATATTCACCATGAATCGTCGGTAAGCGTGCTCTTTTCCTAAAGGCGCAGAGCGCATGGCGCATAGCGAAGACAGAAGATGCTCGCACAGCGGGAGGAAGCTCACAGCGTATAGCCGACAGGAAGAATGAGGAACCATTCTGTGAGTTTGAGCTCACAGCTGCGAGATCATCGCTCACAGCAAGAAAAAGAAGAAGGAAAACAATGTGATAAAAATTTCGGTTCCTACCGAAATTTTTAAAGGAGAGGTTATGGCGCAACGGTATACCTTGGAAGCGGAGAAGAGGGACAAGGCAGGCAAGGGAGTGGCCCGTTCCTTGAGGCGGCGGGGCTATGTACCCGGCGTCTACTACGACAAGCAGGGAGTGAACATCCCCTTGCAGCTCCCTTACGGGACGCTCGCCTCCACCTTTGAAAAGGCTCATATGAGCAATGTCATCGATCTGGAGATCAAAAGCGATTCCGGAAGCTTCAAGAAGCCTGTTCTCATCTGGGACATTCAAAGCCATCCGGTCAAGGATTTCCTGGAGCATGTCGATTTCATCGGCGTGGATCTCACCGAGGAGATGAACGTGGATGTTCAGGTGGAGGTCAGCGGAGCGGCCAAGGGTGTTGAACAGGGCGGCCGGGTGAGCATCTTTCGGGACTCCATTTCCGTTATCTGCCTCCCCACCTCCATTCCGGACCAGATCACCATCGATGTCAGCAATCTGGACATCAACGAGAACATCTATATCGAGGATGTCCTTCTTCCGGAAGGGGTTCGGCTGCAGGACTACGATGAGAACTTCGCCGTGGTAGGGGTTGCGCCTCCGGCCCCAACCGAGGAGGAGCTGGCTGCAGAAGCAGAGGAAGAAGGCGCTGAGAGCGAGGAAGGCGGCTCCGAAGAGGAGTCTTCCGACCAGGAAGAGACCTGATCAGGTGAGCTTGGTAGGGGCGCTTCCGGGATCGGCAGAGGATCATGAAGCCGACTGGTTTGATCGCCGGCTTGGGCAATCCGGGAAAAAAGTACGCTTCCACGCGGCACAACTTTGGTTTCCTCGTGGTCCGGGCTCTGGTGGAGCGGGCTGATGAGGAAAAGGCCATTGTCGAGAGGAAGCACAGCAAATCGGTTGAACAGTGGTCCTGGGAGGCCGCTCCCGGAAAGAAATGGCTGCTTGCTCTGCCCCTGACCTATATGAATCGCAGCGGCGGTCCGATAGGAAAGCTATGTAACTTTTACTGCCTTCCCCCGGAGCAGGTTCTTGTGGTGCACGACGAGCTCGATCTCCCCTTGGGACGAATGCGCTTCAAGCAGGGAGGGGGTCTGGCCGGGCACAACGGCTTGAGGTCCACTGCCTCTGCCCTGGGATCGAGAGACTTTGCCAGGCTGCGCCTGGGCATCGGCCGGCCGGAGCCCGGGGGCGATCCTGTTCATTATGTACTTTCCCCTTTTTCCGGGGCGGAACGAAATGCGCTGCCGGAGATTATCGAGCATGCGGTGCAGGGCATCCGGGACTTTTGCCTGCAGGGGATGCAGGAGGCGATGAACCGGGCTCATGCCCTCGATCTCCAGCCCGGAGCTTCGCTGAAGGCTGCAGGAAGCACAAACCGAGAGCAATGAAGTTTTTCACCTAAGTACAGCCCGGGGCGCCTATTTCGCTTCCACCCCTGGACTATTGCAAAGCGGTGGGGTATATTGAACGATCCTTTGCCATCTCTGTGCGCGCTTCTGCCTCCCGAGAAAGGCATTTGCCTTGATGCACACTAAGGGGAGGGAGTGATTCCGCAACGGAGTCCAGAGCTGGGTTTCGTTGCCTGTGCCCGAGGAGGCGCCTTGTGTTTAAAAAAGATGAATTGGTAGTCTATCCCGCCCAGGGAGTGGGACGGGTCGAGGGCGTCAAGAGCTACGAAGTCGACGGCACGAGAAGCGATTTTTACGTTGTCCGGATACTTTCCAACAACGGCACCTTGCTCGTGCCGGTGAACAATGCGGACAATGTCGGCTTGCGGGCCCTGTGCGATGAGGATTACGGCCAGGTGGTGCTCAACTCCATGTACGACTGGTCCGATTTCAAGGGGTACGCAGGCCAGAACTGGAACCGCCGCTATCGAGAATACTCGGAAAAGCTGAAAAGCGGCGATCTCGCGGATGTAGCCTACGTGCTCAAGGAGCTGGTCCTCATTTCCCAGGACAAGGAGCTGTCCTTTGGTGAGCGCCGGCTCATGGAGCAAGCCATGACCCTGATCACCATGGAGCTCTCCTTTGCTTTGGGCCGGCAGCAGCATGATGTCCAGGGGGAGATCGAACAGATTTTCAGCGGTATTTTAAAGGCCAAAAACGCTTGACCTCGTGACGCCGTCCGCCTAATTTTGGCGTGACGGACTTTCCGGTCAGCATCGGTGCTTTGCCCACCTTCCAACAGTATGATGCTAGGACCCTATCCTATCGATATCCGTTCGCCAATTTTGACAATACATGTCCAGAAGGCCAATTGAGGATTAATGCTTTAGCTTAGGCCTAAGGCCACAACCAAGCCTTTGAGCTGCTTGGTGTGGGCATGGAATGGCCTCATCACCACGATCTTCCAGGACGCACTTTAGCTATACAAGTCCTATCGCTTCACTGTTCTCAAGCACAGCATATCGGTCCAATACTGTGGTCTTCGGCTTTGCATCTGCTTCCGCCCACTGGGACTGCAAATTTGATTTCTGCAGCAGCGCTTTCTTTTCGAACCGGGCAACAGGGTTCTCTTGCGCGCCCTTGCTCGGAGGCTCTGCTGACAGCAAAACCTAAACCAGATGGAAATCTTAATTCACACTTTCGGAGAGGAGATATGGCTTCTTTTATGATGAATCTGTCCGACATGAAGAAAAAGTCCATGCACGAGCTCATGGAGCTTGCCGCGGAGTACAACGTGGAAAACCCCAGCAGCCTGCGAAAGCAGGAGCTCATCTTTTCCATACTGCAGGCCTGCTCGCTGCAGAACGGCAATGTTTACGGAGAGGGTGTTCTGGAGATTCTTCCGGACGGATTCGGATTTCTGCGCTCCCCGATGTACAATTACATGCCCGGCCCGGACGACATCTATGTCTCGCCCTCCCAGATCAGGAGATTCGGTCTGCGCAAGGGAGATGTGGTCTCCGGGCAGATACGGCCCCCCAAGGAGGGAGAGCGCTACTTTGCCCTGCTCCGGGTGGAGGAGGTGGGCTATCAAAGCCCGGAGGAGTCCAAGAAGCTCGTTCTCTTCGACAACCTGACTCCGCTGTATCCGGAACAGCGCTTCATCATGGAGAACGGCAAGGACAACTACTCGGCCCGGATTATCGACCTGCTGACCCCTATAGGCAAAGGGCAGAGAGGGCTCATCGTGGCTCCGCCGCGCACCGGAAAGACCATGCTCCTGCAGACCGCGGCCAACTCGATCATGACCAACCATGCCGACTCCTACCTCATCGTGCTGCTCATCGACGAGCGGCCGGAGGAGGTTACCGACATGGAGCGCACGGTCAGGGGCGAGGTGGTCAGCTCCACCTTTGACGAGCCGCCGCAACGGCACGTCCAGGTGGCGGAGATGGTTCTGGAGAAGGCCAAGCGGCTGGTGGAGCGCAAGCATGACGTGGTGATCCTCCTGGACAGCGTGACCCGTTTGGGACGGGCCTACAATGCGGTCACCCCTTCCTCCGGGCGGATCCTCTCCGGCGGATTGGACGCCAACGCCCTGCAGCGCCCCAAGCGCTTCTTCGGGGCGGCCCGGAACGTGGAGCAGGGCGGGAGCCTGTCCATCATCGCTACCGCACTTATCGATACCGGCTCGCGCATGGACGAGGTCATCTTCGAGGAGTTCAAGGGAACCGGCAACATGGAGATCTACCTGGACCGCTTCCTGGCTGACAAGCGCGTCTTTCCGGCCATTGACATCAATCGTTCCGGGACCCGCAAGGAGGAGCTGCTGCTCGAGGAAGACGTGCTCAACCGGGTCTGGATCCTGCGCAAGCTATTGTCTACCATGAACTCCATCGACTCCATGGAGTTCATGTTGGACAAGATGAAAGGCACCAAGAACAATCGCCAGTTTCTGGATATGATGAACAAATAGAAATCGTTTTGCGCAAAGAGTTTGCGCAAAACGATTTCTATTTGATTGGGGATTTGGATACATTCTTTCTTCTTGGCCTTCTTGCAATATACAATATATTACTTATAATCTACATAACTGATATTTTCTCCGGCAAACCTACGTGCCAGGCGTTTTCTCTAGCTATGAGCTCAAATCTTCTTTAAATGATTATTTATAAACCTACAATCCAAGATACTATGCCACTTCAACTGTAAACGTGGAGCGTAACTTTTTCTTGCTGTCAGCTGTCAGCTTCTTCAAGCTCTGCGCCATGCGCCATGCGCCATGCGCTATGCGCTCTGCGCCATGCGCATAAAACTGTGAACATAGATCTCTTATAAATCTTGCTATCAGCTGTGAGCTATCAGCTATAAGCTTTTTCATATTTTTATGAAGCTTCTCTCCAGATGCATTATCTTCCTTTTTGCCTTTTCCCTCCTGATTCCTGCGCCTGGCAAAGCCTTTTTCGGAGATTTCAGCATCAAGGATGAAGTGGAGCTGGGCCAGAAGTTCAATGTGCTTTTGCGCTCCCGGTTTCCTCTGGTCCACGACCCGGTGGTGGTCAACTATATACGGCGCTTGCTGCAGCGCATCCAAGCAGTCATGCCGCCGCAGCCCTTTTCCATTCAGGTGGAGGTGCTCCGGGACAGCTCGGTCAACGCCTTTGCCGCGCCGGCGGGCTACCTGTTCGTGCACACCGGGCTCATTCTCAATATGGAACACGAGTCGGAGCTGGCCGCTGTCTTGGCTCACGAGCTGGCCCATGTCTCGCAGCGGCACCTGGCGCAGAATATCGAGCGCTCCAAGAAGCTGAGCCTGGCCACCCTGGCCGGGGTTCTGGCCGGAGCGCTCCTCGGACAGGGAAGCGATGTGGGCGAGGCCGTGGCCATAGGCTCCATGGCCGGAGGGCAGGCGGCCAGCCTGAAGTACAGCCGAGAGGACGAGCGCGAGGCGGACCACATCGGGCTGCGCTACCTTGTTCAATCCGGATACAATCCCTGGGGCATGGCCAACTCCTTCAAGCGCATCAAGCAGCAGATGCTCATGGGCGGCAGCGCAACTCCGCCGGATTACATGCTCACCCACCCGGGGCTGAACGAGCGCATCGGCTATATGCAGGACATGGTTCAAAACCTGCCCGGCTCGCACCAAAAGCCGGAGCGTCCCGAGGAGGAGTTCAGAAAGGTGCAGACCATCCTGCGGGCCAGGTATACCGACGCGCATTCGGCCATCAGATACTTCCCGGAAAGCGACGCGGATCTGACCTGCCTGCAAAGGCTGGGCAAAGGCATTGTCTATGAGCGGCTGAACCGCATCACCAAGGCCAAGAAGCTGCTCCTGGGCTCGGGGGAATGTTCCGGGAATGATGCCTTGTGGCAGCGGGAGATGGGGCGCTTCCATTTTCAGCTGGGGAGGTTCGAGCCCGCTCTCAAGCACCTGCAAAAGGCCCTGCAGCTCAATGGGGACGATCTGTTCGCTTTGTTCTTCCGGGCCCGGATTCTGGCCCAGCAGGGCAAGGTCAAGCAGGCGGAGGAGGATCTGCGCCGCATACTGCGCGTGGTTCCCCAGGATCCCGAGGTGCACGAGGTCCTTGGCCGGGCCCTGGGGCAGGCCGGGGATAACTTCCTGGGCTATCTCCATTTCGCCTACGCCTCGCTCTATCGGCACAACAAATCAAAGACCAAGGATTACCACAGCAAGCTGGAGCAGCTGGCCCGGACCTCGCAGCAGCAGGACAAGCTTCAGGAGTTTGAGCAGGCCTTTGAGGAGTGGAGCAAGTACTGGTAAAAAATGCCTGCCGGAAGACGGCATGCATTTTTATTGAGCTTATTGAAAAGATGCGGCGGGAAGGAAAACCTTCTCGCCGTATATTATGTATAGGGAAGGAACGGTTCCAATTGGTTGACAGAAGGATGTATTTCCAGGTAAGCAGCGATTTTTGCAGCGAATCAACCAGGTTCGGCAAATAGTGTAAAGGTCTTCTTTTGCAATTCAAAGACAAGGTAATAAATCAGCTCAGCCAAAGGCTGGGCTGATTTATAGGGAGGCGCTATGTTCTGGGAAAATGTGGCCTTTGCCATGGGGCAGCAAGCAGGTGGGGCCGGTGGACAAGGCAATCCGATCATGGCTTTCATGCCTTTGATCCTGCTGTTCGTCATCTTCTACTTTCTGCTCATCAGGCCGCAGCAGAAAAAGGCCAAGCAGCACAGGGAAATGCTGAGCAACCTGAAGAAGGGCGATTACGTGGTCACCGGCGGCGGGCTCTACGGCCGCATTACCGGGGTTTCTGAGGACGTGCTCACGCTTGATCTGGGCAACAACATGGAGGTCAAGGTCAACCGCAGCTATATCTCGGCAGTGACCGACAAGAAGGTGGTTTCCTCCTCCGGCAAGAAGGAGAGGAAGGAACCCAAGAAAGAAAGGGAAGAAGAGGGCTAGCCCTCCTCTTCCCTTTCTTTCTTCCTGGATAAGAGCTTATTCGGAAATCTTCGTTCCCAGGGTCCTCCCTGGGGACGTCTTTTTCATATGGCTCCTGCCATCCTCTTATCATGAGCCATCTGATGCTCTGCGCAGGGAATCACTTGTATTCATTGTTTTATTTCTGGCAACTGACGACCTATAACGTCCAATTGAGATTTTCTTCGCTATGCGCTCTGCGCTATGCGCTCTGCGTAGTATAACAAGGCACATCTATGAGCGGAAAGCTGAGTTTCAGAATCATTGTCGCGATTGTGGTCATCGGACTGGGGCTGGTCTACGCCCTTCCCTCGCTTGTTCCTGAAGACAGCGGGCTGCAGGGATTGCTGCCGAACAAGGACGTCAAGCTCGGCTTGGACCTCAAGGGCGGCATGAGCCTTACCCTGGGCGTGGACATGAACAAGGCCATCCAGAACAGCCTGAATCAGCTGGGCAACGAAATCCGCTCCCAGGCTAGGGACAGGGATATGGTGATCATTCGCCCCAGGGTTGTGGGTCAGCAGCGGCTGCAGTTCTATCTGCTTAAGGAGAAGGAGGCCGGAGAGCTGGAGAAGCTCATCCAGAAGCAGTACGGCCGGCAAGTAAACATAGCCGATGTGGAGGATCTGGGGCAAAGAAAGAAGTACACCTTGACCATGACCTCGGAGTACAACAAAGAGGTCAGGGAGCTGACCATCGACCAGGCCCTGAAAGTCATCCGCAACCGGATCGACCAGTTCGGGGTGGTGGAGCCGGATATCCGCAAGCTGCAGAACAACCGCATCCAGGTGCAGCTGCCGGGGTTGGAGGACGCCCAAAGGGCGGTGGGCTTGATCAAGAAGACGGCCCATCTGGAGTTCAACATTGTCGATGAGGAGGCCGATCCGCAAAAGGCGGCGCAAGGACAGGTGCCTCCGGGGGACAAGCTGGCCTATCTGCACAAGAGGCAGGCCGACGGCTCCTATGCCAAGGAGCCCCTCGTGCTGAAGGAAAACGCCCTTATGACCGGCGAGCATATCACCGACGCCCGGGTGGCTTTCGACAACTACAATCAGCCCTATGTGGCTCTGAGCTTCGACAGCCAGGGATCCCGGATCTTCGAGCGGGTCACCGAGGAGCACGTGCAAAAGAGGCTGGCCATTGTCCTGGACAACAAGGTCTACTCCGCGCCGGTGATCCAGGAGAGGATCAGCGGCGGGCGTGCCAGCATCACCGGGAACTTCTCCGTGGAGGAGGCCCGGGACTTGGCCATTGTGCTGCGGGCCGGATCGCTGCCGGCTCCGGTGAACGTGCTCCAGGAGAGAAGCGTGGGTCCCTCCCTGGGACAGCAGTCCATCGAGCAGGGAGTCACCGCCCTGCTGGTGGGCGGAGCGCTCGTGCTCCTGTTCACAGTTGTCTACTACAGCTTCGGCGGGGTTATCGTCGACCTGCTGCTGATATTCAATATCCTGCTCATTCTTGCGGCCCTGGCCGGGTTCGGAGCCACGCTCACACTGCCCGGCATCGCCGGGATCATTCTGCTGGTGGGCACGGCAGTGGACGCCAGCGTGCTCATCTTCGAGCGCATCCGGGAGGAGCTCCGCAAGGGAATGAGCCCGGCCAAGGCGGTGGATGAGGGCTTCGCTCGCTCCACCTGGACCATTGTGGACGCCAATGTGACGACCATCCTGGCCGCGATCATCCTTTACCAGTTCGGCACCGGCCCCATTCGAGGCTTTGCCGTGACCTTATCCGTGGGCATTGTGGCTTCCATGTTCACGGCCATCTTCGTGTCGCGGATCTTCTTCGATCTGTGGCTCAAGCGCATGCGTCCGGGAAGCAGTCTGAGGCTGTAGCCGAGTTCCGAGTTCACGGTTCACAGTTGTAAGACCAAAGATAGATGAGCTTAAAGCGTTAAGCAAAATCTTATGTCTTTCATACAGTTAGTACTTGATCTTCAAAAATCTTCGAATGTGTAGCTTCAAGCTGCAACTAGTGACTTGTTCGATGTGAATTGTCAGTTTTTCGCTTTTTGCAAGCACGTGCATATGTTGCTTTTTTAAATCACAGCTTAAGCATGACAAGTCACTAAGCATTGATATGTTTTCTTGGGGCCCAGAAAAAAGCCTGTGGCGGGAAGCAAAAAACTTGACATTGTCAGATTGCAATATTTCTTTTTTTGAACTTTGAACTTTGAACTTTGAACTTTGAACTTTGAACTTTGAACTTTGAACTGTGAACGCAAAATCTGATACGGATATCTCACATGGGACTTCAACTCGTTCGGCCTGATACGCGAATCGACTTCATGGGCAAGCGGATGCTCGCCTTTTACCTGTCCGCTATCGTGATTCTCTGCGGTATCGGAAGCATCATTTACCAAGGCGGCCTGCAGTACGGCATCGACTTCTCCGGCGGGATCAATATCCAGGTTCGCTTTGCTGAGGACATCGAGGTCGGCAAGCTGAAGGACGCCCTGCAAGGCAGCGGGTTTCCAGATATTCGGGCCCAGCGCTTCGGCATGGAGGGCAAGAACCAGTACCTGCTGCGCCTCCCGGTCCAGGAGGTGGAGCCGGAAGCGGTGCGCAGCCAGGTGCAACAGGCCCTGGAGCAAAATCTGGCTTTGGGGTTTGAGATTCAGCGACTGGAGATGGTAGGCCCCAAAGTGGGAGAGGATTTGAAGAACAAGGCCCTGCAGGCCCTGTTCTACGCCGTGCTGCTCATCTCCATCTACATTTCCGGCCGCTTCGAGCAGAAATGGGGAACAGCTGCCATCATGGCTGGAGGATTGGCCGGGAGCCTCTATCTCCTGCAGCTGCTCAACCTGCCCCTGGTGTACCTCATTGTGGCCGCCCTGCTCATCACCCTGGGGCTCTGCTGGTATCTCAAGCTCAACTACGCCCTGGGAGCTGTGGTGGCCCTGGTCCATGACGTGGCCATCACCGTGGGGGTATTCTCCATACTGGGCAAGGACTTCGACCTGACCACTGTGGCTGCCCTGTTGACCATTATCGGCTATTCACTCAACGATACCATCGTGGTCTTCGACCGGGTCCGGGAGAACCTGAAGTCCAAGAAACGGGTGCCGCTCTTCGATACCATCAACGCCAGCATCAATCAGACCCTGAGCCGTACCTTCCTTACCTCCGGCACCACCATGCTCGTGGTTCTCTCGCTGGTCATCCTCGGCGGCGGGGTGATCCACGATTTCGCTGTGGCCCTGCTCATTGGCGTTGTGGTGGGAACCTACTCCTCGATCTACATTGCCAGCTCCCTGCTGCTGGGCATCGGCCCGACTCCGGAAGAAGAGGAGCAGGAGCCAGCCGGGCAGACTGCTGAAGCGTGAAGAAGCTCCTAAGCTGACAGCTCATAGCTCATAGCAAGAATGAAGCGGTTCAAAATGATTCCCTGAGGCGTATGGACCATTCCCTCTGTACCAGCACCGGCTTGCGATCATTCAGAGTAAAGGGACTTGCCCTGGGACCGCCGAGCGCCTGCTCGGCTTCTTTCAGAGCTTGGTGACCTTATTACCAGCCAATAAGCTGTGAGCTTTCTTTGTTTCTTTTCCATACGCTTTGCGTAATGCGCCCCAGGCGCATCAGAAGCGAGCCGTAAGCTGTGCTCTCTTCTTTCTCTTGCTGTGAGCTTCTTCCCGCTATGCCTCTTCCAGAATTTCCCTGATCCTCCTCGCCGTAGCCTTCCCAATGCCCTTCACCTGCATGAGATCCTCATAGCTCGCGGTGAACACCTTTTCTACGCTGCCGAATATGTCCAGCAGGAGCTCGGCCCGGTCGGAGCCGATTCCGGGCAGGCCCTGCAGTATATAGATCTGGCGCTTGCGGCGCCCCTTGGGCCGGTAGCCGTGCCGCTGCACCGCTCCCTCGGCGATGCGCTCCATCTGCTTGGCGGCGCAGAGCAGGAGCCAGGCCGTCTCTTGGCTGGAAAGGGAGCGCAGGACCGGTATGCCGAGAACGATGCTCACGCTGATGAGCGCTCCTTGAATCGCTTCGCGGGAAAGGCGCGAGCAGGCGGGGTCGGCGGAGGTGCCTTCCAGGATGAGCCCCGGGGCATAGTCTGTGGCTGCAAGGCGAAGCGCCTGCCGAAACAGCCGGCCGTTGACAATGGACTGCATGAGGTCCGGCAGGGCCTTGCGCTCGAAGAGAAGACGATTTTCAATGCAGAAATCGCCACAGGGTAGGCGCTGCACCCGGAGCTCGACATCCGGGCAGGCCCGCAATGCCGGGATAACCTCTCCGGCCCGCTCCCGGTCGTCGGCTATGATGTGGATGGCCAAGGTTATGGATCCTATGGAAATATCGACATCCGAAGACCGACCAAGCGGAACTGAGCTCTTAAGCGTATCTTGGACAACAGCCTTATGCCGGAAGGCCTCTGGCTCGCATTTCTATGGCATAGGTCTTGACCAGGCGGATATGGGGGTATTTCTGGGTAACATAGTGTTCCACTTCCGGGGCAAAGGTGTAGCCTATAAACAATGGGAAAAATTGGCCGTCCAGCACTTCGGCTAACCTGGTCAGCATGGCTGCGAAACGGTCGGCGTCCTTTTTGCCGGGCTTGGCTTTGCATTCCCCGAGGAGATATGCCTTGTCGCCGTTTATACGCCCTGTGGCCAGGATGTTGACCTCATCGTACTTGCCGTTTCCATATTCCACGTTGCGCCTTTCCAGGGACTCGATCTCAAGACCGTATTCCAGACGGGCAAAGTCCGGTATAAAGGGCATCAAGCGGTCCTCTATACCATAACCAACGGCATCGGAAAGCCCACCAACCTGTTTTTGCAGTTGTTGATGGCTCTTGGCCAACTTGCGGACTTCTCCTTCTGTTTTAGCCTGGGCTTGAGCCAGCTCCTCCATCCGCTGGGACAGGGAATCCACCCTGGCCTCGGTTCTGGCCTGAGCTTGGGCCAGCTCCTCCATCCGCTGGGACAGGGAATCCACCCTGGCCTCGGTTCTGGCTTGAGCTTGGGCCAGCTCCTCCATCCGCTGGGACAGGGAATCCACCCTGGCCTCTGTTCTGGCCTGAGCTTGGGCCAACTCCTCCATCCGGGTTTCGGTTCTGGCCTGGGCTTGAGCCAGCTCCTCCATCCGCTGGGATAGGGAATCCACCCTGGCCTCTGTTCTGGCCTGAGCTTGGGCCAGCTCCTCCATCCGGGTTTCGGTTCTGGCCTGGGCCTGAGCCAGTTCCTGAATCGCCTGTTTCAGCTCCCAAAAATCGCTTTTGGTCACCCGCTCCTGACTTTGCCGTTCTATTTCTTCCAGGATGGCGTACAAGACCTCGCGCAGATCAGGGGCGACCTTGTTCAATTGTCGTATGAGATTGACACTTATTTCCATACCATCCAACCGCAACTCAATATTTCATGCTTTCCTGCCAGAGCGGTCTCCAGCTGTTTGCAAACCTTTTTTAGATTAAGAAAAATCGATCAGAAAGTCCACCCAGGGACTAAGAGTTTGCTCTCCCCCAAAGCATATCAGTTTAAAGCTTCCGGTTCGCGGTTCGTCATTCTTTCAAAGTCTTAAATAAAGAAAACGTCTCGCTGCCGCTTTCTCCCTGCAGGGAGAAACGTATCCCTACCGCAGACGGGATCTGCTGTTGCTGCTCCTCATCAAGCCCGGTGCTCCAGCTGGACTGCGGCAAGGTATCCTCCTCGGTAAGAAGCCTGAGCTGGAATCCGGTGAGCTTGCGGCACAGCTCCAGGCTTTGCCTGCCTGTTGCTTCCAGGTAGGGAAAGGTCCTTTGGCGGCGCAAAAGCCTGTAGCGATCTCCCTCTTGAAGAGGCTCAACAATGTACTCTACTTGGTAGAGGCTGTGGCTGGGCCAGGTGCTGTTGAACTCCAGCCCGGACGAGGTGGCAAAGGAGAGCACAGTGGCGTTTTCCGAGCTGCCGAGCCCGGATTCCGGCAGGGAGCTGGCCTGAAAGGCGCGCCAGGATCCTTTGCCGGTGGCATTTTGCGTGTTCTTCTGCTCCTGGGCTTTCTTTTCAGGCCTCAGGAGGGATTCCAGATCGGAGCTGAGCCGCATGAGAACCAGCCGACCGGTTTGCGAGAGACTCTTTCGCTGCTCCACCTGGTCGGCCACATCCAGGACCTTGTCGAACACGGCGAAAAGGGAGGTAAAGACGAGGGAGACGATGGCCAGAGCCACCAGAATCTCCATCAGGGTAAAGCCGGATGCTTGTCTTCGTTCCCAGGGTCCTCCCTGGGGACGCCTCTCTCTTATGGCTCCAGCCATCGTCTTATCTCGACAGTCAAAACTTTTTGAGTAACATATTGCTTTGATTGCTGATATTGACGAGTTGATTTGACTGCGAATGCTTTTGACATATCTCTCTGATTTTTTTCTTCGCCATGCGCTCTGCATCTTTTCTTGCCATCAGCTATGAGCTATGAGCTGTCAGCTTTCTTCCAACTGTGAACTTCGAACTCTCAAGTCTGGAATTTCGGTTTATCCGACGAATGCGTACCTTGAAGAATGTTCCCGCGCCCGCTCGAAGACTCGCTAGAGGCACAGAGCCTTAAGAGAGGGCAGAGGAGGGGAGAGGGTCTTTTTGACCGGCTCGGAGGAAGAGATGAGCCGGTCAAAAGGGCTCCGCCCTTCGGGCATAGAAAAGAGCATTCGCCGTAGGCGTGGAGCTTTTTGCCCGGGCGGTCTTTCTCGCGCACGGGCAAAATCTCTTGCTCCTCAGCTCTTTCCTCGGCGATCTCCGTAGCTCTAGCGAAGCGGGCGCGAACCCAAATCTTTCTCTGCCTGGCTTCCTTCTCACATCCAGGTACGCAAAAACCGGAAGAGCTGGAATTTCCTTCTTCGCCATGCGCCATGAGCCATGCGCTCTGCGCTCTGCGCATAACTGTGAACTCTCAGGGTATAACCAGGTTGCTGAAAAGAAAGCTCGGGAAAGCCTACTCTTCGCTTATCGGACCCTCATAAAACAGCTCCTGCATCAGCAGTGCCTTGTCCGGTTCATTCTCAGGCGCCACCTCGACGCTCACCATTTTCAGCTCCTCCGCTCCGGCGGGCTGGACGCTCAGGCTCCAGCGGTAGCCCGGATGCTCTTCAAAAACCCCGTCCCAGGCCACAATGCCGTCCAGGCCCTGGGAGCGAACCTCTTCCATCTTCTGGGCGCAGAGCATGGCCTGGGTGTTCTGCTCCTTGGTGCCCAGAAGGCCGTCCTGGACGAGGAGCGCGGACTTGACCACGGCCACCAGGGCTATGGACAGAATGGCCAGGCTGACCAGAACCTCGATAAGGGTGAAGCCCTTGGCTGAGCTCACGGTTCCAAGCTCACGGTTCACAGTTGACTCAGAGTTCACAGTTAAAGGTTCACAGTTCAAAGTTGGAAGTGGAGCGAGGATGGGAGACCTCCTTGATCTGCAGATTGGCGGAGAAGGGCGGAATGGCGATGCGCTGCGTTTTTCCATCCAGGAGCACATAGATCGAGGCCGGCTCCACAAGGCCTTGGGGGAGAAAGCTGATGGACGCCTCTCCAGAGGATTGCACCGGGCCGTCGCCCTTTTGCACCCCGAGCAAGCGGGCCGAACCGGTGAGCAGCGTTTTTGAAGCCGCTTCCTTCTCGCTTGAGGTCATCTCCTTTCGCCCCTGGCTCCGGATCCAGTATTTTCCCTGCTCCGAGCCTTGGATGGATGAGAGCTGGATGACCAGCTGCTTGGCTTTCCCTTCCAGCTGGGCCTGGTTTCTCAGCTCGTTCACCAGCCCCTGCAAGCGCCTCAGGTTGGATTTGCGGGCATTGCCCAGGCTCAAGGACTCCATGGTGGGCACCGCGATCCCGATTCCGATGGCCAGGATGAGCAGGACCACGGCCAGCTCGATGAGGGTGAAGCCGTTGAATGAGTTCACAGTTCCAAGTTCACAGTTCAAAGTTGGAAGAGCGAGCGAAGATTGTAGACCGTGGACCGTAGACCGAGGAAGAGCGGGGAAGCGCAGAGCGCAAATACATCGGTAGTCGGTGGTCGGTAGTCAGGGAGAAAGAAAAAGAAAGAGGGAAGCTTGTTGTATACAAGGTCTGCCTCTTGGCAGGCCTTGGGTGCATAAGACAGCTTGCTCTTCTGGCAAGCTGTCTTATTGGATCTCCCAGCTCTTGATGTCCGCATCGAAGCCTTCCCCGCCTTCCTCGCCGTCCGCGCCCAGGGACATGAGATCGAACTCCTCGTGCTCCCCGGGTGAGATATAGACATACTCGTTGCCCCAGGGGTCCTCAGGGATCTGGGACATGTAGCCCTTATCCGGATAGCTCCTGGGCGTGCGGCCGATAGTCGGCTCCTCCACCAGTGCCTTGAGGCCCTGCTCCGTGCTGGGATAAAAGCCGTTGTCCAGCTTGAACTCCTTGAGGGCCATGGAGATGTTCTCGATCTGCATCTTGGCCTTGACCACCCGGGCCTTTTCCGGCTTGTCCGTAAGCCGGGGCACGATGAGCCCGGCCAGAATGCCGAGAATGACGATGACCACCATGAGCTCGATCAGGGTAAAGCCTCTCGAGCCGGATATTTTACAGGCAACTGGCTGCAATCGGTCTTTCACTCTTTTCCTCCGGGTTAATGAGTTCACGGTTCATAGTTGGAAGAAAGCTGACAGCTCATAGCTCATAGCTGATGGCAAGAAAAGATGCAGAGCGCATAGCGAAGAAGATGTTGCTAAAAAATCCAATTTCATACGAGCTTCTTCTCCTGATCACTGACTACTGTATTCTGACTTCTGACTCCTGTCGTCCCTCTTCCTCTTCGCTCTGCGTCTTCACCCGGTCTACGGTCCACGGTCTACGCCATACGTTCCTCATTCTTCGTTCTTCGCTTTGCGCCTTCTCTTGCTATCAGCTGTGAGCCGTGAGCTGTCAGCTTCTTTCACCGATCACTGCTTTCGCGCCATGCGCCATGCGCCATGCGCTATGCGCTTTGCGCCATGCGCTCCTACTGCACCAGCTGGCTCATATCGAAGATCGGCAGCAGCACGGCCAGGACGACGAAGCCCACCACCCCGCCGAGTACGAGGATCATGAGCGGCTCCAGCAGGGAGGTCAGCATGGTGAGGCGGTTGGTCACGAAGTCCTCGCTCGTCTGGGCGATCTTGAGAAACATGCTGTCCAGCCGGCCGCTCTGCTCCCCGGCAGCCACAAGCTGGACCATGGTAGGGGGGAAAATGGCTTTCCGGGCCATGACCCCGGAGAGGCTGCTTCCCTCGCTGATGGCCTGATACAGGTCGTCGATGGCTTTCTGCAGCTGGGTATTGGCCACCACATTGCGCACGATGTGCAGGGCCTGCAGAAGCGAGACCTCGTTGTGCAGCAGATTGCCCAGGGTGTGGCTGAAGCGGCTGATGAGCACCTGGTGGATGATGGGGCCGATGGTGGGGATTTGCAGGATATAGGTGTCAAACAATCCCCTGCCGGTTTGTGTGGCCAGGAAGCGCCGGCCGCCCAGCCAAAGGGCCACGAGCAGGAGCGGCAGGGCCCACCAGAAGGCGTGAACCGCATTGCTTACCTTGATGAGGATCAGGGTGGGCAAGGGCAGGGCCTGCTCGAAGTCCAGGAAGATCTGGGTCACCCGGGGGACCACGTAGGACATGAGAAAGAAGATGACCCCCAGGCTGACCAGCAGAATGAGCACCGGGTAGGCCAGGCTGGACTGGAGCTTCTGCTTCAGGGCCTGCTGCTGCTCCCCGAACTCTGCCAGCCGGTCCAGTACGAGCTCCAGGGTGCCGGAGCTCTCGCCGGCCTCGATCATGGCGGTATAGGTAGGGGGGAAAACATGGCCCTGCTCCTCCATGGCCTGGGCCAGGGAAGAGCCCTCGTTGATCCGTTCCCGCACCTGGGCCATGACCCGGTGGATGGAGCGTTTCCTCAGCTGCCGCAGAATGCTGTCCAGGGCCGAGGCCAGGGGCATGCCGGCGGACAGCAGGATGGACAGCTGCCGCATGGTGATCACCAGATCGGCCTGGCTCACCCGCCGCAAGGAGAGCAGGGGCCGGCGCCGCTTCGCCTGTCCAGAGCTCTTGGTCTGCACGGAATTGATCCGCCGCGGAAACAGGCCCAGGGATCGCACCTGCTGCAGGGCGCCCTTGCTGCTCTCGGCGTTTATGATGCCCTTCTTTTCCTTCCCGCTGGAGTCAAGGGCGATGTATTCGTAGACTGGCATAAGGAAGAAAGCATAGCGCATGGCGCAAAGCGCATAGCGAAGATAGTGAAGCACCAGAGCGCATAGCGTATTTGTTTTGATTGTAAACTATATGCTATAAAGAGCACGCTGCATAGCGCATCGGATGGCGCAGCTTACATGGACAAGGAAAAGGATAGATAGTATGTCATAGAGTTTGCTGAAAATTCGTGATTTGACGACATAAATGATCCAGCTTGTCAAGCAGCCTATCCGAAGACTCAGAAGAGATAATGCCTCTTCTTTCCAATAGGAGCATCATATTTGCATTTTCAAAGGTGGAGCTGCGAGCATAGCTTAAATAGCGATAAAACTCCTTATTAAACATTGCCCCGGATCCTTCTGCAATATTATTCGGCATGGACATGCCTGCTGCTCTTACCTGTTCGGCAAAGCGAAACAGTTTCTTATGTTCAAGAAGGTCTGCGATATCGCACAGCTCATTAGCAAGGTCCATGGCCAATTGCCAGATTTTAAGGTCTTGAAAGCGGAATTTGGCCATCGGATCTCACTCCAGCTTTGGCTATTGAAGTATTATGACGCATCTGCAAAAGTCGTGTATAAATGATATAAATTTAATTCTTTCTTGGAACTATTTGTTTTTACTGACAACTGACCACTGACTTCTGTCCACCGCGACTGCAAAAAGTTTTTTGTTGTCGCATCTGCTGTGTCTCTAACGAGGCCTTTCCCCCTCTTCGCCATGCGCCATGCGCTATGCGCTATGCGCCATGCGCTCTTCCCTCTTCGCCATGCGCTATGCGCTATGCGCCATGCGCTCTTCCCTCTTCGCCATGCGCTATGCGCTATGCGCTCAAACCTGCGTCACCCTAAAGACCTCGTCGATAGTGGTCAGGCCGCGGCGGATCTTTTCCACCCCGTTTCGCCGCAGGGTCTGCATGCCCTCCTGAATGGCCAGCTGGCGGATCTGGTTGGCTTCTGCGGTGCGCAGCAGAAGCGACTGGATGCTCTCGCTCACCTTGAGGAACTCGAAGATGCCGCTGCGGCCCTTGTAGCCGGTGTTCAGGCAGCTGTCGCAGCCGCAGGCCTTATAGAGCTCCAGATCCCGGGGGGGGTTGTCCAGTCCGAGTTCCTGGAGCTGCGAAGGGTCGGGGACAAAGGCTTGCCTGCACTTGGGGCACAGGGTGCGCACCAGGCGCTGGGCCAGAATGGCCTGCACCGAGGAGGAGACGAGAAAGGGCTCGATCCCCATGTCGATGAGCCGGGTAATGGCCCCGGCGGCGTCGTTGGTGTGCAGGGTGGAGAAGACGAGGTGGCCGGTGAGGGCGGCCTGAATGGCGATCTCGGCGGTTTCCAGGTCCCGGATCTCGCCCACCAGGATGACGTCCGGATCCTGGCGCACCATGGAGCGCAGCCCCTTGGCAAAGGTGACCCCGATCTTGGGATTGACCTGCATCTGGCCGATCCCGTCCAGCTGGTACTCGATAGGATCCTCGATAGTCAGGATGTTCTTGTCCGGGGTGTTGATCTCGTTCAGGGCCGCGTACAGGGTGGTGGTCTTGCCGCTGCCCGTCGGGCCGGTGACCAGGATGATGCCGTGGGAGATGCGGATCAGCCGTTGAAGCACCCGCAGATTGGCAGCATCAAGCCCCACTTCCTCCAGGTTGAGCACCCGGATGTCCTTTTCCAGCAGCCGCAGCACCATCCGCTCGCCAAAGGCCGTGGGCAGGGAGGAGACGCGCAGATCGATGCTCCGGTTGCCGATGCGCACGTTGATCCGACCGTCCTGGGGCACCCTCTTTTCAGCGATGTTCAGCCTGGCCAGGATCTTGATCCGGGAGACCACCGCGGCGTGGAGCTTTTTGGGCAGGGAGTGGATGTTGTACAATACCCCGTCCATGCGGAAGCGGATCTTGAGATCGGACTGATAGGGCTCCACATGGATGTCGCTCGCCTTGAAGCGCACCGCCTGGGAAAGGATATGGTTCACCAGCTTGATGATGGGCGCTTCGCTGGACTCGTCGAGCAGATCCTCGCTGACCAGGCTCTCTTCCAGGTCGGACCAGATGTGCTCCTCGTTTTGATGGATATCCTCGATGATGCTGTCCGCCTTGGAGTCCATTTCCCCGAAAGCGCGGTTGATGGCCGCCAGAATCTCCTGGCCGGGCACAAGCACTGGCTCCAGGGCCTCTCTTCCCAGCAGGAACTGGAGATGGTCCAGGCCGGCCTGATCAAAGGGGTCGAACACGGCCACCCGAAGCGCATCACCCTGCGAGGCCAGGGGCAGAAGAAGGTGCTTCTTGAGATAGTGGATGGGCAGGTCAGCCAGCAGCTGAGGGTCCACGTCGGCATCCGCAAGGCGCGACTGCCAGGCAAGCCCCAGCTCCTCGGCCCAGAGCTTGATGATGTACTCTTCAGAGAACTGCTTTTCCTGGAGCAGATACTGGGTCAGCCCGGAATGGCCGTTGGCCTGGGCATTGCGCTCCATAGCCTCCAGATCTCCGGACTGGAGAAGTCCCTTTTGGACCAGTGATTCGCCAAAAGCGAGGGTTGGTTCGGTCATAGCTGAAGTATTGCGTTGATCTATTGTTTAGCTCTCAGATTTCTCATTGGCTTTGAAACGCACAGCGCATGGTGCATGGGAAGAGCGCATAGCGCATAGCGAAGAGGGAAGAACGCAGAGCGCATGGCGCAGAGGAAAGAGCACAGAGTACATCTCGTAACCCTCCAGCTCCCCTCCTTGGCAAGGAGGGGCAGGGGTGGTTGCTTTTATTGGTTTCCTTCACCAACTCTGAGCCTTTTCAGCTTCAGCTTTTTTGTTTCTTCTCTGTTCCATCAGCAGTTAGCTCTGAACCTATAAAAGAATACTTTCAAGCTTGTGCCAGCGGCGAGGTTGAATGCTGCTGATTTCTGCTGATTCTTCGCCATGCGCTATGCGTCTTCAGGCTTTCACCGCATCGGCTCGTAGTGGATGAAGTCCTCGAGAATGGGCTGAACCTGGCCGTCGATGTCGAAGCGGAGCTTGTTCAGCAGCTTGGACTTGTTGTAGGCGATTTTCCTGGCGTCGGCGGAATCCTGAACGATGCGCGGCGTAATGAACACCATGAGGTTCGTCTTGCGTTCCTCCTGGGAGGTGGTCTGGAACAGCCGCCCGAACAGCGGCACATCCCCCAGACCGGGTACCTGGCTTTTGTTGTCCGATTTCTTGTTTTCCATGAGGCCGGCGATGACCACGGTTTGCCCGTCCTTGACCGCTACAGTGGTCTCTGCGGTCCGCTTCCGGGTAATGGGCGTCTCCGTATCGAACTCCACGTTGGGGTCGATGCGGCTGACCTCCTGGTAAAGGCCCATCTTGATCCAGCCCTTGTTGTTGATGAGCGGCGTCACTTTGAGGGTTACCCCGACATCCTTGTACTCGATGTTGTTGAACTCCCGATCGGTATCCCCGGAGACCTCCCGGCTGGTGACAAAGGGCCGGTTTTCGGCAATGGTCACTGTGGCTTCCTCGTTCTCCATGGTCATCAGCTGCGGCGTGGAGATGATGTGCACGTTGTTGTCCTGCTGCGAGGCGCTGATGAAGCCGCCCAGGCTGAAGAACTCCTCGCCCCGGTAGGTGAAGGGAAAGGAGAGCACGCCCAGGGATAGACCCGATCCCCCCAAGCGCCCCTGAACATCCTCTACGCTGGAGCCCACGCTTCCGCTGCTCGTTCCGAACAGGACCCCGTCCACGTCCGATCCGCCGAAATCGGTGCCGGCCTGCCAGTTGATGCCCAGATTGGAGGAGGTGTCCGAGCTGATCTCGATAATGGCCGCCTCCACAAAGACCTGCTTGCGGGGCCCATCGAGCTTCTCGATGATGGGCATGATGTTCTGGAACTCCTTGGGCTGGGCAATGACCACCAGGCTGTTGGACGGCTTGTCCGCAACGATGGACACATCTCGCGAAATGGCCTGGGCTCCTTTCTCGGAGCCTCCCTTTCCGGCCAGGTTGCTCAGCACCTGGGCCAGGTCCTCGGCCTTGGCGTTCTCCAGGGGCACCACCTGAATGTTGCTCAGGTCCTCCGGAGTGGGCTGGTCCAGCTGCCCCAGAATGCGCTTGATGCGCAGGGTATTTTGCTCGTTGGCCAGGACGATGACCGAGTTCGTCCGTTCATCCGGAACGAAGCTCATCTCTCCGGCCTGCATGGCCTGCTTCTTCTGTCCGCCCAGGAGCTGGCTCAGCTTTTGGGTCAGGGTCTCTGCCGAGGCGTGCTCCAGCTGGACCACGGAGACGGTTCCGGTAAAGGACTTCACATCCAGCTTGTTCACAATTTTCATGATCCGCTGCACGTTGGACTCGTAGTCGATGAGAATGAGGGTCTCGGTGGGGTCATAGTTCACCAGGAGCCCTTCCTTGCTGACCATGGGGACCAGGATCTTGCGCAGCTCTCCGGAAGAGGCGTGCTCCAGGGGAATGATCTGGGTCACCACCTGATCCTCCGGCTTGGGCTCGTACTCGTAGTCGGTACTTACTTCCATGCTCTTCTGGCGAGACTCCACAGTGCGGACGATCTTGATGACGTCCCCAGAGGGCACCGTGGTGTAGCCGTTCACCTCGAGCACGGACTGGAAGACCTTGTAGGCCTCGTCCACTGTCAGCGGGGAGGGGGAGAGGATGGTCACCTTGCCCCGCACCTTGTCGTCGACCACGAAGTTCTTGCCGGTGAGATTGCTGATGAACTTGATGAACACCTTGAGATCCACCTGATCAAAGTCCATGTTCACCGTTTTCTGCTCCCCGCTGGTCTCGCCCTGCTGCGCTGCAGCAGGCGGCGACGCCATAAGGAGCAGGACAAGCATCCCGGCAAGGCTTAGACAGAGTATGTGTCGAGGCATGGAGGATCCTCGGGTTGGAGGTTGCAGCGCAGAAAGAGAAGAAGCTGACAGCTCATAGCTCATGGCTGATAGCAAGAAGGATCGCATGGCGAAGATTGAAGAGCGCATAGCGCATAGCGCATAGCGCATAGCGCATAGCGAAGAAAGAGAAGAAGCTCGCAGCTTATGACGAAGATACAGGAGTATCTGGTATGCGCTGTCAGGTTCCTGTCGTCGGCCATCTGGAGACCAAGAGCGGTCTGCTCGTCGGACAAAAGGCCAACGTTGCGGCAGGCCCGCAGGACCTTCTTGGGCGAAGCTGCCTCTATGCCTTCCACCTCGATGAGATATCTCCGGGCCGCTTTCCAAACCGCCTCGAAGGTGTACTCGAAGCGCTGGATCGCGGCATCTCTGTGTATAACAGAAACATTATCCTGTCCGAGGAGCTCTTGCAAGGCTTGCAGGGCCTGGCGGGAGGTTTTGAGCCGCTCTAGTGACCTGTCAAATCGTTGCATATCAGGAAAGGTCCTTCTCCGGC
>CAZQPF010000037.1:0-28649 GCA_964595165.1 uncultured Desulfohalobiaceae bacterium
GATCAGATCCGCGCGACCCTTCAGCGCCGAACGATGTCGCTGTCGGAAAAATGCGGGGGTGCTCGGGCTCGGCGTCAGCGCGCTCGCCGCCGGAGCGCGGCCAAGGTCAGCAGGGTCAGCCAGACCAATAACGAGAGCCCCAACCCCGAGCCGGCGCCCGAGCCCGCGCGGCAGGCGCACGAGGCCTCGACGTCGTCCGCGTCGCCGTCGGCGTCACCATCGCCATCGGCGTCGGTGTCGGCATCGCCGTCGCCGTCGGCGTCCGTGTCAGCGTCGGCGTCTCCGTCGCCGTCGGGCTCATCGGGGTTGAAGCACCGGCCGGCCTCGCAGATCTGGCCGCCGGGGCACACCGCTCCCTCGCAGTCGTCCACGCAGTCACCGCCCTCGCAGTGAGTACCGGGATCGCAGTCCACGGTGGTGCACGCGGGATCGAAGCACTCGCCCAACTCCGAGTCGCACTCCAGCGGGTCCTCGCAGATGATGCCGTTGCATTGGCCGCAGCCGTTGACGCACACCCCCTCGCGGCAGACCTGGGAGTCCGGGCACTCCACCCCTTCGCAGGGATCGAGGCAGGAGCCGAGGCGGCAGGTCTGTCCGTGCGGGCAGACCACGTCGTCGCACCCTCCCACGCAGTGACCGCCGCGGCACACCTGGTCGTCGTCGCACTCCACGCCGCGGCAGGCTTCCTCGACACAGAACCCGGTGTCGGGGTCGCACACAAAGCCCCAGGCGCAGGTGAACTCGTCGCTCAGCCGGCAGTGGGGCACGCAGCGGCCGTTGTGACAGACCTCGTTCTCGCCCGGGCACTCGGCCCCGTTGTCGATCCGGCCGTCGCAGTCGTTGTCCAGGCCGTCGCACCGCTCGGGTTCGGGCTCGTAGAGCTGGACGCAGACCAGGTCCTCGCCCTCGCACTGGGTCACCCCATACTGGCAGATCCCCAGGAGACCGGTGTCGCAGGCCTGACCACCGCCAGCGCATTCAACACCCGAGACGCTCGTCACCAGGTCGGTGAAGTCGTTCGAGGTCACGTTGAACAGGTCCTCCCAGGCGAAGTAGAACTTGTGGGGCCAAACGTGGCTGTCGAAGATCAGCAGGTGGATAAAGGACTCATCGCCCGCGCTGTCCGGGTTATAGCGCCGCTCGGAGTAGAAGATGTGACCCTGCCCGGCCGCGGCCCGCTCCACCGTGGCGCAGCAGTCGCCCCCGGCGCAACCGCTGCTCTCCCCCTCCTCCGGCGTCACCAGGAAGAACCCGATCTCGCCGCCGGCGTACGCCGGGTCACCCAGGATGTCCAGCACCGCCGAGTCGCCCGTCTCGGTGTCGCAGTCGAGCATCACGTGGAGGTCGCTCGGGTCGGGCTCCCCGCCGGTGACGTTGTACCAGCCAAAGGCGTCGCGAAACATGGCCGTGCCCCGCGAGACGATGGTGAAGGTCAGAGGACAGATGGGGCTGAAGGTCTCCGGAGTCACCGAGGCCTCCTCTCGAGGGATCAGCCCGCCCATGTGGGTCGGGATGCACATGTCGTCGTTCTCCGCGTGCCACATCGTGGTCTCGCACTCGCTGTTGACCCCGTCGTCGCAGGCGTCGTGGGTCTCCATCCACTCCCAGGTGCAGGGCTCGCCGATGTTGCACACCCCCTCGTCCACGCACTGGCAGGCGAAGGTCGCGGCCAGCCCGGTCGGCATCCCGCCGTGACAGCCGGGCGGCCCGGGGATCTCCTGCCCGTTGGGCTGGGTGAGCTGAGCCCACGCCGGGGTCAGCCAGGTCAGGACCACCAGTGAAATCAGAAAGCGACGCATCTTCCGTGTCTCCTGCTCCTTTCACCCTTCACGGCAGGGGGCAGGGGTGTCAACACCGGAATTGGCGGCGAGGAAAACGTCTTTGATTTCAATAGGTTGAGCCCACAACCCCGCCCGGCTCCGTCGCGCTGGCCGTCACCGGAGTAACTCGATAGTGAGTTACTTGTGCTCGATCACCTCGCCCGGCAGGGTGAAGCGCGGTCCGCCCAGGTGATGCAGGGTGTGGAACCGGGTCACGTCGAGGTGGCCGGCCTCGTCGATCAGGCCGGGGACCGTCTCGACCGCCACCGCCTCCACCAGGACCAGGGAGGTGCCCTCGTACAGCGGGGCCTGGACCAGCTCGGCCTCGATCCAGGCCACGCAGCAGGTCAGCCGCGGGGCCTCGACCACGGTGGAGGGCATCACCTCGATGCCGGCGGGGCCGAGCTTGTCGCCGTGGTGGCCGGTCCGGTGGCCGCAGACCCAGAGCTGCTCCAGGGCCTCGACCGTGGGCAGGTTGATCACGCACTCACCCGAGGCCGTGAGGTTGTCCCAGGTCTTGTGCCGGGTGCCGATGGTGAGCACGAATCGGGCCGGATAGGTGGCGGCCAGGCCCTCGCGCTCCAGCCGGTACTCCCCGCTGGCTGCGGCGTCCAGGATGATGTCCACCAGATGGTCCGGCAGCAGATTGACCTCGTCGATGTACAGCACAGCCCTGTCCGCTCGGGACAGGATCCCGGGCTGTACCGAGAGCCGACCTGTGGTCAGGGTTTTCTCCGCATCCACCGCGCCCAGGACCATGTCCTCGCTGCTGCCGATGGGCAGCTCGATAATCCGCCGTTGCGGAAAGAGGGAGTTCAGGCTGCGGACCAGGGTCGTCTTCCCGGTTCCCTTGGGGCCGAGAAAGAGAACCCCGTGCACCGCAGGATTGATCACTGCAAGCAGGAGGGCCTCCTTGGCCCGGTCCTGGCCCACGACTGCGGAAAAGGGATAGACCGGGGAGCCGGTTCCGGACTCCTGGGATGCAGCAGGCTCGTCTGGGAGGTTCATACGGCGAGCTTCCAATAAGTCAGATTTGCCGGAGGCAAAGCTGACTAGAGCATAAAGCTCCACAGCACTCCGGCGGCTATGGCCGATCCGATCACCCCGGATACGTTGGGAGCCATGGCGTGCATCAGGAGGAAGTTGTCCTTGTCCGCATCCCGGCCGACCATCTGCACCACCCGGGCCGAGTCCGGAATGGCCGAAACACCGGCCGCTCCAATGAGGGGATTGATCTTGTGCTTAAGAAAGAGGTTGAGGAACTTGGCGAAGAGAACGCCCGCCGCGGTAGCGATGGCAAAGGCGAACGCGCCCAGCACGAAGATGTACAGCGACTTGGGTGTAAGGAAGATATCCGCCTGGGTGCTGGCCCCCACTGTGAGGCCGAGCATGATGGTCACCGAATCGATGACCGCTGTCCTGGCCGTCTGGGATAAGCGATCGGTCACGCCGGACTCCTTGAGCAGGTTGCCGAAAAAGAGCATGGCGAAAAGCGGCAGGGCCGCAGGAGCGAGAAAGGTGGTCAGCAGGAAGGCGCCTATGGGAAAGATCTTCTTTTCCCGGCGGGAGACGTGACGGGGCTCCTCCATGCGGATGAGCCGCTCCTTTTTAGTGGTCAGCAGCTTCATGATCGGCGGCTGGATGACCGGGACCAGAGCCATATAGGAGTAGGCGGCTATGGCGATGGGGCCGATGAGCTCCGGAGCCAGCTTGGCGGAAAGGAATATGGAGGTCGGTCCGTCCGCACCGCCGATAATGCCGATGGAAGCCGCTTCGTTGGGAGTGAAGCCCAGGGCCAGGGCCCCCACGAAGGTGAGGAAGATGCCCGCTTGAGCAGCGGCGCCCAGAAGCATGAGCACCGGTCTGGCCAGCATGGTCGAAAAGTCGGTCAAGGCACCGACGCCCAGAAAGACAAGGGGAGGATACAGGCCGGTGATAACCCCGAAGTAAAGGTAGTTGAGCACGCTTCCCTGATCGTAGACCGAAACCCCCATGCCGGAAAAAACCGGAACGTTGCCGGCAAGGATGCCGAAGCCGATAGGGACCAGGAGAAGCGGTTCGTAGTGCTTGGCTATCCCCAGATAGATGAGCACCAAACCCACTGCGATCATGATCAGATAGCGATAATCCACTAAAGCAAAACCGGTGTTGGCCAAGAACTCGAGAAAGATGCTCTCCATACCGCTCCCCATTCCTCCTTATTCAGTGGGTAATTTGCTTAGAGCTTGCACTGCCAGATGAAATGGCCGTCCTCGTCCTGAATGAGCCTGCCGCAAGCTATAAGCTCATCCAGGGTCTTCTGGTCGATCACAACTCCCCGCTTTTCAGCCAGCTCCAGGAGCAGATCCAAGGAGGTAAGCCCGCCTCCGGTTCGCGCCGAGAGAAGATCAAGGCTGTGCGCCGCTTCCTTGGCCGGCCAGGAGAGCTGAGGGCCTCTGCCCTCCTTGTTCTCGGCCTTCCTTCTGAACAAGGCGCGACCGATATGACGTCTTCTTTCCCACAAATCCAAGACCTTGTGCAGTTGAGAGATCAGAAGGCTCAGCACAATGAGCGCGGTGAACACAGTGGTGACGCCCACGACTGCGATGGACCACCCCTGGTTCTCGCTGATGGCCTGTAGATCTAACATAGCATCACTCCTCAAGACTGGAATCTGATGTCCGGACCTGAATGTCTCTCAAGCCGGTGGGTATCAGTCGGTCCCGGCTGAGTCCAGGCGCAGGCCTCCCCGAAACGAGGACCACTCCTGCAGGCCCAGCTCCCGGCAAAGGTCCGAGACCTCATCGACCAGATCAAAGCTGCGCCTGGGGTCCATGAAGTTGGCCGATCCCACCTGCACTGCATGGGCGCCTGCCAGGATGAACTCCAGTACATCCTCGGCGGAAACGATCCCTCCGATACCGATGACCGGGATTTCCACCGCCTGGCTGACAGCATGTACCAGGCGCAGAGCCACCGGCTTGATAGCCGGCCCGGAGAGGCCACCGAAAACATTGCCCAGTCGGGGGCGCCTGGTGCGCACATCCACAGCCAGGCCTTGCAGAGTGTTGATCAGGGACAGGATGTCCGCTCCGTTGCCAGCTGCGGCCCGGGCCACTTCGGCAATATCGGTGACATTGGGGCTCAGCTTGACGATGATCGGCTTGCCGCCGGCCATTTCCCGGACCTTGTTGCATACTTCCCCAGCCATTTCCGGATGCTGGCCGAACTGGACGCCTCCGGCCCGAACATTGGGGCAGGAGATATTCACCTCCAGAGCGGCCAAGCCCTCAACCTCCCCCAGGTAATGGGCCAGCTCGCCGAACTCTGCAACGCTTTTGGCATAGAGGTTGGCGATGACCGGGGTCTTCTCCCAGGGAAGCCGGGGCAGCTTGGTTTCCACAAATTCCTTGGCCCCGATATTCTGCAGTCCGATGGCATTGAGCATGCCGCAGGGGGTTTCCGCGATGCGCTGCCCGGGATTGCCGGCTCTGGGCTCCAGGGAGAGCCCTTTGACCACGATGGCCCCCAGGCGTTCCAGATCGCCGAAAGCCGAGTACTCCAGACCGTAGCCGAAGGTCCCGGAGGCGGTCATGATGGGATTTTTGAGCCTTAGAGAGCCGAGGCTGACCCTTAGATCCATATTTCCTTATTCATTTCGAAACTGAGTGCCGGGAGCTGTGAGCCGTCAGCTTCCTTTCCTTCTTCGCTCTGTGCCATGCGCTCTGCCGCCATCACAGCTCAATGTCCTCGGAGTTGAACACCGGGCCGCTTCGGCAGGATTGAACAAAACCCCCTCCAGGCACCGGCAAGGTGCATCCCAGGCAGGCCCCGTGCCCGCAGGCCATCTGCGTCTCCAGGGAGATCTGGGTCCAGGCCCCGGCTTCCCGGGACAGATTGCGGACCATCTTCAAGAAGAGATGCGGTCCGCAGGCCAGGATCCGGCCGTCCTGGGCATATCCCTGTATCTTCACCCGAACGCCGCGTTGCATGGTGGCCAGATCCTCCTCGGAGCGGTCCCTAATATTCCAGGCCAGGATTCTGTCGCATAGCTCGGAGAAAGGATAGGCCTCGAGGGGGTGGCGATGGCCGAAAATGAGCTCCAGGTTCTCCGGTCGGGGATGGTTGCGGATGAGCCCGATGAAAGGCGCAATCCCCATGCCTCCGGCCAGAAGCAGGGTGGGTACCTGGGGATCGATCTCGAAGCCCCGGCCCAAAGGGCCCAAGAGCTTTATCCGGTCCCCTTGCTTCAGCTGGCTGAGCTGGCTGGTGCCTTTGCCCACCACCTGCAGGAAAAAGCTCATCTGTTTCTCATCCTGGTCGGCAATGGAAAAAGGCCGCGGAAGAAGCGGATCGTAGATCCAGGACACCGGTCGCAGCATGGCGAACTGGCCCGGGATCCACTCCCATCCGGGGGCTTGGAGACGAAGATGGTAGAAGCCTTCTACCTTTGAGACCGCCACCTCCCGGACCCGGGATTCGATGTACTGCATCGGCCCTGACATGGGATCGATCAATTACCCTCTTGTGTTCATGAGTTTCCGGGCCAGCAATTTGCCCTGTTCCCCGCCGCCTGCCATGCGAGCCAGCTCATCGAAGATCTCTTCTCGGCCCAGCAGGGTGCACCGGCTGTAGGTCTGGCTGTTTTCCACCTGCTTGGCAACCTGGAAGTGGCGGTCGGCCAGACAGGCCAGTTGCGGCCAGTGCGAGATGAGGATAACCTGCTGCCTGGAGGAAAGCTGACGGATCTTTTCTCCCAGCTGCCCGAGGGTGACGCCCCCTATACCAGAATCAACCTCGTCGAACAAGAGCGTAGGCAGCTCTTCACGCGCCATAAGGCCTACCAGGGCCAGCAAGAATCTGGATAGCTCCCCTCCGGATGCGATCTGATCCAGGGGCTGCGGGGACTGCCCGGGGTTGGGAACCCACATCAGCCGGGCCCGCTGCTCCTCGAGGTCGTCAACCAGGGGCCAGGAGCTGAGCTCAAAGACCACCGAGACGTCCTCGGGAAAGCCGAGGCTCTGAAGCTCGTGCTCCAGCTTCCGAGCCAGCTCCTTCCCGGCCTCCTGTCGCTTGGCGTTCACCTGCTCCAGGATGCCGGCCAGCTCCTCCTTGCAGCTCCTTTCCCGGCGTTCCAGCTGCTGCAGCTGGAGCTGGCAATCGTCCAGCCAATCGAGGTTCTCCGAGATCTCCCCCTGCAGACGGACGATTCCTTCCAGGGGCCGGTTCAGCTTGCGCTTCAGACGGCTCAGCTCCCAGAGCCTGGCCTCGATGGATTCCAGCTCCTGTTCGCTCTCGGCTGCAAGCGGCCTGGCGCGCAAGCCCCGGTCCAGCTCCAGGAGGAGCTGCCGGAAGTCCTCCATCTGGGTGGCGGTTTCCCGGAAGGTCTCTTCAATGCCGGCCAAATAGGAAATCTGCCGCTGCAGCTCGTGGATCTTGTCCAGCACCTGGCCTTCCGGGCCGCTCAATAGATCCAGGCAGCGCTGAACGCTTTCCTGGGCCTTGGCCTGGGAGCGGAGGGTCTCCTTCCTCTCTTCCAGCTCCTCCTCCTCCCCGGGCTTAGGACCGACCTTTTGGATCTCCTTGGCCTGGTACTCCAGAAACTCCCGCTTTTGCTCCAGCTCTGAGGCCTTGGCCTCCAGATGTGACTTCTCGTCCTGGATCCGCCGCAGCGAGGCCATGAGCTCGTCTTTCTTGCGCAGCAGCTCCTCGGGCAGATGGGCGTCCAGAATCTTGGTGTGATAGGAAGGCCTGAGCAGCCGCTGCTGCCCGTGCTGACTGGTGTGGACCATCAGCCTGGGGCGCAGCTCCTTGACCTTTTCCTGGGAGCTGAGGGCATCGTTCATGTAGAGCCGGCTCCGGCCGGTATCGCCCAGTATCTCCCGCCGGATGATGGTCTCGCCCTCGGGGAGGCCGAACAGGGCCTCCACCTGGGCCCGTTCATGCCCGGGACGGATCATCTCCGGGGAGATCTTTTCCCCGAGCACGAAATCCAGGGCCTTGAGGATGAACGACTTGCCCGCACCGCTCTCTCCGGTGATCACGTTGAGACCCTGGGAGAACTCCAGCTCCAGGTCTTCGATGAGCGCGAGATTGCGAATGCGCAGCAGTTCAAGCATGTCTATCGCCTGTAGGCTCCAGGATCAATCCTTTCGCTTCGGTAGTCAGCCTCATCTCACCCGGGACCGCCGCGGGCAACCGCGGCCTTTCCGATAAGGCTGCTGCCTCCTGGTCTCTGGAAGCCGGTAGCAGGAGAGGCAGCACCCTTGCGCCCTCATCCTATACCCACTTCCGAAGCCGGACGCAACTAGCAGCGCAGCCGGAGGCAAAGCTGACTATAGCCAAAATCAAGGCCATTGGCAAAAGAGATTGTTGACAAACAAAATTGCTATGTATATAAAGAAAGTTTCGAGGGGCTGTAGCTCAGTTGGGAGAGCACCTGAATGGCATTCAGGGGGTCAGGGGTTCAAGTCCCCTCAGCTCCACCATGAATCTTCAGTAAAATAGGCATGTTGGAAGTTTTCCAACATGCCTATTTTTTTGCCATACAGGCTTTTTTACCAAAATGGTGGTAAATAGGTGGTAAGCTCGAATTAGGTGTTGTCTTTATAGTGAGCCTCCAGCGCGCTTTGCAGCGATTTCTTCCGCTTGCTGCTCACATGAGTGTACCGTTTCGTCATCCGTATGTCGTTGTGTCCGATGAGCTCCATGACCTCGGCAAGGTTAGCCCCGGATTCGAGCAGATTCGTGCAGTAGGTGTGCCGCAGATCATGAACCCGGAAATCAAGGATATTCGCTGACTTACAAGCGCTTTTCCAGGCACTCTTGATTTCCCTGATCGGTTCACCGCTTAAGTGACAAAACACTTTGTCGACCTTGTAGTCGGTGATCTTTTTCCTTTGCCTGGCCTGCTCCAAATGGTCCCACCAAGCTTTGAGCGCCTGAGCGCTCCGCTCGAGCATGGGCATCGTCCTTTCCTCCGAGTTCTTTGTCCGGAAGAAGCGAATGGTCATTCTTTTGAAATCCACATCCTTCCAGGACAGACCCAGGACTTCCTGGATCGCGGCTCCATAATCCGCCCCTAAGAGAATAATCGCGGGCAGATAATGCTTAGCCCGGGTCTTTTGCGCATGCTTCACCAGTTTCACGATCTCGTCGGGCTGGAGATACCGGTTTCGTTCATGCTGCTTTTCAGGCAAATAGCCTAGGCCTGCTGTCGGATCTTCAGAAACGGCATCCAGAGTCAGGGCCTTTTTGAACACCTGCTTAACCACGAAGAGTCGCCTGTTCGCCGAGATGTTTGAAAGCCTGGTAGCGATATCATACCGGTAATCATCAATCTGCTTTTCATTGATCTTCAGCACCAGTGTATCGCCGAAATCCTGGTTCAAAGCCTTCAACAACCTGATGTATTCATCAACGCTCTTCCTTGACCGGGGTGGTGCCGACACCCGGGTCGAGGCCGTTTACCTGAGCAAGCACCATATCTCCGAGACCGGCATCGCCTCCAAGCTCAAACGGCTCATCCAGGCTCCCAAGTCGATCCGGGCGGTGGATACGGACAAATCCCTGGCCTGGATACAGCGGACATACCCCATAGAGCAGGCCAAGGTCATGCAGATTAAGAACAACCACGACAAGGATTTCATCAACGGGGATATCGGCAGGATTATCGGCTTGGATCTCGATGGCAAAAGATGAAAAACCGATGTGAAGGCCAGGTAGTGGTGTACGAGCAGGCCGACCTGGAGCTCGTCCTCGCCTATGCCGTCAGCATTCACAAGTCCCAGGGCTCGGACTACCCGGCCGTGGTCCTGCCGTTGCTCAACCAGAACTACATCATGCTGCAGCAGAATTTGATCTATACTGGGATCACGCGAGACAAGAATCTCGTTCTAGTAATTGGGAGCAAAAAGGCGCTGGCGATTGCGGTGAACAATGCGATGGCACAGAGCCGGTATGCATTGCTGGACGAGAGGCTGAAGGGTGGATAGGACATTTGGTGTGATTTCAACCATCACCAGGGTGAAAGGCCATAGATCAAAACCACCTGAAACTCCGTGGAATCAGATTACTCTTGTATTTTTGATATCGGTTATTAAAAAGCCTAATAACCGGATTGTTCACTCTTCATCCAGCTATGAGACTCCTGTTAATCACTTCTAGTAGTTCATTTTTATCCACAGGTTTTGCAATATAGTCGTTCATTCCGGAGGCCAATAATCTTTCACGATCTCCTTCCATGGCATAGGCAGTCATGGCAATTATGTTCAAGTTGCGAGCGTTGGATTGTGTGTTTCGAATTTTACGCATGGCTTCCACACCGTTTATCTCGGGCATGCGAATATCCATGAGAACGCAGTCAAAATCTTCACGACGAATCAAATCAATAGCTTCTTTACCGCTTTGGGCGCACTGTATCTGATACCCTTGATCGTGAAGCATGACTTCAACTGTCTTTAAGCTCAGGCGGTCATCATCGACCACAAGAATTCTTTTGCTACCTGAGCGATCCTTCGCATCTGCTGAAAAATCTTTCATTTCTCGGGTCTTGAATGCGCCAGCTAGTTCAAAGGGTAGACTGAAATAGAATGTAGTTCCTTTCCCCTCTGTGCTTTCAATAGAAGCCCGACCTCCCATCAAGCCGAGGAGTCGCTGGACGATAGTTAACCCGAGCCCAGTTCCTCCGTATTCAGAAGAGATGGACTCCCTGACCTGAGAAAAAGGCTCAAAGATTTTCTCCAGCTTGTCATCAGGAATCCCTGTGCCCGTGTCAGAGACGGAAAAAAGCAATATCAAGCTCTCCGGATCCCACCTCCAATAAGGAAGTCTTGGTTCTCCATGCAAGCTGCTCATCTGAAGGGGGCTCACATCAATTGTGATCTCCCCCCGGGAAGTGAATTTGGCAGCGTTGCCCAAAAGATTGAAAAGGATTTGTCGAAGCCGGGTAGGATCCCCTCGAAGGATGTTTGGAATTGCAGGGTCTATGTTTACTCTCAGATCATTATGCATGTGCTCGATCTGGGGCCGAAGTGTCTCGCAGCATAGGTCTATGACTTTCTTCAGCTCAAAGTCGATGGTCTCCACCACGAGCTTACCCGCTTCAATCTTGGACAGATCAAGGATATCGTTGATCAAGGACAGTAAGCTTCTTGAGGAGCTTAAGGCATACTCTACATACTGTTTCTGATCGGGCTTTAAATCCGTATTTTCGAGGACTTGGAGCATACCCATGATGCCGTTGAAAGGGGTTCTGATCTCGTGGCTCATGTTGGCCAGAAACTCCGATTTGGCCTGATTGGCAACTTCAGCCTGTTCCTTGGCTGCCATGAGCTCCTTCTCTGCTTTACTGCGATGGATGATCTGCCACAGCCCATCCATAAAGAGACGAAACTGCCGGACATCTCCTTCATCGTACTCCTTGTGCTTATTCCCCAGGGCAGCGACGGCGGTCACTTTTTCACCTTGGAACACCGGGATGGAGATAAAGCGAGTGAGCCCGGGATGGCCTTCCGGGTACCCGGTCTTGGCTGGGTGTCCTTCCCGATAATCGTTTACCATGAGCGGACGTCTTTGCCGATAGGCTTCTGACCACAGTCCGCATCCAGAAATTTGAAAGGCCGAAAGATTTATGGGGAGGTTGCACTGGTTCCTGGTGTTCTTTGTATAAACGGCGTGGGTGACATACCGCTCGTCTTCAGAAAGGAAATTGATGAAGCCGATGTCGCTTTGCGTGAGCCGCGCGCTCTCCTCAAGCGCTATCAGAGCGAGCTCATCCAGGTCCAAATGAGTCACTTCAGTCAGTCGGAGGAGCGATTCGAGGCGGGCTTCATTGATTTTAAGCTCTTCCTCGGTTTGTTTTCTCTTTGTGATGTCAGCATGTGTGCCTATCATGCGCGTGGCATATCCGTTACCGTCTCGAGCCACAGCCTTTCCTCTTGCCAAAATCCAGTGCCATTGATCGTTTTTGTCTTTCATGCGGAACTCAATGGCAAAATGATCACAACGATTCGCTATGCAGTCCTTGTTTACCTTGAGCACCTCCTCACTATCTTCCGGATGAACACGATCCATCCAAAATATCACGTCTTGAGGAACCTCGTCATGCCGATAATTGAGCATGGCCGCATAGGCCGGACTGAAATAAACCTCGCCGGTATCCACATTCCAGTCCCAAACACCTTCCTGGTTCGCTTCTATAGCTAGGCGAAGCTGCTCCTCACGCTCCCTTATCTTTGTTTGCTCGGCCTTTTTCCGTTCGGATATCTCCAAAGCGGTTTCTATAACGCCTTGTATGTTTCCGTTTTTATCCTTTATCGGTTCAGCCTTGGTCAGCCAGCAGCCCTGAGATTCGGGCCAATGGTCTTCCGTCTCAGGAGTCATCTCGGCTTCAGCAGGATTCCCGGACTTCAAAGCACGGTTAACAGGGCAGTTCCGGCATGGCTTTAAGAGGCCCCAAGCCAGAAAGCACTCTTTTCCCTCAAGATCTTCAAGGGAAAATCCTGTAGCTTCTCTGTAGGCCTTGTTCGCCCAGATGATTTTTTGCTGCACGTCATGAAAGGCTATGAGCGCAGGTACATTTTCCAGGATCTCTGCTTTGAGGGAATTGTACGTTGATTTTTGCATAAGCGGATGCACTTTTGACATTTAGCTCTACAAAAATGAAAAGATTAAATACAAAAACATAATAATTTCAATTTATGGTGCACGTGTCATATGAACTTTTAATAGGCATGAAATCCAATAGGATTACGAATGCTTCTGGAATTCTCCAAAATATCCGAATTGGAATACTATAGAGGAATAGCCGCAATTTACAATCCCTTAAATGAGCGATCCAGATTTCTTTTGATAGCATCAAGCAGATCATGCTTGTCCACCGGCTTGGCAATATAGTCATTCATACCGGCTGCAAGGAATTTCTCCTTGTCACCGGACATGGCATAAGCCGTAAGAGCGATAATGGGAATGTTCTTGAGGCTGGTCTGCGAAGCACGTATCTTTCTGGTTGCGTCAACTCCGTCCAAAACCGGCATTTGAACATCCATGAGAATGCAGTCAAAAACATGCCTGGCAAGCTCGGATATGGCTTGCTCCCCATTTTCCACCGTCTTCACGCTCAATCCCTGTTTTTTTAGCATATGGTCGATTAGCATCCGAGTTACCTTGTCGTCGTCTGCCAAAAGTATGCTTATTGCTTTTGAATCCGGGGCTTTTTCTCCATCTTGACCTTTCTCAATCTGTTGTTTTTCCGACTTTGCCATTTTGAAGGGCAAGCTCACAAAAACAGTGGTTCCTGCACCTTCTTGACTGACGATCGAAACATTGCCCCCCATGAGCTCTACAAACCTTTTGACAAGAGGCAATCCGAGCCCCGCCCCTTCATATTGCCTGGCATAGGCGGGAGTGGGTCCACTTGCCTGGGTAAAGGTTTCAAAAATCTTTGCAAGCTGGTCTTCAGGGATTCCTTGGCCAGTATCGCTTACAGTAAACAAGATCCGACAGTTACCGGGTTGCTGATTGGCCGGCAGGGGGTGGGCCTGGATATCAACCCGGCCTTGTCTGGTGTATTTGGCCGCATTGCCTACCAGGTTGAAAAGAATCTGAGTTAAACGAGTGCTGTCGCCGTAAAGCCTTTCCGGAATCCTGGGATCCCAGTCAACGCGCAGTACATTGCCGTTCCTTTGGGCAACCTGGGTAAATATCTCTTCAACGGAACTCATGACTTCACTGATCTGAAACTCTTCTTCCCTGATCTGCATCTTGTTGGCCTCGATTCTGGAAAGGTCCAGAATATCGCTCAAAAGACGGTGCAAGCGCCTTGTGGACTTATAAGCCATGTCCACATACTCCTGCTGCTCCTGATCAAGGGAAGTCTCCTGCATGAGCTGAATCATTCCCAGGATACCGTTAAGAGGGGTTCGAATCTCGTGGCTCATGTTGGCCAAAAACTCGGACTTGGCTTTGTTGGCTGCTTCGGCTTGCTCTTTAGCAGCCCGGAGGTTGGTTTCCTGAACATATTTTTCGGTTTCATCCCGAAATACCAATACCACGCCGCTTATTTTCCCGCTTGCGTCTATGATCGGAGCGCCGCTGTCGGCAACAAATAGCTCGCTGCCGTTTTTGGTTATGAGCAGCGTGTCGTTTGCCATTCCCTCAATAGCCCCTGTTTCTATCACCTTATGTACGGGATTTTCGCACTTTTCCCGGGTATGCTTGTTGATGATCTGAAAGATCTTCTCCACCGATTCTCCCAAAGCATCGGCCTGGCTCCAACCAGTCAATTCCTCAGCAACCCTGTTCATAAGGGTTACCCTGCCATGGATATCAGTTGTTATAACCCCGTCGCCTATAGATCGGAGCGTCACCGCCAAGTGCTCTTTTTCTTTGGATAAAGCTGCTTCAGCCTCTGCTTTCATGTCCAGCTCTTGCTCTAACTTCTGGTTGGCCGCTTGAAGTTCATGCGTCCGTTCATCGACCAGCTCCTCAAGACAATCCATCTGGTCTCTCAGCTTTCCGGACATGGTATTGAAGGACTGAGTCAATTTTCTAAGCTCCATGCCGGTTGGGAGCTCGATCTCTTCTCCTGGCTTTTGTTCTCCGGAAGCGATGGATTGCGCCTTATCCCGTACAGCCTTAATCGGATTGAAGATAAAACGTTGGTTGAAGAGGTACAGCAGGACATAGCTCATAAGCAGAAGAGCCAGTAGCCCGCCTGCAAGTTGCAAAGACAGTCTATTGGCATAGCCGATGGCTTGATCCATTGGAATACGGATTGAAATTGCAGAGACCACTTCTCCGAGGGATCGATTAAAGCTCCGCTTAGCACCGTATTTTTGCACAAGTTCCGCAGGGGCATTGCTGGGTTTGCTATGACAGCGAAGGCAAGACTCTCCCATGACCTCGCCCCGGCGCAGAACCACATAGAAGGGCTTGTCCTTGAATTCTCTGATCTGACTTACCTTTTCCAGCTCGGAATTGCTGTTCAGCCGTTTCAAGAACCTCTTTTCCAGCCTGTCGGCCTCGTTTTCCGGGCTGCGTGCATTGATAGCGCATTCCTTATAGTAGTAATCAAATGAGTTCAACTCCCGGAAATAATGCTCAATCTGACGAATGGCATATGTAGATGACATCCATGTAGGCTCACAATTATCTTCATCTCTATATGGTTTTGTCCTTTGGAATAGAGTTGGCTTTAGTTGATGGGTAAAGTAAGTATGGATACCAAGATTATGGTCCAATATAATATTTGCTTTTTTCTCTGCTTCATTGAATGCTTGGTGACGCATGGCATGATTAACAAGGAATATAATTGCAAATCCTACAAGTAATAGTAAGGCTATCTTGAATGATAAAAGCAGAGTCTTAATCTTATAAAACATAAGTGATCATTCTGCAGTATTCATTTTTTTTACAAGCTCGTTAATTTAGTTGCAATAATGATTGTATAGCCTAAGCCGACCTCTCATTTCAACTAAAATTTTTACTCATGCATATTTTGGGCCATAGGTCAAAAACGCCTGGAGTTGAAAACGATTAGTTTTACCAGCTCCTATACTTCATTTTTCCACATTCCAGGCAAGCCCTAACCATCCCTTAACTGCATTTTCAAATCAAAATTGAATTCATTCAAATTTTATTTGAAAAACTCTAAACAATTATAGGGAATTATCTGAGCTATAAAATTATACTTAACTGATATTATTAATTAAAAACTTATTAGTGTTATTGGCATGGCTTATGCTTGAACGTGTGCCGATCTATAGGCCCGTCTGGTTTGAAATCTTCAATTGTCCGGAAGTCGCACCATCTGAAGCAGGGCTCACACATGAATCGTGAGCTATCTTGGTAGTACTTCATATTGCTAACCCTTTAATGAGCCTGGAGGAAGCTTGTATGCTTAAAAACTTGAAGTTGGGATTCAAGATTGGTGGAGGATTCGGCATTCTTATCCTCATTGCCTGCATCCTCGGCGGAATGGCTATCTTCAATATGACCAAAATAAAAACCCGGTCCACGCAGCTGTCCCAGGAGTATGTCCCTGAGGTAGGGGTGGCAAACGACCTGGAAAGAACGTCCCTTTTGACTATGTATGCCATGCGGGGGTACGGGCTTTCCGGAGAAGAACAATTCCGTGAAGCGGGTGGAAAGAGGCTCAAAGAAATCAAGCAGCATATCCAGGAGGCCGAGACCTTGGCTGCAAACTCGCCCCATTTGAAAAAGCTCCAGGAGGGGATCGACCATATCCAGCAGCAGGTTGCCAGATACAATGAGCTGGTAGGCCAGACGGATGCGAAAATGGAGGAGATGGATGCCTCCAGGGACAATATGGACCGGCAAGCCAACGCCTACATGGCACAAACTACCGATTTTCTTGACGGCCAGGAGCGAAAGTTCGCGACAGACTTGAAAGAGCGCCAGAAGAAGATCGCTTTGGTCACAGAAATCCAGGATATCGGAACCAAAACGAGAATCTTGAACTTCAAGTCCCAGGCATTCGATGACCCGGGGTTAATGCAAAAGGCGATTCAAGCCATTGGGAACATCGATCAGCCCATAGAGCAGCTGCGCCAGATCACAAGGGATCAGGAGGATATCGAGCGCATTCAGGCCACTGTGCAGGCTGCCGAAGGCTACCGTCAGGCCATGGAGAACTACCTCCAGGAGTATCAAAAAGGTGAGGCAGCAAGTGCAGCGAACATAGAGACGCTTCGCAATGCAATGGATGAGAATGCAGCTAGCTACGTGGAGAACTGCGACGCATTTCTGTCCGGCCAGCAGAAGAAGCTGAGCACCGACATGACCGAGCGCTTCGAGAAGGTCAAGCTGGTGAACAATGTGATCGATGCCGGCAATGCGCTTCGGGTAGCCAACTTTAAAGCCCAGGCCGAGCGAAGTCCCGAGATAATGGAAGCTGCCAGGGAGCGTTTCAATGAAGATCTGCAGGCCAATATCGAGAAGCTAAGACCGATCACCCGGGATGCGGCAGACATTGAGCGGATCGACAAGACGACACAGGCAGGTAAAGGGTATATTGCTGCCATGCAGGGGTTTTTGGACTCCTGGAAACAAAACAATGCTATAGGCAAAAAGCGAGACGCAGCCGCCCAGGATGTGCTCGATGCCACGCAGATTACGGCGGAAGCCGGGCTGAAAAATACCAAGGCCATAGCAGCCCAGGCGGTCTCCCTCCTGGATATGTCGAACAAGGTTATGATTGTCGGCCTGATTATTGCCCTGCTCCTGGGAAGCGTGGTGGCCTGGCTTATAACCCGCGGAATAGTTGGTCCGATAAACAGGGGTGTACAATTGGCCCAGAGCATGGCGGATGGCGATTTCACCCAAGGACTGAACATCAAGCAAAAGGACGAGGTCGGTGTATTGGCCGATGCCCTGAATCGAATGGTTCGCAAGCTCGGCGAGGTGGTCCGGGACGTGCAATCCGCCTCTGAGAACGTAGCCTCGGGCAGCGAGGAGATGAGCTCCTCCTCTGAGGAGCTTTCCCAGGGAGCGACGGAGCAGGCTTCCAACATCGAGGAGGTCTCCTCCTCCATGGAGCAGATGGCTTCCAACATTCAGCAGAACACGGAAAACGCTCTGGAGACGGAAAAAATAGCCAACAAGGCCGCCGAGGATGCGGAAAAGGGCGGCAAGGCGGTAAGCGACACTGTCCAGGCCATGCGGGATATTGCGGACAAGATCACGATTATCGAGGAGATCGCCAGGCAGACCAACCTCCTGGCTCTCAATGCGGCCATCGAGGCGGCCAGGGCCGGTGATGCCGGCAAGGGCTTCGCCGTTGTCGCGGCCGAGGTACGCAAGCTGGCTGAGCGCAGTGGCCAGGCGGCCAACCAGATCAGCCAGCTGTCGTCATCCAGCGTGCAGGTGGCCGAGCAGGCTGGAGACATGCTGCAGAAGATGGTTCCCGACATCAAGAAAACCGCGGAGCTGGTGCAGGAGATAGCCGCCTCGAGCAAGGAACAGAACTCTGGTGCCGAGCAGGTGAACAAGGCTGTGCAGCAACTCGATCAGGTCATTCAACAAAACGCTTCTTCCTCCGAAGAAATGGCCTCTACTTCAGAAGAGCTTTCTTCCCAGGCTCAGCAGTTGCAGGACACCATGGGCTTCTTCAAGGTGGACGGCAACGGTGCCGGGTCAAGAGGCAGGACGGCCCGAGTGCAGAAGGCGGAAAGCCTTCAAAAGGTACAAGGGGGCAACCATTCAGGCAAGGCACTGCAGGAAGGCGGCTCTGTCAAACAGCATGCACAGGAAAAGCCTTCCGCGACCAAGGGGCAGCGTCAATCCGGCTTCGCTCTGGATATGGGCGCCGAGGACGCAGAGGACCAAGAGTTTGAACGTTACTAACAACAGATCGGGCCCCGCCAAATGACTTGCGGGGCCCGATTTCTCAAGGGAGGAAATGATGGGACGGGACAACACGATCCAGGAAACCACTTATCTCACGTTCTACCTGGACAACGACCTCTACGGCCTGAGTATCCATGCGGTGCGCGAAGTTCTGGAGTGCACCAGCATCACCAAGGTGCCCCGGACCGCAGACTACATGCGCGGGGTGATCAACGTCCGGGGCCATGCTGTGCCGGTGGTTGACCTGCGCACCCAGTTCGGTTTTTGTGAGGTTGAACAAACAGTGGACACCTCCATTATAATCGTGGAGATCGAGATGCAGGCAGAGTCAGCTACTATCGGCATGCTCGTGGACGGAGTCCAGGAGGTTCTGGAGATTCCTTCAGAGAACATCGAAGAAGCGCCGCGTATGGGGAGCAGCATTGATGCCCGCTTTCTTCAGGGTATCGGTAAGCTTGAGGATACATTCGTCATCTTGTTGGATATTCGGGAGATATTCTCCGAAGAAGAGTTGGGGGCAGTGGCCGAAAGCGAGGTCCTGTCGAAGAGCCCGGCAGAAGAAGAAGTATGAGCCTGGCTTCCGTACACCGGACATAAGCTCTTGGGAGACGGGAGCTCACCCAAGAAATTAATATCATATGCCTCTGCGGCTAAAGGAAGCGAAAAAGGGCCCACTCCCCTTCTTTTGTAAGCGGACTGTGCGGAGATATGAACAAGTATACCCGGGATGCCCAATCCGTTCCCTGGACCCCTCCGCGACCCATGACCGAAAAGGAGTTCAAGGAGCTCGGCACGTTTATCCAGACCGAGTTCGGCATCAAAATGCCACCGGGCAAGAAGAGCATGCTCGAATCCCGGCTGAACAAGAGGCTGCGCAGTCTTGGTATGACTAGCTACAAGCAATACAAGGACTACCTTTTCAGCTTGAAGGGCCTGGAGATAGAGATGCCGCATCTCATGGATGCGGTCACCACGAACAAGACAGAGTTCTTCCGCGAGGACAAGCATTTTGAAGTCCTCGCCCAGGAGGTTCTCCCGGCCTGGTTTGCTGAACGGGGAAGGGGAAAGCCCTTCATGGTATGGAGTGCCGGCTGTTCCACCGGGGAAGAGGTTTACTCCCTGGCCATGGTTCTGGCCGAGTTCGGGGCCTCACATCGAGGATTTGACTTTGAGATCCTTGGAACCGACATCTCACAGGAGGTTCTGCACAAGGCCAATCGGGCCGTGTATCCGGAACGATTGAGCCAAGGCATTCCGCAGAATCTCTGTAAAAAGTACCTGATGCGTAGCACGGATCGCTCCCAGGGCCTCATACGCATAGTCCCTGAGCTTCGATCCAAGGTTGCTTTTCGGGAATTGAACCTTATAGAGGACTTCTCGTTCCGTGAAAAGATGGATGTTGTATTCTGCCGCAACGTGGTCATCTACTTCGAGCGGCGGGTCCAGGAAATTCTCTTTCAAAAGCTCTGTAGCTGTATAGCCAAGGGAGGCTTCCTCTTCATCGGTCACTCAGAATCCTTGAGCGGCATGGATCTGCCTCTGGAACAAAGCCGTCCTACCGTTTTCAGAAAGCTATAGACAGTACAAGACCAGGTATAAGCATTTCCAGCTTTCAAAGCATCTGTCTTAAATCTTTATTGTAGTGAAATATTATAAAAAAAGATAAATTTAATAGAGCTTATTATCAATTACTAAGGTCTCGAGGCGATGATCTGTTGTTCATTGCTGTTCGGTATTGCTTTATCTGCATGATTGTGAGTGCTATGTGGCTTATTGATACTGGCTTCTGAATAAAATCGAAAGCTCCTTGATCAAAGGCTAGCTCGGCTTTGTCTGGGTCGCCTTGTCCTGTGATTATGACGACCTCAGGGAAAGAGTATAAATTACGAAATCTGGGGATAAAGTCTATGCCGCTGCCGTCTGGAAGAGAGACATCAAGAAGAACGGCTTCTAAATAATATTGGCTTGATAGCTGCAAGGCATGGTTAAGAGTTTTTGAGAGCACAGATTCATAGCCACATTTTTCAATAGCAAAAGACAAAACTTCTACAACATCTAAGTCATCTTCAACAACAAGAATTTTATTCATATTACTATGGAGTTAAGTTGATTATTCTGAGCATCAATATTGATTTTGCATAAAGACTGGAAAAGAAATATGTATATTTATTAAGACCATTTTTAGCTATCTTGTTTTTTACTTAATGTCAAGAAACAGATTGATTTTCAGCATAGAACCCCAGAATCCTTCTGATCACCTCTATTAAATCATCCTGCTCCATTGGCTTAGCAATATGGTCGCTCATTCCAGCATTAAGACATTGCTTCTTGTCACTGCTCCTAGCATGGGCAGTCAAGGCTATGATCGGCATGTCCCTTCATCCGGCTTTTGAAGGATGGGCCTGCTTTGCCAAAGAGATGCTGGGCATGACCGGTTGTTTCATTACTGATCCCGGAGATCGCTTCTTGGTGGCTAAACGCCGGCTGGGGCGAACAATCAGGGGTGAAGTCGACCTGGGACTGCAAAACGAAACCATGAGCATGAAGGAAGCGGCGGCTCTGTTGATCCGAACCGGCATGCCAACGGAACAGGTGCAGTCCTCAGCCCGGAAATACATATTGGACCCGGGATTTCAACTGTGCTAACCATTGGCCTTGAGACGCTTCTGGCCCTGTACGAGCGTTGCAGCACCAGTGACCCGGCCAGGTTTGTCCAGGTTGCTTTCGATCATGGTTAAATCTGTTTTGTGGATCTGGAAAGAATACTTCAAAGATACATAACCAGTACCATCAAGTAAATCCGGCAGATAAGGAAAAAAGAGAACGGGGTAAATCGATCCGAGCACCTTAGGGCTATCATTATGAATGGCACCTGAGCAGTCCCGAAGAGTAGGATTATCAGTGAGCCAAGCAATTTTTTCCAGTATGTGCCCTTTTGAAGGGCATTGTGCGCGATCGGTGCCAATACAAGGGACGATTTTATGCATCATGACATTTCCAAACTCACCCAGGCCCTTTTGGATATGAATCGGATAAAGGTCAGGGGAATTGTTCAGGAGGTGACCCAGGATATGCCTTTTATGCAATTTCTGGATCAGATCCTGGTGCCCTCCTTGGAGCGGATCGGTACCCTGTGGGAAAAGGGGAGTGTTGCCCTGTCTCAGGTGTATATGAGTGGCCGCCTAAGTGAAGAGATCCTGGGCGAGTTGCTCCCTGCCGATCAGACGGCCAACAGAACACAGGCCAAAGCGGCGGTGGCCGTACTCGAAGACTATCATATGCTGGGCAAACGCATCGTAGTCTCTGCGCTTCGGGCCAGCGGATATACGGTGCTGGATTATAACCGGGTCACGGTGGATGAGCTCCTGCGTTTTGTGATCAAGGATGATATTCAAGTGCTGTTTATTTCGACCTTAATGTTGCCCTCGGCCTTGCGTGTCAAAAAACTCATGCACGGTCTTGCTCAGCAGGGGCTTGCGGTCAAGGTCATTGTCGGCGGAGCCCCCTTTCGCTTTGATCCCCAGTTGTGGGTTGAGGTCGGTGCTTCCGGCTGGGGAAAGACAGCTTCGGATGCCATCCACTTTCTGCAAAAATCATCGGATGAACAGCTATGAATGCCTCTATGACATCCATGCAGCGGGTGATGACCACACTTGGTCAAAGCGAGCCGGACAGGGTCCCTGTGTTTTTGGCCTTGAGCATGCACGGGGCCAAGGAATTGGGGATGAGCATCAAGGATTATTTTTCCAAAGCGGAGAACGTAGTCCAAGGCCAGATTATTCTGCAGGCCAAGTACGGGAACGACCTACTCTATCCTTTTTTTTACGGGCCTATCGAAGTAGAGGCCTGGGGTGGGGAGGTCATTTTTACAGAGAACGGACCACCCAATTCCGGGCAGCCCATGATTAGGGACCTAAATGAGATTTGGAATCTTTATCCTCCACGTATCGATGATTGCCCCTGTCTGCTCAGGGTCCTGGAGGCCATTCGAGGCTTGAAGGCTTATGCCGGAGAGAGTATCCCCATTGTGGGCGTGGCCATATCTCCCTTTTCCCTTCCGGTCATGCAGTTGGGATTTGAGTCCTATCTGTCTGTTCTGCATGAACATCCAGATCACTTCTGGCGGTTAATGCAGATCAACGAGGCATTTTGCGTAGCCTGGGCCAATGCGCAATTGCAGGCCGGTGCCACGTTTATCTGTTATTTTGATCCTGTTTCCTCCCCAAGCATCATTCCAGTGGAGATGTACGTCCAAACCGGGTTGCCCATTGCCAATCGAACCCTGAGTCACATTCAAGGGCCCACCGCCATCAACCTGGCCTCAGGTCAATGCATTCCCATTCTCAGCTTTCTTGCCCAGACCGGAACCACGGCCGTGGGAGTCAGCGCCTTTGACAGTTTGCCTCAGGTCAAATCCCTCTGCGGATCGGATTTGAGTGTCATTGGAAATTTAAACGGAATTGCTATGCGCCACTGGAGCCAAGATGAAGCTGAGCAGGCGGTCAAGCTGGCCATAGCCCAGGCTGCTCCGGGAGGAGGATTTATCCTTTCGGACAATCATGGTGAGATCCCCTGTCAGGTCCCAGATGATGTCCTTCTGGCCTTGGTTGAAGCAGTCAGAACCTGGGGGGAATATCCTCTGGAGTAAGGAGCTCTCCCTCTGGCTTTCCTTCCTGCCGCCTGTGTTTTAGGCGCCAGGGAGCAGGGGAGGTTTCTTCAAGCTCGAGGCTCAGAAAATATTGGTTATCCTTCCGAAAATACCTATGGTTTTTTCCATGAAATCAAATGTGCCCCAACCCCATACCTTTGTCTTTTGTCCTTACTTGGCTCAGGAGGCCCGATACGTCATGCGCACCTTGCGCCCTGAATTTGGTGAGCAAAATCTGGCTTTCTTTCCAGCCTATTGCGACACCCGAGGTCAGCCGGATTGGCCTCGTTATGTTCAGCACAAAAGGCTGACAGGTCAGGTGCACATTATCGGAGGGTCCTGCCTCTCCCGGAGTGGGACGCTGCTTGAAGACCCCAAGGTGCATATTTATACGCTGGAGCATTGCTTTTCCTGGCTGATTAACCCAGAGCTTATTGCTTCCAAACTTCAAGAAGGATCCTATATTGTTTTTCCCGGCTGGACAGCCACCTGGCGCACCCATCTGCGCGTTTTGGGATTTGATCCCCCGTCCCGGGCCAGAGAGTTCTTTCCAGAGAGCATGTCCAAGATCCTGCTCTTGGATACAGGTATGCATAAACACTTCAGGACGCACACCCAAGCCCTGGCATCAGCTGTAGGCCTTCCCTGGGAGAGGGTGCCAACTGGTGTGCAGTATTTACAAATGCAGCTAACTCAGATTTTATTGCGGTCGCGTGCCTATCAGACCCCGTGGACTGGTGATAACGAGGACGTACAGCAGAAACGTACCAGGCATCAAGCCGATTACGCCACAGCCCTGGATCTTCTGGGTACCTTGAACCAAGCGGAATCAGAACAGCAGACCATTGCCGGTATTCTGGACATCTTTGCCATGCTCTTTGCTCCACGCAGGCTTTGCTATCTGCAGTTTTGGGAGAGTGAACCCCAGCAGGTGTTCTTTGGCTCAGAGAATCAGACTGAAGACACATCTCAGATTGCAAAGCGACTGGCTGGATGCAAGCAGCCCTATGCCTGGACCGAGAGTGGTCAGGGATTTATGCTTACCTTGACCTATCAGGACAAGACACTGGGGGTTTTGGAGGCTGATGAGCTGACCTTTCCTGAGTACAGGGAATACTATCTGAATCTGGCCTTGAACATCGTTAATATCTGTGGACTGGCCTTAGAGAATGTGCAAAAGCTGGAAAAGATCAAGGAGTATACCGCCCGCATAGAAGAGTTGGCCTTTGTGGACTCCCTGACCGGGGCATGGAACAGGCGGTATTTTTTGGGGGCTCTGGAGAAGGAGATTCAGAAATCACACCGGTATCAGCGCGATGTGGCTCTGGCCTTTATGGACATCGATTGTTTTAAGAGCATTAATGATATCTATGGTCACACTGCTGGGGATCACGTCCTGCAGATCCTGACTGCCATCATCAAGGAGAATATCCGGTCTGTGGATATCCTGGGGCGTGTTGGTGGTGAAGAATTTGCCATCATCCTGCCGGAAACAGATCTGCACTCGGCTCAGCAGGGATTGGAACGGGTGCGCCAGGAGGTGGAAAAGTGCACCCTGGACCTGGATGGGCAAATCCTGAAATTCACCATCAGTATTGGTCTGGCTGGTTTGGGCCCAGCGGATACAGTGGACCTCTTGCTTCAAAAGGCGGATCAAGCTATGTATCAGGCCAAGGACCAGGGAAAGAATCAAGTCCAGTATGTGGGATGGTAGCGCCATATAAAACTCCAGAACTAACGGCCCTTGACTGCTGCCGATCTTGCTTTTCTTTTAACTGGCTCCAGACGACACAGCAAAAGGTGAATCTTCTTCCTTAATCAATCCGGCTGCAGTGTCGTTCAATCAAGATGTTGCAAAAAAGCCGTATGATGCATTTATGAGCTGAGAATGTTTCGGTCGATTATTGATAACAGCTCCTGTTTATCAATCGGCTTCGAGATATAATCGTTCATCCCTGCCTCAAGGAAATGCGTCTTGTCTCCGGACATAGCATAAGCGGTCATTCCTATGACTGGAATACTTCGAACTGCTGATTCCTTCTTCCGAATGCATTGGGTAGCTTCCACCCCGTTCATCACGGGCATTTTCACATCCACCAGGACTAGGTCGAAAGGTTCCTGCTCCAGGAGCTGCAAAGCTTTCTGGCCGTCCTGAGCAAGTCGAACCCGGTAGCCTGCATTTTCGAGAATCTTTTGGGCTGTTTTTCGACTCAGGAGGTCGTCATCAGCGATGAGAACATGATATCCAGAATGTGTGTGCGATGCTGCACATTCCTCTTCCTCATTGGATAATTCTGATAATTCGTCCGCCAGCTTAAAAGGAAGGCTCACATAAACATTTGTTCCTCCCTGCTCCTGACTGTCAATGCAAATACTACCGCCCATGAGGTGGGCCAGCCGCTTTACAAGAGACAGGCCGAGCCCGGCCCCTTCGAACTGCCGCGCATAGGGAGATGCAGCATCGTCTGCTTGAGTGAAGGCTTCGAAAGCCTGACCCATCATATGGTCCGGGATGCCTTTGCCTGTATCTGATACAGTAAACAAAACCCGTTTTGCTCCTGATTGGGCGTAGGGCAAGGGTTTGATGGCTACTTCTATTCGCCCCTGTTGGGTGTACTTGACGGCGTTCCCCACGAGGTTGAACAGGATCTGCGTCAGACGCGTCGCATCGCCTATGAGCTTTTCAGGAGTATGCTGATCTATACTAACGCTGATATTGTTCCCGTTTTCCTTGGCGACTTGGCAAAAAAGATCCCTGACCCGTTTGGTGATCTCGGAAATCAAAAAGGTTTCTTCTTTGATTTCCATCTTTCCTGCTTCGATTCTCGACAAGTTCAGGATGTCGTTGAGCAGCAGGTTGAGGCGCTTGGTGGAGGCCAGAGCCATGTCAATATATTCCCGCTGCTCCTCATTCAAAGTGGTGTCATGCACGATCTGAAGCATTCCCATTATGCCATTCATTGGGGTGCGGATCTCATGGGACATATTGGCCAAGAACTCAGACTTGGCTCGATTGGCTGCTTCTGCCTGATTCTTGGCAGACAAAAGGCTATCTTCGGCTCGTCTTTTGTCCAGCAATAGCAAAATATTGGAGACGAAAGCCTCGATCTGCTTTACATCGTCGTCATTATAGAGAGTCGGCTTGTTGGCCACCGCCGCGATGGCGACCACCTTGCCCTGTCTAAGAATTGGCACTGCAAGCAAGTTTTCAATAGCCACATGTCCCTCGGGGAGGCCCTGCTTGCGGGAATGCTTTCCGCTGTAGTCGTTCACAACGAGCGGAGCTCTGTCTGTTACCGCCTGTGCCCAGAGCCCAGCCTTGGGAACGGGGAAGTAAATCAGCTTCTCTGCAACAGAGCAATGGGACATGGTGATTTTGGACCAGCTATGGATGATCATGGTGCTTTCGTCTTTGGAGAGAAACCCGAAGAAGGAATCCCGGCTATTGCTGAGGGCTTGAATCTCCTCCAATGCCAAATCGCAAAGTTCTTGATGTGTGGCTTCAGTGAGCTGAGCCACCTTCCATTGCGAATGTAAACGTTGCTGTAAAAACCTCTGCTGCTCTTCCAAAAACTTACGTTCGGTTACATCGGAAATGATGGACAGCAACCTGGTCTCGCCTCCAATATCGATCAGCTCTCCGAAGTAAAGGCAATGCATTTTTTCCCCGCCGGCTCGAATAAGCTCGAGCTCGAGCTCCCTTATTCGTCCTTGCGAATGGAGCAGTTCCATCATCCGGTTCCTGCTTTCCGGCGGAATAAAACCCAGCTCGATGGATGAAGCGCCTATAGCCATTTCCCGGCTGAACCCCGAGGTCTTAACAAAAGCGTCGTTTACCTCCTGGTAACGCCCTTCCCGGACGGTGCTAATGGTCATCATCAGAGGAGCGTTTTGGAACACCTTGGAAAATGTCTCCTCAGAAACCCGTAAAGCCTTTTCGGCTTGCTTTTGCTGCGTGATGTCCTTGAAAACGCAGAAGGTTTGCCCAAAGTTTCCATTCGGATCATAGCCTATGCATCCCTCAAAAGAGACATGAAGATAATTGCCGTCTTTGTGACGGATCATAAACTCTACATCTTTGACATACCCACTGTATTTGAATTTCGGAAAATTGTTTTCAAAATGGGGTTCCCAATCTTTATGGAGGAATTCACCAAAATATGTACCAACAACTTCTTGCCTTTGATAACCAAGAGTTCGTGACCATGCTGGGTTTACATCCAGAATGTAGCCATTATCATCCAGAGACTGATAGGGAAGCGGGGCATTTACATAGAGAGCTCGATACTTTGCCTCACTTTCTTGAAGAGCTTCCTCAGCTCGCTTGCGTTCCCGGACATCTATGCCGATACCGACCTGCGTCCCATCCTCCAATATGATATTTGACCATTCTGACTCGATAGTGGCTCCGTTTTTGGCCTGGACGTGAAACTCTTTCCACTCCGAAGTGGCTTTTTGCATGTAATCCCATACTTCCTGACGGTACTCTGGGTCCGGATACACCTTCTCCATCATGTCTATATGCTGGACCTCTTCCGTGGTCCAGCCGACGAGCCTTTCAAACTCTTTATTCAAGTAGAGCATGTTCGAGTCAGGCTCGTAGCGGGTGATCATGATCGGGATATTGTCGATGATGGTCTTCAGAAGGTTTCGTTCCTTGGCCAGCTCACTTTCCACTCGTTTGCGCTCGGTGATGTCGCGGAAAATGGCCAAGAAGTCCCCGGTATGCAGCTGTACGAGACTTTCTTCAGCAATGCGCTTGCTGCCATCCTTGCAGCAAAGCTGCCGCTCAAAGCGAACGCTGTCTCTTTGGCTGGTTTGCCCGGGCTGCATAAACTGAAAATCCATGTTTTCCGAGAAAATCAGATCAGCTAGATTTTTTCCCTGAAGTTCCTCAGGTTGGTAACCAAGGATGGTTGTTGCTTCAGGATTGCAGTCCTTGATGACTCCGTTGCTGTCCATAAAAAGGATTACATCCCCGGCCTGTTCGAAAATGGACCTGAAACGCTGCTCTCTGTCTTGAAGCTTTACCAACTCTGCCTTCTTCCGTTCCGTGATCTCAAAAGCCGTTTCCACTGCCCCGATGATCTGACCAGCATCATTCTTGACGGGCACGGCCCTGGCCAACCACGAACCCTGGGACCGGGGCCAGTGGTCCTGATTTTCCGGGGTCAACTCTGCTTCGGCAGGCTCTCCGGTATTCAAGGCCTCGGTCACAGGACAGTTGCGGCAACGCTTGTCCAGGCCCCAAGCGGCATAGCACTTGTCCTTCTCCGGTTCTTCTAGTGAACCTTTGGCAGCTTCCCGGTAAGCTCGATTCGCCCAGACGATATTTTGCTGATCATTATGAAAAGCGATGATCACAGGTGCATTTTCAAGGATATCGGATTTGAGGGCATCGTTTATTAGTGTATTCATGACGGAATGAACCTCCGGAAAGCTTCGTAAAAACAGCTCCTGGTTGGACCAAAGCCTCTACACAATTCTATAGATTCCTTCTGATCACCTCTATTAAATCATCCTTTTCTACTGGCTTAGCAATATAGTCGCTCATTCCAGTATTGAGACATTGCTTCTTATCACTGCTCATAGCATGAGCAGTCAGGCCTATGATCGGAATGTCCCTGAATTCGGCTTTTGAAGAACGTATCCTCTTTGTAGCCTCCATGCCATCCCAAACCGGCATTTGGACGTCCATGAGAATGCCGTCGAAAGTCCTTTTTGTAAGCTCGAAGAGTGCCTTTTCGCCGTTGTCGACCGTGTTTATGGTGAATCCATGTTGGTCCGGGCTACACTCTCCTTGGACACGAAATTGGGAACATGGCATTCAGTCC
>CAZQPF010000038.1:0-27309 GCA_964595165.1 uncultured Desulfohalobiaceae bacterium
GAGCTGGACAAGAAGCTGCAAAGCCGGGCCAGTGAGCTGCGCGGCCTTGTGGAGCAGGCTAAGAAATACAGCGACTCTCCGCGCTTGATTCGCCAGGTGGTGCTCTCCGGGTACGACAAGGGGCAAACCAAACAGGCCCTGGCCAAGCAGACCGGCTTGAGCCTCGAAGAGGTGGACTGGATAATCGACCAAAACAGGTCGGCCCGCTCATGAGCCGTTCTTCCCGCCTTTCAGGCAAAGGGAGCCTGCTTTACTTCTCTCCGGATGAGGCCAGGGTGCGCCGGTTCCGTGCCAAGTACAAGCCGGGACAAAGGGTTCAGGGCAAGCTCCTTCGCCTGGTAGGCCCCCGGCAGGGAATCATTGCTGTTGAAGATCAAAAGCTCCTGGCCTATTTCAAGTCCAATCCTCCGGAGAACGCCAACCTTACCTTCAAGATCGTCCAGCTCCATCCCCATATCGTCCTGCAGGAAGAAGCCTCTCTATCGAATCGCTTCGATCTTTACATCTAAGCTGTGTTGGGCCATAAATGCAGTCCTTGGAACGGGCAATTCCTGCATTTCAGCCGAGGCACCCCAAATCGCAGCCTGTTTGAGTCGGCATGTATCCTCCGATTGGCCCAGACAAGCCCTGGCTGGCTCCCTTGGCCGGCTACTCCGATCTGCCCTTCCGCCTCTTGTGCCGAGAGTACGGTTGCGCCCTGGCCTGTACCGAGATGGTCAGCGCCAAGGGGCTGGTATATCAAACGCCTGATACCTGGCGGCTTCTGGAGACCTGCTCCCGGGATGCCCCGCTGGTGGTGCAGCTGTTCGGAGCACAACGTGAATATCTGCAGCGCGCCGTGGCCCTGCTAGTGGAGCAGGGCTACTCCCTGTTCGACCTGAACGCCGGCTGTCCGGTGAAAAAAGTGGTCAAAACCGGGGCAGGAGCCGGATTGCTGCAGAACTTTCCCCTTCTGGTGGACTTGGTTCAGGGTATGACCGAGATCGCGGGCCCGGGCCGGGTCGGGGTCAAGCTGCGCCTGGGATGGAGCCGGCCTTGCTCCGGACTGGCGGATCTGGTGCAGCGTCTTCAGGAGGAGGGCGCGGGATGGATCACCCTGCACCCCAGGACCGTGCGGCAGGGCTTTTCCGGCAAAGCGGACTGGGAGTGGACAAAATGGCTGCACGAATCAAGCGGCCTCCCGGTTTTGGGCAGCGGCGACCTCCTTTCCGCCGCGGACGGCTTGGTCTGCATGGCAGGGTACAAGGCCTCCGGCATCATGTTCGCCCGCGGGGCGCTGTACAACCCTTCCATTTTTCGGGACTATTTGCACGGCCTGCACGGCGGCCTGGAACTGGCTGGAGTCGAAGGCTCGGATGGTGGCATGAAGGAACGCCTTGCCATGGCGCGCCGGCATAGCGAGCTGTGCCGAGCCTATCTGGACGATCGGCGAAGCCTGCTCAAAATGCGAACAGTGGTCCCGCGCTACCTGAAGGGCTTTGCCAGAGCGAGAAGCCTACGGCCAAGGATTGTCTCCTGCCGATCCTGGCAGGAGCTGGATGGCATCCTTGATGCCCTGCAAAAGACTCAATAGATCTGAAGGAGCAAAATCGAGCTATGGTACAGGTTATAAGGGCCGAAAGCGCCGGTTTCTGCATGGGGGTGGATCTCGCCCTGCGAAAGCTGGAACGGCTGGTGCAAAACGGGTCTGCAGCCAGGCCGGTGTGTACCCTGGGGCCCATCATTCACAATCCGCAGGTGCTCGAGCACTATGCGGACTTGGGGGTCTGCGAGGTGGAGACCCCGGAGGAGCTGCCCCGCGACGGCAGCGCTGTCATCCGGGCTCACGGCATACCCCGGGATACTCAGGAGAGGCTGGCCCAGCTGGGCGTTCATATCGTGGATGCCACCTGTCCCAAGGTGAAAAAGGCCCAAACGCTCATTCAGGACAGGACCGCCAACGAGGGCCGGCAGCTCATTCTTTTCGGGGAGCCGGAGCATCCGGAGGTGGCCGGTCTGCTCAGCTATGCCCGGGGCCAGGCCGAGGTGATCGAGAGCGTGGACCGGTTCGAGCAGCTTTCCCTGCATCCGGGCAAGCCCTATGTGCTCGCAGCCCAGACCACTCAGGACAGGGCCGAGTACAACAGGCTCATCAGCCGGGTGCAGGGGGTGCTGGGAAGCGAGGTCCCGGTCCTGGACACCATCTGCGACACTACCAGGGAGAGGCAGCGCGAGGCTGCGGACATTGCCTCCAGGGTGGATATCATGGTGGTGGTCGGGGGGTACAACAGCGGAAACACGCGCCGGCTGGCCCAGGTGGTCCGCAGCCTGGGCACGACCTGTTTCCATGTCGAGCAGGCCGCTGAGCTGGAGCCGCGAGATTTCAGGCAGGGACAGCGGATCGGGTTGACAGCCGGTGCCTCCACGCCGAAGGAGATCATTGATCACGTGGAAGCAAAGGTTCGATCCTTTTTTGGATCATAGATTGCATTCATCATGAAAGCTCCAGAAAAGTGATGGGGACCGGGATAGAGCCTGGTTGCCTTCGACTGTTTCCGCAAAAAAAGCCCGCTTCGGAAGACGCGTCTTCCAAAGCGGGCTTTTTTTGGCACTGTTCTTGATTCTTCTCCGGGAAAAGGAGCCAAGCCATGCAAATTTTGCCCACTGTCTCCCTGGCAAAGGATCAGGAGCTCGGATTGAGAAAGGAGCAAGGCAGCCTTCAATCCCAGCCAAATGGCTTTGCCGTGAAGCTCAGTCAAAGCGCATCCTCCCAGCAGCTCCGGGACCGGGAAGATGAGGCAGCCGGAAAGCGCTGCAGCTGCAACAGGGAAACCAGGGATATACAGCAGCCTGCAGCAAGGGCTGCGGAGCCGCCAGCAAAGGCTTCCGATTCGCGGGAGCCGGTGAGCCGGGAAGCCTTTTCCGCCGTAAAGCAGGCGCTCCGCCAAGCGGGAGTGGGCCAGGAGGAGCTGGCCGAGCTGGAAAAGCGTTTCCAGGAAGCGGAGAATATGGATTGGCAGGAGCTGGCCGGAGAGGTATGGCAGCTGCTGCAGCAAATGCAGGAGCTGCCGGCCTTCCAGGCCATGGATGCGGAGGCGCTGCAGCATATCCTGTCCGAAATAGGCCTTACCCAGTCCGATATGGCTGATCTGGCCCAGGCTGTCCGGAACGATCAACCCGAGCTTTGGACCGCCAAGCTGTCCCAGGCCTTTAGAGATTTGGCGCAAGCCCGGGATGGCGGGGAGCTGAAGTCCAAAATCAAGGCCCTTGGCGAGGCCATGGGGCTGTCCAAAGAGGATATTGCCCGGCTGAAGCAGCTTTGGGGTCCGCATGAAAAGCCCTCGCCGGAGCGGATGCAAAGCGCCTTGCGCTTTCTCTTTGATCAGGCGCGGAATCTCCAGCAGAGCGCCCAAGCGGATGACAAAGGGGATCAGCCGGGCAGGAGCCAGCTTGTAAATCTGCTCCGGCACCTGGAAGCTGCTTCGGATGAGCCCGGCAAGCCGGGCCAGGAAAAAATTTCCCGCTTGATCGATGCCCTCAAGCAGGTGGCGAAGTCCGCTTCAGAGCAGAGCAGGCAGGCCGAGCCCCAGCCGGGCTCTCAGTCCAAGCTGAAGGAGACCTCTTCAGAGGCGATTGTGCAGGCCCTGCAAAAGGGAAGGGCGGCAGCAAGGAGCGAGACAGGAGAGCAGACAGCGGCCAAAAGCATGCAGTCCCCGAATGTGTCTGAAGAACAGACGCTGCAGCACAAATCCAGTCAGCAGCAATCGCAGTCTTTTGGAGATCAGCCGGGCAAGGACAGGGATCGGGCCTGGGAAGCGCTGTGGAACCGGATTGCCAAGACCACTGATGAGGGCGGAGGGCTGCAGGACCGCGGGCTGGGCTCGCTGCAGCAGAAAATGGACGGGCTTCTGCAGGAGTCGCTGGGGCGGGAGAGTGCCTCCAGCCGCGAGGCCTTGCGCCACCCCGAGGTCAGGCAGGGCATCCTGCGCCAGGTTCAGTCCGTCATTTTGCGCGGCATGGGCCAGGGCAGGCAGGAGCTCACATTAAAGCTCCATCCGCCGGAGCTGGGGAAGCTGCATGTGGTCCTCCAGGTGCATCAGAGCCAGGTCTCCGCCTTGATCAAGACCGATAGCCCCGACGTTACCCGGGCCCTGCAGCATCAGCTGGCCGGGTTGCAGCACAACCTGGAGCAGCAGGGCCTCAAGGTGCAGAAGATCGATGTGCAGACCCAGCTGGCCCAGCAGGAGCAGTCCGGGCAGCAGTGGTTCGGGGAGCACGGGCACAATGAGGCTCGCGAGCAGCGGGAAAGGATGGAGAAGAGAAGCTGGTGGCAAAGGTGGCGCGGAGGACCGGATACCGAGGACGATATCCTCCATCCCCAGGAGGAGACCCTGGAGCATTCTGCCACCCAAGGCCTATCGGTTATCGCCTAACGAAAAGAGGTACGCATCATGACTATGGCAGCAGGCATGCAGGGAATGGGAAATATTCTGGGCCAGGCGGAGAAGGAGTTCCAGCAGGAGCAGCCCAAGACCGGCCAGTCCTCGGAAATGGACCGCAACTCCTTTTTGAAGCTCCTGGTAACCCAGCTGGAGCATCAGGACCCCACAGACCCCATGAAGGACAGGCAGTTCGTTGCCGAGCTGGCCCAGTTCAGCAGCCTGGAGCAGATGACCAACATTGCCGAGGGCGTAAAGAAGCTCAACGCCAAGGATGTGCAGTCCACGATGCTCCAGGCCGCGGATCTCATCGGAAAGGAGGTCAAGGCCCAGGGCGAGGAGATCAGCAAGGACGGGGAAGATATTTCCTCCGTCTATTACGAGCTTTCAGAGACAGCGAAAAACGTGTCCCTCAATATCTTCGATTCCGGCAACAACCTGCTCCGCACGGTGCAGCTGGGGGCCAAGCAGCCCGGCAGCCACGAGTTTGCCTGGGACGGGAAGAGCTATGAGGGCCAAACCATGCCTGACGGGGTGTATCGAATCGGCATTTCCGCTGAAGGGCTCCAGGGCCAGCCGCTCCAGGCATCCACCGAGGTGAGTGGCGAGGTGGTCGGACTGAAGCAGGAGGGCCAGGGAGTTGTCCTCACGCTGCAGAATGGCCGGGAAGTGCAGTGGAATCAGGTCAAGGAACTGGTGGATCAAGACAACTAAGCGATAGAGGAGGATACAATGGGTCTTTCGTCAGCCTTGTACTCTGGAACGAGCGGGCTCAACGCCCACGGGGAGAAGATGTCGGTCATCGGCAACAACCTGTCCAACGTGAATACCATCGGCTACAAGAAGTCCAGGATGCACTTCGAGGACGCCTTGAGCCAGACCATCTCCACGGCCTCCGGGCCGGGGCAGGTGGGTCGAGGCGTTTCCGTGGCAGCGGTGATGGACGATTTCAGCCAGGGCTCCATGCAGTCCACCAACCAGGCCACGGACGTGGCTATCGGCGGGGACGGGTTCTTTATCGTCTCTCCTAAAGGGGAGGAGAATCAGTTCTATACCCGGGCCGGAAACTTCCGCTTCGACAAGGACGGCTATCTCGTCGATCCGCACAATTACGTCGTCCAGGGCTGGGAGGTGCAGCAGGAGCAAAACGCCGTGGCCTCGGCCAGCGGAGCGACTGAGGAGCAGACCGGGGTGCAGACCGAGGGGGACAAGACGGATATCCGCCTGGAGAACTTCCAGTCCGCGCCGCAGGCCTCCAGCAAAGTGGATATGATCGCCAATCTGGACTCCAGCAGCGAGGATCATGCCACCAGTGACGAGGACCCGTTCTTCGCCATGTGGAATCAGTGGGACGCCACAGAGGACGACCCCATAGGCGATACCCAGTATGCCTATCAGACCACCATCAAGGTCTATGACCAGAACGGCAATCCGCACAACCTGACCACCTACTTCGATCCGGTGCGGGACGACCTGGGGGATACCGAAGGCAAGCAGCACTGGGAGTACATGGTGACCGTTCCGCCAGAGGCGGATAACCGGACCTTCTGGGCTGATGACGATACAAAGAGGGGAGTTCTCATGTCCGGCTCTCTGACATTTTCCAGCGGCGGCATTCTGGAGGACATGTCCGCCTATACTCTGAGGGACGCGGACAATGATCCGGATGACGGAGCAGACGGACCTGAATTTAATCAAGACGGCGATCCAGACAACTTGTACAACTGGATGCCGGCCCAGTTCAGCCAGGAAGGCTATCCCATGTGCACAGCCAACTTTCTGGGAGCAGCAGATGCGGATACAACCAATCAGAATAACGCCCAGAACATCGCCATGAACTTCGGTCTGCGCAATAGAAATACCGGCGATCCGGATGCCAATCTTCTGGCTGGATGGACTAACTTGGATAATAATGGTGAGGGGGATGAAGGGCATGACGCCGCGAATGTAGCCGATATTGATGGTGCCGAAGAGTCCATGGATTACCTGCCCGAATTCAACGACTCCTCCAGGCAGGCCAACGCCACCACCAGCTTCAGCAGCGGGAGCACCACCATCTTTCAGGCCCAGAACGGCTACCCGCCGGGCTTTCTGCAGAACATCTCCATCGATCGGGACGGGGTGATGACCGGTTCCTACTCCAACGGGCAGGTGCAGAACCTGTTCGTGCTCTCCCTGGCCGACTTCAACAGCACCCAGGGGCTCCGCCGGGAGGGCGGCAACCTGTTTTCCGAGACCCGCTCCTCCGGGCCTCCGTTGACCAACAAGCCGGGTACCGGAGGATTGGGAACCATTCAGGCCAACTCCCTGGAGCAGTCCAACGTGGATATCTCGGAAGAGTTCGTCAAGATGATCATCACCCAGAAGGGGTTCCAGGCCAACAGCCGGACCATCACCACCACCGATCAGATGCTCCAGGAGGTGGTCAACCTCAAGCGGTAATGATGGCGGGATAAAAAGATGAGCAGGCTCAAATGTGGGCAAGCGTTGCATTCCTGAGTAGTACAAGAGCAGCTGAGCCTTGGGATTTCCCAAGGCTCAGCTGCTCTTGTCGCTTTCCAGGCAGTGCAGCGCCTCCTGCGCAGCCATCTGCTCCGCCTTCTTCAGGCTCGAGGCCTCGGCCTCGATAGCTCGGCCGTCCGGTAGGGTGAGCTGGACATGGTAGGTCTTGGCGTGCTCCGGGCCGTAGCTGTCGATGAGACTGTATCTGGGGCGGTCCTTGAAGAGCTGCTGCGTCGTTTCCTGGAGCTTGCTCTTGAAGTCCTTCTTGCGGCGGCCCTGGATGGATTCCGGCCACAGCTCCTTGTACATGGCCAGGATGACCTTTTTTGATTGCTGGAACCCCCCATCCAGAAACACCGCCGCGAAAAGGGACTCCAAGGCGTCGCTCAGAACGGCGTCCCGCTCGCGCCCGCCCTGGGCCTCCTCTCCTTTGCCGAGAAAAATGCACTTCTGAAGGTTGAGGTCTCGGGCGATATCGGCCAGAGCTGGCTCGCTGACCAGCCTGGCCCGGAGGTTGGTCAGATCCCCCTCCCTGGCCTCCGAATAGCGGTGGTAGAGCTCTTCCGAGATGCACAGCTCCAGAACGGCGTCCCCCAGGAACTCCAGACGTTCATTGTGCTCCACGTCCAGGTCGGACTCGTTGGCAAAGGAGCTGTGGGTAAGGGCGGTTTTCAGCAACACCGGCCTGTTGAACCGGTAGCCGAGCTTCTGCTGCACCGCTTCCAGGCAGGATCGATCTTCAGGCGATAGACGGCACTCGGCTCGGGGCTCGCTGGCTGGGGACGTGGCTCGGGCGCAGGAGGAAGCCTCCTCCTGGGAGGAAGTATCTGCGCTGCTCGCAGTGCTGCCCGCCTGGTCCTTGGGCTGGTCCAGGGGAAGATGCTTTTTCTGGGCCTCTTGCCTGGCCAGGAGATCGCAGCGCTCGTTCTGCTTGTGTCCTTGGTGGGCCCGGGTCCAGCTCATGGTGACCTGGTGCTTGTTCAGGAGCTGAAGGAGCTCCTCCCACAGATCGCGGTTCTTGACCGCGGTTTTGCTGGCGGTGCGCCAGCCGTTGGCTTGCCAGCGGCGGAGCCAGCCCTTCTCCAGTGCGTCGTGCAGATAGCGCGAGTCGGTGACCACCCTCACCTTGGCCGGTTGTTCCAAGGCCCTCAAGCCTTCGATGAGCGCCCTGATCTCCATGCGGTTGTTCGTGGTTCCGGCAAGACCGCCGGATATCTCCCGGGAGCCCTTGCCGATGCGCACAATGGCGGCCCAGCCGCCGGGACCGGGGTTGCCCAGACAGGAACCGTCGGTGTAGATGGTTGCTTCGGTTTTGTTTCGAGATCGGCTCATGAGGCTTGGTCTCCTGATTGGATGCGGCTGAGGTGGCCAAAGATCGCATGCAGCCCGTTCATGAGCGCTTCCGGCCAGGTGTTATCGCTGAGCGGACCGTGGAAATGCTCCTCTTGCAGATAGCGGACGAAATCCTCCGGCAAGGCCTGCTTGAGGAGCACAGGGAAGACGATCCTCCACTCCCCGTGCTTCGGGCTCAATCCGATATACAGCGTCCTGGAGTCCAGCTTGGGCGGCCTGATCCGGCCCTGGTGCACCTGGAGCTGAAACCGGAGCCCGTAGTCCTGTTTAAGCGTTTCGGCAAACTGGGCGATCTGCTCTTTCTGCTCCGCGGCGAGCGCGTCGGTCTCATCCACGATCTGCTGTCCGGCGATGATCCGGTCCAGGCTCCGCTCGTAATACTTCCAGAACAGCAAGCCGGCGAGCACAAATATGAAGACCAGCCCCGCGGTGCGCAGGAGCTGTGCGGCAGGAGAGCCGGAGGCCGGGAGGAGGTTCCGCCTAGCCATTCATCTCTTCGATCCATCGCTGGATGGGCTGTTCAAAAAAGTCGCGGATTTCCTGAAGCCGGGACTCTGTCTCCGCCTCAAAGCGGAGCACGAGCACGGGCTGGGTGTTTGAGGCCCTGACCAGGCCCCAGCCGTCGCCGAAGTTGATGCGGATGCCGTCCACATCAATGACCTCGAAGTCTCCGGGCTGGTTGGCAAAGTACTCCACGGCCCGGTCCACCACCTGGAACTTGATCTCCTCCGGGCATTCCATGCGGATCTCCGGAGTGTTGCAGGTCTTGGGCCAGTCCTCGAGATAGGCGCTCAAAGGCTTGGACGGCTCCTGACTGACGATCTCGGCCAGCCGCAGGGCCGCGTAAACTGCGTCGTCAAAGCCATAGTAGCGGTCGGCGAAGAACATATGGCCGCTCATCTCGCCGGCCAGCAGCCCGCCCACCTCCTTCATCTTGGCCTTGATCAGGGAGTGCCCGGTCTTCCACATCAGCGGCGAGCCCCCGTGCCCGGCGATATCCTGAAAAAGCAGGTGGGAGCACTTGACCTCTCCGATGACCGTGCTGCCGGGATGCCGCTGCAATACATCCCTGGCGTAGATGGCCAGCAGCTGATCGCCGTAGAGTACGTCTCCCTGCTCATCCACCACTCCGATGCGGTCTCCGTCTCCGTCCAGACCGACGCCGAAATGGGCCGAGCGCTCGCGTACAGTGGCCTGAAGATCGGTGATGTTCTCCAGGACCGTTGGATCCGGATGGTGGTTGGGGAAGTCCGGGTCCGGATTGCAGTAAATGGGGATCACCTCGGCGCCTACCGAGGCCAGGAGCTCGGCGCAGACCTCTCCGGCGCTGCCGTTGCCCCCGTCGACCACCACGCGAACCGGATGGTCCAGGGAGATATTCTCCTTGAGCGTTTGCTGATAGGTGCTCCTGAGGTCCAGCTCGCTGGCTACCCCGGAGCCCTGGGCGAAATCCCCTGCGGCCATAATCTCAAAGATTTTCTGCAGTTCATGAGTATGGATGGTGTCCTGGCCGGCCCAAACCTTGAAGCCATTGAATTCCGGCGGATTATGGCTGGCAGTGATCATCACCCCGGCTTGACGCTGCAGGGTTTTCACTGCAAAATACAGGATCGGGGTCGGCACCATAGGCAGGGCGACAACGTCCACGCCGGTGGCAATAAGGCCCTCAACCATCCGTGTTTGATATTCCGGTGAGCTGTGGCGGCAATCCCGGCCCACGATTGCCTGGGAAAGCCCGTTGCGTAGAAAGTATGTACCACACGCCTTTCCCAACGTTTCCACCCACTCGGGGTCGAAATCCTCATTGACCCTGCCGCGAATATCGTAGGCCCGGAACACATCGGACTTCACCGGCTTCATAGGGATACCTCGTACCTGGTTTGATCTGTTGTTCAGCCCAGGCGGCATAGTGCCACAACAAAGCAGTCGGTTCAAGAAAACGGGTCGAGCGGATTTTGGGGGTCACCTCCTGGGTGCCAACTCCCGATTGATAGAACAGAAAACCCCTTACCCCCAAGTCAGCTTTGCCTCCGGCAAATCTGACTTTAGAGATCACAAAGGAGCGATGAGCAAAATGAGCTGGGATTGGGAAAAACTCCAGGAAAAGCGGCAAAGGCAAGGCGGTGGCGGCGGTGGCCGGGGCAAGCCTCCACCGGATTTTGAAGAAATCAAGCAAAAACTGCAGAATCTGCTCAAGTTCAAGGGATCCGGGCTCAAGATCGTGGTTGCCCTGATTGTTCTGATCTGGCTGGCCAGCGGTTTTTATATCGTCAACCCCAATGAGGTTGGGGTGGTCAAGCGGTTCGGGGCCTTTACGCGGATTACCCAGCCGGGCCCGCATTACCACATGCCCTATCCGGTGGAGACGGTGCTGACCCCCAGCGTAACCGAGATCAAGCGCCTGGAGGTCGGGTTCCGCACCCCGGAGTACACCACGAGCATGCTGGAGGCGAACTACCAGAGGGTGCCCAAGGAGTCCCTCATGCTGACCGGGGATGAGAATATTGTGGACGTCCAGTTCATTGTGCAGTACCGCATCAAGGAGGCCCAAAACTACCTCTTTGAAATCAGCCAGCCCCAAAAAACGGTCAAGGATGCGGCTGAAGCGGCCATGCGGGATGTCATCGGCAACAACGAGATCGAGGCCGTGCTCACCGAGGAGAAGCTTGCCGTCCAGACCAAGACCATGGAGCTCTTGCAGAACATTCTCGACGACTACAACAGCGGCATCAAGGTAACCGCAGTCAAGCTCCAGGACGTGCATCCGCCGCAGCAGGTGACAGATGCCTTCAAGGACGTGGCCAGCGCCAGGGAGGACAAGAGCCAGCTCATAAACAAGGCCATGGCCTACCGCAACGAGATCGTTCCCAAGGCCAGGGGGCAGGTGGCCTCCATTCTCAATGAGGCTGAGGCCTATAAGGAAACCAAGATTCGTCAGGCCAAGGGAGAGACCGAGCGCTTCAACCAGATTTTCGCCGAGTACAGGCAGGTGCCGCAGGTGACGAGAAAACGCCTCTACCTGGAGGCCATGCAGGAGGTTTTCCAGAAGACCGGGCACAAGACGGTGCTGACCGGGGATGTTTCGGAAAAGATGGTCCCTTATCTGCCCCTGCACGAGCTTGACAAGGGCCTGGGTAGGAAAGCCTCGCCCAGCACTTCACAGACCGACAAAGGGGGGAAGTAAATATGGCCTCGATTCCCAAATCGCCTATCGCTGTTGTCGTTGTTCTCGTGCTCCTGCTCTTCGGAATCGGGCAGAGCTTCTTCACCGTGGACCAGACGGAGCGGGCCATCGTTCTGCAGCTTGGAAAGCCGGTGGGAGATGCGGTGGGGCCGGGTCTCCACTTCAAGCTTCCCTTTGTCCAAAACGTGGTCAATTACGACCATCGGGTTTTGGAGTACGATGCCAAGCCGGCCGAGATCATTACCAAGGACAAGAAGACCCTGGTGGTGGATAACTTTGCCCGCTGGCGCATTGACGATCCCCTCCGCTTTTATCGCACCGCCCGGACCGTATCCGGCGGCATCAACCGCCTGGACGATATTGTCTACGCCGAGCTGCGGGTGGCCCTGGGGCGCTACACCCTCATAGAGATCGTCTCCACCAAAAGAAACGAGATCATGCAAAAGGTCACCTCCAAGGTTACCAGCGAGCTCGACAAGTACGGCATCAAGCTTCTCGATGTCCGAATCAAGCGCACCGACCTGCCGGAGGAGAACCAGAAGGCCATCTTCGCCCGCATGAGCTCGGAACGCGAGCGCCAGGCCAGGCAGTATCGCTCCGAAGGGCACGAGCAGGCGGAAAAGATTCGGGCCGAGGCGGAAAAGGACCGCTCCATCCTGCTGGCCGAGGCCAGGAGGAAGGCAGAGGTGCTGCACGGAGAAGGGGATGCCAAGGCAACCAAGATATACGGGGATTCCTACAGCCAGGACGCTGAGTTCTATGCCCTCTTGCGAAGCCTGGATGCCTACAAGCAGAGCCTAGGAGAAAGGACCAACCTGATTCTCACTCCGGACAGCGAGTTCTTCTACTATATGAAATCCCAGGAGGAAATGGCCAAGCCCCAGTGACTTGTCCAGCGCGATACGTCAGCTTAATTCCCCAATGCAAACAGCCCAGGCGCTTCTGAGCGGCCTGGGCTTTCTTATTGCGGCCGCTTGATCTGCTCCAGGATGATCTCTGCCACTTCCAGGGCCCGAAGCCCGTCCTCGCCGGGTACTGGCACCTCGCTTCTGTTTTGCACCGCCGCGGCGAAATAGCCGAGCTCCAGCTCCAGGGAGTTTACCTCCGATATGGCGGGAACATCAAGCAGCACATCCTTTTTGTTGTCCCCTGAACCGATCTGGGTCACCGGGACGGCGTTCGGGGAGAGGTCCAGCCCCGCTTCGGCCTGTGCCAGGCTGAGGATCTCGGTCTTCCTGGCCAGGAAGTCGACCGAGATGTAGCTGTTGCGCTGGAAAAGCCGCATCTTGCGCATGTCCTTGGCCGAGATTCGGCTGGCTGTCAGGTTGGCTACGCTGCCGTTCTGAAAGCTGAGCCGAACGTTGGCGATGTCCTCGGAGTCGGATACCACCGGCACTCCACAGGCATGTATGGTTTCTACCGGGCTGGGTATCAAGGTGAGCACGATGTCGATGTCGTGGATCATGAGGTCCAGGATGACGCTCACATCTGTGCCCCGTGGATTGAACTGGCAGAGCCGATGCGCTTCGATGAATAAGGGGTGGGTCGAGACTTGGTTCAAGGCCAGAAAGGCGGGGTTGAAGCGCTCGATATGTCCCACTTGGAGCCTCAGGTCGGAGCGGCGGGCCATATCGATCAGGGCTCTGGCTTCATCCGTTCGAGAGGTGATGGGCTTTTCAATGAACAAATGCTTGCCGGAGGCTAGAATCTGCCGGCCGATTTCGAAGTGCAGCTCAGTGGGTACGGCCAAAATCACGGCCTGGACTTCTTGAAGCAGGTCGGACAGCCCTTGGAAGGCCCGGGTCTCATAGCGGCTGGCAACCTCCTGGGTCCTTAGGGGATTTATATCGTAAACTCCAATCAGATGGATGGACTCAATGTTCCTGGCCAGCCGGGTGTGTATTTCCCCCAAATGGCCGACGCCGACTATGCCCAGGGAAATGGGATCCGTTTTCATGCCTTATGCCTCGCCTCCTGTTGGTTCATGTCTTGCGTCTAGGGAGCTTACCTCCTGCAGAATGATCTCGGCGCTGGTTCGGGCGGCGTGCTTTTGTCCCAGCTTTTCTCTGAGGGTTAGGAGCTCGTTTCCTATCGCAACTAGCTGATCGGGATTGTTCAGCCACTGCAGGGCCTGCTCGGCCAGAACTTCTGGGTTGGCCCGGGACTGGATGCATTCCGGGAAAACGGGTTGGCCCAGAATAAGGTTGGGCATGCTGATGTAGGGCACATCCACGACCATCTTGGCGATGAGGTAGCTTAGCCAGGATACTTTGTAGGCCACTATGGCCGGGGTGCCGATCAGGGCGCATTCCAGGCTGGCTGTGCCGGATGCGGTGAAGACGAACCGGCTGGCCTTGATCTGGGCGTAGCGTTGGTTGAAAGGAACTATTGTCAGGGGGAGATTCGAGGTCCAGTACTGTCTTAACAGCGATTCCGGGATAGAGGAGGAGCGCACCACCCGGAATTCGAGCCCGGGATGCTCTGCAGCGACCATCTCTGCGGCTGCTGCGAACTTCGGGAGCAAGGAGGAGACCTCTTTGGAGCGGCTCCCGGGAAGGATGGTCAGGGTGTTTTCCCGGGGAACATCCTGAAGCTGGTGAAAGTCGATTTGCTGCAGCAGAGGGTGCCCGACAAAGACGACCTCCAGATCGTTGTCCGAGAAGAACTTCTCCTCAAAGGGAAGAATACAGAGCACCTTGCGGATATATTGGCGCATGAACCTGATTCGGCCCTTGCGCCAGGCCCAGACCTGGGGGCTGATGTAGTAGTAGACCGGGATATCCAGCTTGCTGGCTATCTTGGCTATGCGGAAATGAAAGTCCGGGGCATCGAGGAGGACGAGGCATCGCGGAGAGTAGGTCCTGATCTTTTGCTTGGCCAGTCTGTAGCAGCCGAGAACCCTGGGAATGGAGGAGATGACCTCGGTAAATCCCATAAGGGACAGCTCTTCCGCCTTGATAAAGGCCTGCAGCCCCTGGCGGCGCATTTCCGGCCCGCCCACTCCGATAAACTGCAGATGCGGGGCGCAGCTATGCAGCTCCCGCAGCAGGTCGGCTCCGTAGATGTCGGCCGAGGTCTCTGCAGCGCTGATCCAGATGGAGTCCGGCATGGTTAGCTTCGGCTTGAGCAGGCCAGCTGCAAAGCAGGGTTTTGTATCGCGTCCCGAACGGCTTGAACCAGGTCCTCTATGTTGAAGGGGACCTTGACGGTCTTCTGGATGTCCATCCAGCTGGAGTGCGGAAATCCCCCTGGCTGGAGCCCGAAGTCGGTCAAAAGAAGCACGGGAACGCTTTGGCGCGGCTCCTTGTCCAGCAGCCCCTCCGGGTCCAGGGCCTCGCCCGGATAGTAGATGAGCAGATCGAGGGAATGGATTTCATTGCTTTGCCGGCGGATATCCACGGCCTCGAGCTGCCGGTAGGTGAGAATTTCCTCCAGGAGCATGGCCATGTCCTCGCTTGCGGACAGGATGCCGATCCGGGGTGCATCCGAGGCTCTGGAGCCGGGCGGAGAGCCCACGGCCTGGAAGGGCTCCAACTTTTGTCTCAGGCCTTGCAGCTTGGCTATGAGATCGTCGATGAGCTCGGTAGGGATCTCCCCATCCGTTTCGATCTGTGACTCGATATCGGAAAGGCTGCTTCCGAGATGCTCAAGCTTCTGGCGCGGGGTGATGTATTGCTTGGGGCTGTTCTGCCGGGCCTGGAAGTCCGGCTCGGACCGCTGTCGGCTCTGGACCAGGGCCTTATGCCAAAACTCGCTCAAGCTGTTCTGAAAAAGCTTCTGCCGGGGACGGTTGGCCAGCCTGGAGCCGATTTGCTGCAAGCATCGGCTCGATTTCCGGTGCGAGTGAAGCCGGACAAAAGGCGTCCGTCGGCTCAGCTCATCCTGAAAGGCGGAGTCGACAGGCACGGTGCCCAGAAACAGAAGGGCCAGCTGGAGATGTTTCCTGCAGGTGGAGCTGAGCCGGTGGAAGATCTTTTGCGCCTCCTCGAGGCTGCGCGCCTTGTTGAGGACCAGGAAAGGCGGAAAGGCAAGGCCGTTTTGCTTGAGGCTCTTGAGCAGAGCGTAGCCGTCGGTGATGGATGTGGCCTCCGGGGTGATAACGATGACCAGCTCTTTGGCCGAGAGGCACAAGGAAAGCACTGTGGGAGTAATCCCCGGGGAGTTGTCGATGAGGACGTAGTCGTAGGCCGCGAGCTCTTGGAAGGTGCTTATGAGCTTGGCGCGCTGACGGCTGTCCAGGCTGGCCAGACTGGGAATGCCGGAGCTTCCCGGAAGAATGTCCAAATGCTCGTCGTAGCCCAGAAGGACGTCCTGGAGCGCTCGGTCCTCAAAAAGGACGTGCTCCAGGGTGTATCTGGGCTGCAGACCAAGGATGACGTCCACATTGGCCAGTCCGAGATCGGCGTCGATGAGGCAGACCTTGTAGCGGAGATCGGAAAGGATGCAGGCTAGATTGAGGGTAAAGGAGGTCTTGCCTACCCCTCCCTTACCGCTGGCTACTGAAATGATCCTGGTCGCCGTATTGGTCAAGCACCCCCTCCTGCGTGAGGACGTCTTTGATGTCTTTGAGCAAGGTTTTGATGTGAAAGGGCTTGCGGATACACTTGTAGACCCCTTTGCTCAGGGCCTCCTTGATTTCCTCGTGACTGGCCATTCCGGTAATCACGATGATCGGCAAATGGACCTTCTTGTCCTTGATGGAGTTGATCAGGGAAAGCCCGTCCATAAGAGGCATGCGCATATCCAGGAGCAGCAGGTCGAAGTGCTCCCGATCCAGGAGGCCTAAAGCCTCTTCCCCGTTGGCGCAGCATACCGGCTCCATGTTTTCCGTAGCCAGGGCTTCGGAGAGTATGTCCTGGATGTGCCGCTCGTCGTCGACGATGAGCACGCGGGGGATGTGCTTGACGCTCGGCCTCACCCGAGGCGCGGGGTGATCGGTTTTGATTTGGCGCAGCTCCTCGAGATTCAAGGGCAGCTTGATGCGGACAGTGGTGCCCAACCCTTTATGGCTTTCCAGGGAGAGCTTGCCGAAATGGTTTTCTATGATGGACATCGAGGTGGAAAGACCGAGCCCGGTGCCTTTGCCCGGGGCCTTGGTACTGAAAAAGGGATCGAAGATCTTCTTTTGGTCCTTGGGTGAGATGCCCTCGCCCTCGTCGCAGATCTCGATGATGAGATGCTTCTTCTTTTGATCCTGGTAGGCCCTGAGGGTGAGCTGTCCTCCCTGTTCCTCCATAGCGTGCTGGGCGTTGATGATCAAATTGAGCAGCACCTGCTCCAGCTGGTTGGGGTCGGCTTTAGTGGCAGGAAGTTGGGTATCATACTCCTTGCTTACCTCCACGCCGTACTTCTTGAGCCCCGGCTGAGCCAGGTCAACGACCTTGTCCAGGAGCTCGGGGAGGTGTATCCCCACCAGCTCCGGGGGCGCGGGCCGGGCGAAGTCCATCATTTTGGTCAGGATGCTGCTGATGCGCTCAATCTGCTCGGTGATCTGCTTGAACTGCTCCTGCTTATCCGGATCCTCCTCCTTGAATTGCAGGAGCTGAGCCCGGGCATTGATGATGGCCAGGGGGTTGTTGATCTCGTGAGCAGCACCGGCGGCCAGCTGGCCCACGGCAGCCAGACGTTCGGTCTGGAGGAGCTTGTTGTGCATCTGCTCGTTTTTCCATAAGGCCAGGCTGAGCTCTTCGTTCTTGTTCTCCAGATGCTCGTTGATGCGGATACGTTCCAAGGCGTTGGATGTGAGTCTTGCCACCTGCTGCAGGATGAGCCTGGCATCGCGGGGGAGGGGTTCAAGCTCTTTGTTCGGTACAATGCACAGCTCGCCTTGCAGCTGGACCTCGTCGGAAACAAGGGGAATGACCTGGAAGGGATGATGGGAGGTGATACTCTGAGCCCCGGCACGCGGTGCCTGGGCGCCAACCACCCGCATGCGGTCCTTGCAGGAGGCGAGAAGCTCGCGGAGCCCTTTGGAGAAGTGGCTGGTCTGTTGATCCCAGACCGGTTGTCCTTCCTTGTCCAGAAAGCAGAGGAGCTGCCGGTTCTTTTTGTCCTGTTGCCAGATTCTGCCTTCCAGGATCCAGTTTTCGGTATCCAGAACATAGACAATCCCGGCCCGAAAGTATCCTGATTGCTGGAATCCTTCCACAAGCTGGGCGAAAATCTCGTCGAAGCTGAACGACTCGGACAGGCGGGTGGCGATGTCGTTGCTCAAAAGCTGCCAGGCATGGGCCTGTCGGGAAGCGTTTTGGGCGGACTCCAGATCCAGGGCCAGGGAGGAGAGCTTGCGGTTGGCTTTGGAAATGACCGTGTAGTAGATGTCCTCCAGGTTCTCCTGCAGGCTGAACAGCCGGGCCCGCTCTTTGTAGCGGGGGAAGATGGTGTTCTGAATGGACTCTACATCCTTGGCTTCCAGACTGAGCTTTTTGAGCAGGGCTCTGCGTTCATCGTTTGCATTCTTGCTGAAAGGCTTCTCAAGAAAATACTCATGGGCCAGGATATTGGCCAGCTTTACGATGTAGGTCAGCTCGTGGTTCAGCTCGAGGTATTGGATGGCCGCTACTGGCTGGTGGTGGTAGAAGAGAACCTGGCGGAGGTTCTCCGGCAGCCCCCATTTTTGGGCCAGCCATTTGCCCACTTGCGTATGGTTGCAATGGAGCGCCTCCTGCTCCAGGCCCATCAAGCTGGCCTCGGATTCTCCCGCCTGCTCCAGGAGGGAAATGTACTTGTCCTGCAGGCCATGCAGGATGACCACCTTGCCCATGTCGTGGAGCATGGCTGTTACAAAGGCTTCCTGTTTGAGATGGGGATAGGTCCTTTCCGCGATCAGCTGCGCCGAGACAGCGCAGGCCAGGCTGTGGGACCAGATGCTGTGCTGCCATTCCTGAAGCGATGCATTCTCCGCCTTGAGGTAGTCTTGGGTGATGACCCCCAAAAGGGCGCAGCGAAGGGTGGTGAGTCCGAGCAAGGAGACCGCCTGCTGCACGGTGGTCACTTTCTGGATCAGATTTCTGGAGGCCCGGTTGACCAGCTTGAGGACCTTGAGGGTCAGGCTGGGGTCGGACTCCACGAGCCTGGCCAGCTTGGAGAGCTCCACATCATCCTGCATGGACAGCTTCAGGGCTTGTACCGCCACTCTGGGAAGGACAGGGAGCTCTTCGATTTTTTTGACCAGCACCTTAAGGTGGGGCGGGTGAGCAGCGTCGGCAGGAGGGGCGAGATTCTGGAAATCGCGATCGGCCATCAATAGTACCCCTTGTTCTTCCGATAGCCTTATCCATCATGGTTGCAAGGCGCGGAAAAAAACCTCTTGCTCAACTCCCTAACCCGAATGCTCGAATAAGACAACCCGATGAGGGCTACTCGTTCCCTGATCGAGGGTTCCTGTTTTTCCGCTGCTGGTTCTGCCTTCTGGCATGTCCCGGCCCGGAAGGCTTTTTCCCCCCGGAGTCGCGGCGCCGGTCTTTTTCCTGCTCCAGATCAAAGGGCTTGCCCTGCTCCTCCAGGAGCACCGCTTTTCGGCTCAGCCGTATCCTGCCGCTCCCGGACTCGATGTCGATCACTTTGACCTTGAGCTCCTGCCCCTGGCTGAGTACCTCGTGGATGTTCTCCACCCGGCCGATATCCAGCTGCGAGATGTGAACCATCCCTTCGACACCGGGGAGTATTTCCACAAAGGCGCCGAAGTCTTTGATGCTTTTTACCTTGCCCTTGTAGTCCTTGCCGATCTCGGGCTTTTGATCGTAAAACAGGACCATCTCGATGGTCTCTTCCAGGGCCTGGGTATTGGGTGCGAAAATGGAGATCTTGCCGCTGTCTTCGATGTCGATGGAGGCGCCGGTGGCCTTGGTGATGGCCCGGATATTCTTTCCGCCCGGACCGATAACGTCCTTGATCCGATCCGGATCGACCTCTACGATCTTCAGCTGCGGGGCGTGCTCGGAAAGGTTTTGGCGGGGCTGATCCAGGACCCCATCCATGGCATCCAGAATGGAGTGCCTGGCCTCTCTGGCCTGAGTGAGGGCCTTTCTGAGTATGTCCTTGGAGATCCCGGAGATCTTGATGTCCATTTGGATGCCGGTAATCCCCTCCCTGGTTCCGGCCACCTTGAAGTCCATGTCTCCGAGATGATCTTCGTCGCCGAGAATGTCCGTCAGGATATAGAACTCGTCCTCCTCCTTGATGAGCCCCATGGCGATGCCTGCGACCTGGTTGGTTGTCGGAATGCCGGCATCCATAAGAGCCAGGCTTCCGGCGCAGACCGTGGCCATCGAAGAGGAGCCGTTGCTTTCCATGACCTCGGAAACGATGCGAATGGTGAAGGGAAAGTCCTCGGCACTGGGCAGCACCGGGAGGAGGGATCGTTCAGCCAGGGCCCCGTGGCCGATTTCACGGCGGGCCGGACCCCGAAGCATTTTCACCTCGCCCACGCAGTAGGGCGGAAAGTTGTAGTGGAGCATAAACCGTTTGCTCTGTTCACCGGAAAGGGTCTCCACATGCTGCTCATCCTGGCTTCCGCCCAAAGTGGCCACACCCAGGGCCTTGGTTTCTCCCCTGGCAAAGATGGCTGAGCCGTGGACCCGGGGAAGGGAGCCCACTTCAATGCCCAGGTCTCGAACCGCCTCCAGGGAGCGGCCGTCGATCCGTTTTCCCTCTTGGCTGATGCGGCGTCGGAGGATGTCGCTCTCCAGGTCCTTGAGATACCTGGAGGCCAGCTTGCGCTTTTCCGGGGACTCGGGATACTGCTCCTCCAGGGTCTGGAAGACGTCTTGCTGAAGGGACTTTTTTTCCTCCGAGCGGTCAACTTTCCGGGTGATATTCATTGCCCGGGACATGGGCTCCTGGGCCGTTTCCCGGACCAGACGCCTGATTTCCTCGTCCTCCACAGGCTCGGTGATGTCCATCTTGGGTTTGCCCACTTTGCTGCGAAGCTCCTTTTGCATCTCCAGAAAAGGTCTTATTTGCTCCTGACCCCAAGAGATGGCCTCGGCCATAAGCTCCTCCGAAGCGAACTGCGCCCCGCCTTCCACCATGACCACGGCTTCCTCAGAGGCTGCGATAACGATGTTGAGCAAGCTGTACTCCAGCTCGGACTGGTTGGGATTGAGCAGGAACTGGCCGTCTACATAGCCGACCCGAGCCGAGGCGATGGGGCCCTTGAACGGGATCTGTGAAATGTGCAGGGCAGCGGAGGCCCCGGTCACTGCGAGCACGTCAGGGTCGTGGTCCGGATCTGCGGACAGGACGGTGGCGATGAGCTGAACCTCCTGCTTGAAGCCCTCAGGGAAAAGAGGCCGTATCGGACGGTCCATCAGGCGGGAGACAAGCGTTTCCCGCTCCGAGGGCCGGCCGATTTCGCGCCGGAAATAGCTCCCCGGAATGCGGCCCGAGGCATAGGACATTTCCTGGTAATCGGCCACCAGGGGCATGAAATCGATATCCCTTTCCAAGGGCTGGGTTACGGCCGTGACGAGGACAACAGAGCCCCCGCACTGTACCCAGACCGCTCCGTGCGCCTGGTTGGCCAGCTTTCCGGTTTCGAGGATATACTCCTTGTCACCCGCATAGGTGGAGACTTTGGTGCTGTTGAATGCATGGGTCATGGTTTCGTGTTCTCCTCACTCCGAATGATAAAATCAACGGGATGATTGCTGGACAGGAGCCGGTAAAGGGGCATAGCGCATAACATTGCCTGCCTCGGCCGAAGGCCGGGCCGCCTTAGCGTTCCGGGGAATGCAGGTCCGGGGCAATGTGCCGGTCCACAAAGAAGTGTTCGGGGCATCATTCAGCCAAGCTGCCTGGGCTCCTGTCAATTATTGTATGTGTCCTATTTGCGGAGATTCAAGCGGCTGATCAAGTTGCGGTAGCGGTTGACATCCTTGTTCCTCAGATAGGTGAGCAGCTTCCTCCGCTGCCCCACCAGCTTGAGCAGGCCGTTTCTGGAATGGTAATCCTGTTTGTGCTGCTTGAAGTGATCGGTCAGGTAATTGATCCTGGCGGTAAGCAGGGCTACCTGCACTTCGGGAGAGCCGGTGTCGCTCTCGTGCTGCTTGAATTGATCAATAATGTCTTGCTTCTGTTCCAAACTCAAAGCCACAGCGCATACCTCCTTAAACGTGTTTGATTGTTCCCACCAGGCGCAATTGACACCGCTTCAGGACCAAAGCCCCCTTAAAACGGCCCAGTAGGCCTCTTGCTGCCGCTCTCTGGTTTCCATGAGGGCTACCGGCTTTCCATCGGGAGCAAGCGCCATGGCCCGCCCGGAAGAGGGGAGCAGGGAATCGCCTGCCACCTCCGATGTCCTAAGCCAGTGGCCGTTCTTGACCCGGGAAACCTGAGACGGCTCCAGATGGAGCTTGGGCCAATGGGGCAAGCTGCGCGGCAGATCGAGGACATTTTGGACAAAGCGTCCCGGGTCCTCCAGGATAGCCTCCAGATCGACAGCCTGCTCCAAGCGGAAAGGGGCGCTTTCTTCCCGAACCAAATCGGTGAGAATTGCGCCGCACCCGATTCGCTTCCCCAGGCTGTGGGCCAGGGAGCGAATATACGTACCATGAGAGCACCCGACGCGAAAGGTGACCTCAGGAAAATTTAGGTCCAGTACCTCGGCCTGGTCAATATCTACCGGCTTCATTTTCGCCGGGGGACGTTCCCCTTGGCGCATCATGGAGTAAAAGGTTCGCCCTTGGTGTTTCGCAGCTGCATAGGGGGGGACCTCTTGCTCCGTGAGCCCGGTCCAGGCTTTTATTTGGGCCGCGACATCCTCGGGAGCTACTTGCCGCCAGGGCCTTTCGGCAACCACCTCCCCTTGGGGATCATAGGTATCCGTTTCCAATCCCAGACGCAACCGGCCCCAGTATACCTTGCGGCCCTCTGTAAGATAAGGCGCTATCTTGGTCCCTCGCCCCAACAGAACCAGGAGCACCCCTCGAGCGAAGGGATCAAGAGTACCGGCATGTCCGATCTTGCGCTGCTGCAGGCTTTTTTTGATCCGTTCCAGACAGCCGGTGGAGCTGGGTCCCTGGGGCTTGTTCAGTACGATCAGGCCGTGCCGCTGCCCGAGAGAGCGATCAGTTGTCATAGCCAAAGGCCGCAGCTTGCTTCTGGCGCTGGGTGGTGCCTGCAGCCCGGGGCAGGTGGCGAACGATGGCTGCAATCAGCCGGTTTTCCGCATCTGAAAGCGTCGACTCCAGGCTTCCCCCTGCTGCGTTGATGTGGCCCCCGCCTCCGAACTCCAGGGCTATAGCCTGGACATCGACCTCCCCCCAGGATCGAAGGCTGAACTTGATTGTCCCGGGCTCTTCCTGGCGCAGGCTCAAGGAGACGATCACCCCCCTGACCAGGCGCAGATAGTTGACCAGCCCTTCGCAATCCTCAAGCGTGGCCCCGGTTTGATGGAGCATGTTCTGATCGACCCGGATCACGCCGACTTGCCCTGCGGCAGCAAGAGAGGCCTGCTGCATGGCCGCTCCGTGAAGATGCACCTTGCTCAGGGTCCATTGCCGCTGCAGCTTGGCGTTGAAACGGTCCAGGTCCAGCCCGGCGGAAAGGATGTCCGCTGCCAGATGGAGCGTTTGCGGCGAGGTGTTGCTGTAGCTGAAATATCCGGTGTCGGTCACCAAAGCGAGATACAGAGCCTCCCCTAGGGACTCGCTGAGGGAGATTCCCAGGTCCCTGGCCAGCAAGCCCACCATCTCCCCCACCGAGGAGCGGTCCGGCTCCACCCAGTTGATTCTGCCGAAGCAGGGATTGCCTTCGTGGTGATCGATGTTGATCACCCGGGAGCGGTCCAGGGAGCTTTGCAGGGCTGATCCCACCCGTTCCAGATCGCCGCAGTCCAGGATGAAGATCCAGTCCAAAGGACCCGGAGGCGGATCGCGATGGATCGGCAGCGATGCATTGAGCCAGGCGAAGCGATCCGGAAGGCCGGAAGGATTGTACAGCCAGCATTCCTTTCCCAGTCTGCGAAGCAGTTGAGCAAGCCCGACCATGGAGCCGATGGCGTCCCCGTCCGGACTCACATGGGAGGCGATGAGGAAGCGGTGCGAGCTGGTAATGGCCTCATGAATCTGGTTGCGAGGTGTCATGGATCATGGTCTCCAGAAATTCGTCCCACTTGAAGCGCAGCTCCGGAACATACCGCATCTTGATCTTTTTACCCAGCAAGGTGCGCAGATAGCCTTGCGCCGCTTTCAAGCCGGCCTGGACCTGGTTGTGCTTGTCCAGGCTGGCGCTGTGGGTATAAAGAATCTCGGCCACGCTGAGATCGCTGTTGAGCCTTACCCCGCTGATGGTCACCAGCTCCAGGCGGGGGTCCTGGATCTCTTCCAGAAGGATGCGGCTCAGCTCCTGCTTGATGCTTTCTTCCAAGCGAAAGGCTCGTCTGGATTGGGCTTTGCGCATAGTATCAACCTCAAGTCCTCGGCAGGGAAGGCTCATCCTCCGAAGACCTCCATGGACACATTGGTGATCTCTTCCGTGCTGATGGCCTCCACCATGGTCAGGGTTTTCTGCAGCACCGACTGTACCCGGCGCGTGTCCGTGGAGACGGTGATGATGGCCAGCACCATGGAGTCCAGGCTTTCCTGGTCCTCGATCTCGGCAACTGCGATATTGAACTTGTTTCTGAGCTTTTGCTTCAGGCTTGCCGCTATACTCCGCTTTTCCTTCTTGGAAAAGATGCCGTGCAGGCGAAACTCGATGCGCAGGGTGCCGATGAGCATGGTTCAGTGCTGGATCAGATTGAGTTGACCATCGTGCCAAAAAAGCGGGGCTCCTGTGCCGGTTCACGGACACGGTAAAGGCTTTATCCCAGAGTGGGCCGCTCCTGAACCTCTTCAAAGGCTTCGATGATATCCCCTTCCTTGATATCATTGAATTTTTCCAACCCTACGCCGCACTCGTAGTCTTTGGTCACCTCTTTGGCGTCGTCCTTGAAGCGCTTCAGGGAGCTGAGCTTTCCGGTATACATCACCACCCCGTCCCGAATAAGCCGAATGCCGGCATTTCGCTGCAGCTTGCCGTCCAGGACGAAGCAGCCGGCGATGGTGCCCACCTTGGGAATGGTGAAGGTCTCCCTCACTTCGGCCTGGCCCAGGTAGACCTCCTTGGTGACCGGGGAGAGCATTCCGGCCATGGCCTCCTTGACCTCGTTCACCAGCTGGTAAATCACGGTGTAGAATCGGATGTCCACGCCTTCCTGCTCGGCCGTATCCTTGACCTTGGAGGAGGGCCGGACGTTGAAGCCGATAATGACCGCCGAGGAGGCTGTTGCCAGCTTGATGTCCGACTCGGTGATGGCCCCGATGCCTCCGTGGATGATCTTGACCTTCACCTCTTCGGTGGACAGCTGGTGGATGGCCTCGGAGATGGCCTCCAGGGAGCCCTGGACATCGGCCTTCAAGACGAGGTTCAGGGCTTTGATCTCTTCTTCCTGCTTGGCCTGGAAGAAGCTTTCCAGGGTGACCTTGCTCTCCTTGGCCAGCTCTTTCTCCCGCTGCTTGAGCTGCCGGGCCTCTGCGATGCGGCGGGCCACCTTTTCGTTCTCCACCACCACGAACTCGTCTCCGGCATTGGGCACGCCTTCGAACCCCTGCACCTCTACGGGCATGGAGGGTCCGGCAGAGTCGATCTTTTGGCCCCGATCGTTGAGCATGGCCCGGACTCTGCCGTGAAATACGCCGCAAACAAAGGGATCTGTGGCGCTGAGGGTCCCTTCCTGAATGAGAACGGTTCCCACCGGTCCCCGTCCTTTGTCCAGCTGGGCCTCGATGATGTGCCCTCTGGCCCTTTTGTCGGGATTGGCCTTGAGCTCGAGCATTTCCGATTGCAAGAGGATCATCTCCAGGAGCTGCTCCAGCCCGGTGCGCTGCTTGGCGGAGACATAGGAGAAGATGGTCTCTCCGCCCCATTCCTCGGAGATGAGGCCATGGTCGGCCAGCTCCCTTTTCACTCTGTCGGTGTCGGCGTTGTCCTTATCGATCTTGTTCACGGCAACTATGATCGGGACACCGGCCGCTTTGGCGTGGTTGATGGCCTCTTTGGTCTGGTCCATGACCCCGTCGTCAGCGGCCACTATGAGGATGACCAGGTCCGTGACCTGGGCACCTCGGGAGCGCATCTCGGTGAAGGCTTCGTGCCCGGGGGTATCCAGAAAGATAATCGGGTTGCCGTCCATGTTCACATGGTAAGCCCCGATGTGCTGGGTAATGCCTCCCGCTTCCTTGTCCGTGATATGCGATTTCCGGATGGCGTCCAGCAGTGAGGTTTTCCCGTGGTCCACGTGACCCATGATGGTGACCACCGGCGGCCGATGGACCAGCTCTTCGGGCCGGTCCTCCTTTTGCGGCAGAATGAACTCTTCTTCGGAAAAACCGACCTTTTCCACCTCATATCCGAACTCGGCCGCCACGATAGAGGCGGTGTCCACATCCAGGGACTGATTGATGGTGGCCATGATGCCCAGCTCCATAAGCGTCTTGATGATCTCCTGGGCCTTGACCCCCATTTCCTGGGCCAGATCGGAGACCCGAACGGCCTCTTCCATACGGATCTTTCTCTTGGCAGCCTTTTGGGGCTGGGTAGCAGGTTGCGGCTGGGCTTCCGGAGACTTTTTGGGCTTGCCCTTAAATCCGGAAGGCTTCCTTTTCAGGGGCTCTTTGCCGCCGGTTTTGTCCTTGACTTCCTTGTGCTTCTGCTTTTTCCAGGCCACCTTGTCCTGGCGCTGCTCCTTTTCCTCGTACAGCGAGGAGACATCGACAACCCGCTTGTCCTTCTTCTTTTGCTTTTTGTCCGTTTCAGGGCCGGATTCCTGGTCCTTGGCCTGGGCTGCGGGCACGGCTTGCTCCGGGGCTGCCTTGTCCGTCCGTTCTTCTTCCGGGGGTGCTTCCGGTCTGGAAATGACCGTTACATTGGGAGGGGTGACCTCTTTCTTTTTGCGTTTGCCGCGTTTTTTGCGTTTGCCCTTGGCTGGAGTCTCTTCCTCTGACTCGGCTTCTTCGCTGGAGACAGCCTCTTGCGAAGGTGATTCGGGCTCACCAATCTCGGACTCTGCCGGCTCTTGAGCCGCAGTCCCCTGTTCAGGGGCCTCTACCTCGGGCCCGGCGGATGCCTCTTCCCCATGCCTTTCGGCTGCGGGAGCCTCTGTGGACTCAACCGGGGCCTCTGTCTCGGAGGTCTTGGCCTCCCGGGCTGGGGGGGACTCTTCAGAAGTCCTGGCTCTTCGCCCGTGACGCCGGCGCCGCACGATCACCCCGGAAGAGGTCATTGTGTTCTGGGTATACTGTTCTTCGGACTGGGCGCTGAGCTTCTGACGCACGAGCTCGACCTCTTCATCCGAGAGTCCGCTCATGTGGCTCTTTACCTGAATGTTTTGTTCCCTCAGCAGATGGAGGAGCTCCTTATTGGAAACCCCCAACTCTGCCGAGAGCTCTCGCACACGCATTTTTGTGGTCATGTTCACCCCCTGCACTTCTTCTGCCAACCCCGGAATGTGGGCAGCTTGTCCCGGCAGCTCTGGCTGCTGCACAGGTAAAATCCCCGGCCGTCTAGAGTTTTGCCGGGATCCGGCTGTAAACGTTTCTTGCCCTGCTCATCCGTGCGGCAGACGAAACGCGCCAGCTCTTTCTTGGGGAGCTTGCGGCGGCAAATGCAACACATTCTTTCGGGCTGATGCGACGAAGCTGCCATCTGCTGCTTCCCCGGGTCAGCTTTGCCTCCGGCAAATCTGACATGATGGTAATTTTATTGAAGAAAACAGAATTCATTATTTTCTTAGCTCTGGTGGAAGATCCTTCTTCGCTCTGCGCCATGCGCTCTGCGATTTGTATTTCTTGCCATCAGCTGTCAGCAATG
>CAZQPF010000039.1:0-26369 GCA_964595165.1 uncultured Desulfohalobiaceae bacterium
CATGGCCCGCTATCAGGCCAAGGCGCAGGGAGGCAAGGGGCGGGTCTTCGCCCATATGCCCCTTTTGCCGCCCCAAACCACGGCCCAGCGCTTGGCCGGGGACGGTGTCTCCTGCAGCATGTGCCACCAGATCGGGCCAGAGAAGCTGGGAACAGAGGCGAGCTTCACCGCCGGATTTGTGGTGGACACCCAAAAAACCTTAGGACAGCGCACGGCCTTTGGTCCCTTTGAAGTGGACCCCGGGCGGACCCAGGTCATGCAGTCCGCTGCCCGCCTTCGACCCACTCAGGGCAAGCATATGCAGGATTCGGCGCTCTGCGGCTCCTGCCATACCCTGTACACCCACGCCAGAGGCCCAGACGGCGAGGTGGTGGGCGAGCTGCCGGAACAGGTCCCCTATCTGGAGTGGAAGCATAGCGCTTACCAAGGCAGGCAGAGCTGCCAGTCCTGCCATATGCCGCAGCTGCAGGAGCCAATGGAGATCTCCGCTGTGCTCGGCCAGCCGAGAGAGGGATTCTCGCGGCACGTGTTCCGCGGCGGCAACTTCCTCATGCCCAAGGTGTTCAATAACTACAAGGCGGAGCTGGGGGTGACCACGCTGCCTCAGGACCTCGCCAAGGCCTCTCGGGAGACGAAGCAGCACCTCAAGGAGAGTGCAGCCCGGGTGGCTATCCAGGACATCCGGACGACGCAGGACAGGCTGGAGCTGTCCGTCTCAATCATGAACCTGGCCGGGCACAAGCTCCCCACCGCCTACCCCTCGCGGCGGGCCTGGATCCATCTGCAGGTTCGGGACAGTGATGGAAATGTGGCCTTTGAATCCGGGGCCCTCAATGCGGACGGCTCGATCCAGGGCAATGACAACGACCTGGATCGGAACAAGCATGAGCCGCATTACGAGCATATCCAGGAGCCAGGCCAGGTCCAGATCTACGAGCCCATCATGGTGGACTCCCAGGACCGGGTAACCACCGGGCTTCTTTCCGCAGTCCGCTATAAGAAGGACAACCGGCTGCTGCCGCACGGTTTCGACAAGACAACCGCCGGGGAGGATATTGCCGTGCAGGGCGAGGCGCAAAGGGATAACGATTTTAGGGGCGGTAGCGATACGGTCCGCTACTCCGTAGCTATTGGGCAGGCCCAGGGCCCGTTGAGCGTCAAGGTCGAGCTCATGTATCAGCCCATCGGGTATCGCTGGGCCAAGAACCTCAAGCAGCAGCAGGCCGAGGAGATCGACCGCTTTGTTTCCTACTTCGACGCCATGTCCGAGCAGTCGGGGATCGTTCTGGCGAGCGACTCGAAAACCGTGCCGTGAGGCCTCGTGTTCTGGCATATCTCGAATGTGGCAGTAAAGAACCCTCCCCTGACCCCTCCCTCCCGCCTGGAAGACAGGCGGCAAGGAGGAGAGCCAGGGAAAATCTGGTTCTTGGCCTCTTTTACAATAAAACCCCAATAAGTGAGCCCAGCCGGAGGCTGCGCTGACGACTGGCCACTGAGCACTGCGACTGCAGCAAGGATTTTTGGCAGTCGCATCTGGCTCAGTCCTGCTGATAGATGTCGGAATCGTAGATTTCCTCGATCTTCCGCTTGTGCTTGAGCTCCTCCTGGGCCAGCATTTGAAAGACGTTGGTGGTCTGCTCCCTGGAGCAGCGGCTGGACCAGGCGGAGTAGAAGCGATGGGCCTTTTCTTCCTTCTTCATAGCCATGATCAGGGCTTCCTGGTAGGTCATCTCCCTCTTGAAGTCGACATCGACCAGGAAGTCGCTGAGTTGTAGATCCTCGGTGCTCTCCGATTGAATGGCCTCCGGCTGGCTCGTGTCCAGCTCCTGGAGCATTCGCAGGTGCCTGGCCTCTTCCTCGGCCATCTCCCGGAAGAAGTCCTTCAGGCCTTTTTGCTTGGCCAAGTCAACGCATTGCAGATAGAAATCCTGGGCTTTTTGCTCCCTGTCTTTGGCAAACTCGATGACATCGTTCATGGAACGACAGGAGATGCTGCTCATGCATGCCTCCTCATAATGCTTAGCGTTTTACGTGGCTTTCACTTCTGATGCGGGTGGAGAAAAGCTTGGCGCAGGTGGGGCAGTAAAGGTGGCGCTCTTTAAGATGCGGATGATCTCCGGTCTTTTGATCCACTTCTTCCAGGAACTTCCGGGTAGCGAAGCGTTTGCCGCAGGCTTCGCACCGGACAAGGGGATTCCGGCTGATGACTTCATCCCGGATGGAGATGACCCGGATGTCATCAAAGTCCTGCAGGCTAATGGCCTTTGTGGGACAGAGATTGGCGCAGGTGCCGCAGCCGATGCAGGGATTGTCTTCGCGGGGTACGACAAAAGGTATGCCGTTTCTTTTTTCCATAGTCAGGGCATTGGCTCCGACGATCTCCTTGCAGGCCCGAATGCAAAGCCGGCAGCGGATGCACTCATCCGGGGCGGGACCAAGGTCGATTCCGAATGAGGCGGCCAGGTTGCGTATCTTCTTGGACTCCGGCGCATACTTGAGGAGATTCTTGAAGGCGTTGCTTCGCGCCCTTTGGACCTGCTCGGTATAAGTGCGTATCTCCAGGCCCGGTTTCGGCCGCAGAACGCAGGAGAGCTTGATCTGAGGCGGCTTCTCCGCCTCGAGCAGCTCCACAACGCAGAGCTTGCAAACCCCGGCCGGAGAGAGGGCCGGGTGGTAGCAGAGAGCTGGCACCTCGATGCCGCATTCCCGCAGCGACTGCAGCAACGGCCTGTCCTCTCGCATCTCGAGCTCGGTTCTGTCTACGATGACTATGGCCATGGAGCAAGCATCCTTATCATGAGGTCAGATCAGCAGTAGCTGCCAGAAGCAGCTTTTAGGCAGCGGGATGATCGTTTGCACGTCCTGGCGGACCGGCTGGCTACGGAATAAGCAGCGGGACGCTGCTCCCTGAGAGCTTTAGCCAATGGGGCGCAGGCAGTCCTGGGGAAATCTATAGGTCCCCTTTTCATCCAGGCTGACTTCGATGAGCGCGTCGGGATCGTTCTTGCTGGTGTCCGGGTCGGTGATGACTCCATGCATCCCGATAAAGGCATCCATGTACGGCTCCCAGCTTTCGTCCTCCGAAGGCTGGTAGACTTCGACCTTTTGGCCCTGTCGGAATACCATAAGCGTTCCTCCTTCCACAATCTTCAGGAAAACGGAAGGCTAGCACATAAAAAAACGAAGCTCGCCTCCGAGTTGGAGACGAGCTTAGTATTACACAATCGGATCAAAATTGGCAAACTATAAATGCGGCGGTTGCATCTCCGCCAGCTGCTTGCCGCTCTGCTCCCTGGCGCAGTGGAGACATATCCTTTGATTGACCAAGGAGGGGCTGATGTCTTTCAAACGCTCGGCAATATAGTCATGATATCTGGCCGGACCCAGGACAGCGCCGCATCTCTCGCAGTACTCCAGGGCCAATCGATTGAGAACCGTGCCGCATAGGCTCAGGACCCGCTCCCCATCTATGTCCTCACAGCGAATGGCGTTGGTGGGGCAGTTGGTGGCACACGCGCCGCATCCGATGCAGCGCTCTGCCGCGATGTTCAAGTCGGTCATGCCCGGTCGGTCAAAGTCCAGATAGCCGAACATCAGGGCCCCGACGCCCATCTTGTCGCGGCAGATTTCAACGCACCGTCCGCATCGAATGCAGACGTCGCAGCGAAGGCAGCGCTTGGCTTCGGAATGGGCCTCTTCAGGCTCAATTCCGAGCTGTACCTGTTGAAAGGTGATACGTCGCCGCTCGGTCTTCAATCGTTTCATCTCCGGCCGCTTAAGGGCCATTTTCTCTGAGGCGCTGACCGGCATGAGCTCCATCTGTCTCCGCCGGACCGGAGTCGTGGGCTGACTGGGTTGCGGGATGCCTTCAAAGGATCGATGGATAGCGGCGGCAGCCTTTTTCCCGCCACCGATGGCTTCTACAACCGTGGCCGGACCGGTGACAGCATCGCCAACTGCAAAGACGTTTTCCTGGGAGGTAGACATAGTGGCGGTGTTCACCTGAATGGTTTTCCGCCGGCTCCAGTTTATGCCCTCGAATTCCTCCAGGCCTTCATCGTTCACCTCCTGGCCGATGGCCGGGATAATGGCGTCCACCTCATAGCTATGCTCGCTTCCTTCGATGGGCACCGGGCGCTTGCGTCCGCCGGATTCGGACTCCACCAGCTCGGCTCTCAGACAGGTGATGCCCCGCAGGCAGCCGTTCTCCCCGTTGATGGCCTTAGGAACGCTCAAGAAAGAGAACTGTACGCCTTCCTCCTCAGCCTCTCTAACCTCTACATCGTGAGCCGGCATTTCCGCCCGCGTTCTTCTGTACAGCAGGCTTACCTCTTCACAGCCGAGGCGAATGCAGGTCCGGGCTGCATCGATGGCCACATTGCCGCCGCCGATAACCGCCACTCTATTGCCCGGCTTGTGTCTGTCGCCAAGGCTCACCCGCTTCAAGAAGGAAACCGCAGGGATCACCTGGTCGAAATCGTCCTCGCCTGGGAGCATGAGCTTGTAGGAGCTATGGGCTCCAACAGCCAGAAGGAAGGTGTGAAATCCTTCGGCTTGCAAGTCCTCATAGGTAACATTTTCACCCAAGCGGGTATTGAGCCTGATTTCCACGCCCAGATCTTCTATCATGGCTATCTCGCGGTCGATAACCTCTCTCGGCAAGCGGTAGCGGGGAATGCCCACCATCAACATGCCTCCGGCGACCGGCAGGGCTTCGAGCACGGTGACCCGATAGCCGCGCAGAGCGAGGTAATAGGCTGCGGTCAATCCTCCGGGCCCGGCTCCGATAATACAGACCTTGCGGCCGTTGTCCGGCATCTTTTCCGGATTGACGTAGGTATGTCCGGACATGGCCTGCTCCGCGGCCACACCTTTGACATCCATGATAGCAATAGGGCTGTCCATGCGGCCCCGAACGCACATGAACTCGCAGGGATGGGTGCACACCAGGCCGCAGACCCAGGGGAAGGGATTATCCTTGCGAATCAGCTCCACTGCTTCCTTATAGCGGCCCTGTCCGGTGAGCATGAGGTAGCTCGGGATATCGATCCCGGCCGGGCAGGCCATCTGACAGGGAGCGGGGGTCAGCTCCAGGCAGGAGCCGGTTGGGCAGATCTGGCTGTCGATATGGTTCTGGAAAGCCTCCTGGTTGCTCCGGAACTTGTCCAGCAGGGCTTGGGCTAGCTCAGTGCATTCCCCTCCTGCATTCAAGGCAACGATCTCCTGGGCAAGAGACTCGATTGTGCCCATGGTATCCGGCGCAGCTCGGCCCTGGGCGACGCCTTTCATGAGCTCGAGTATCTCGGTAGCCAGTTGCCGGCAGCGAGGATGGTTCAACTGTCCGTTTTCTATGGTTTCCTGCAGCCACTCAATGGTCTGAGTGACTTGGCATTCGTTGGAGCGCATAGCTATATACCGCCTTCACCTAGTCAGCGCAGCCTCCGGCTGCGCTGACTTGTTGGCAATTTATTGAAGAAGAAAAGACTTTTTCAACAACTTGACTGAACGTCACTGCTACCCGGTACTCAGTTTTGATGAAATGACTCCAGGATGTCCATGGAAGCACATAACGGAGCTATGACATAAGTTTAAGCTAATATTGCGAAACTGAGTGCCGGGTGCAATCTGGAGCTCATACGAGCTTCATGGCCTCATTCCACAGCCGGGCATGTCTTTCCCGCCTAACTTCCGGGATCTTGTCCGGAGTGCCGAAGTAGATGCATTGGCTGGGACAAACCGTGGCACAGGCAGGCTTGAGGCCGGCATCGATCCTGTCCATGCACAGATCGCATTTTACTGCAGTGCCGGTTTCCGGGTTCCACTGCGGCGCTCCCCAGGGGCAGGCGGACATGCAGGTCTTGCATCCCACGCAGAGATCCTGGCGCACAAAGACGATTCCGTCGCTGGGCCTTTTCTGCATGGCGCCCGTAGGACAGGCAGCCACGCACCAGGGGTTTTCGCAGTGGAAGCAGGGCATGAAGGTAAAGCTCTGCCTCGGGACCTGTCCGGTATTCTTGGGACCGATGTTCACGATGAGACATGGCTTGGGTCCGTGCGACAGGCCTTTGTTCACTTTGCAGATGGCTACGCAGGCCAGGCAGCCGATACACTGTTTTTGATCCTGAAAAAGGTAGTAGTTGCTCATAATCTTACCCCGTGTGCTCTTTGGCAGGTCGTACCGTCACCGTGGTTTCGCAGAGGTTGTTGCCGCCTCCCGCCGGATCGAAGCTCGTAAGGCACCCGATCTGCAGTCGCTGATCGGCAATTCCCTTGTTGTAGGCCCGGGTCTGAAGCGGAACCGTGCGTCCGAATCCATGCACCATGAATGCGGCGTCCGGATGGATCCAGGGGGTGACCTTTACTCGTCCGATTTCTGTATGGCCTTGGTTGGAGACCTGAATCGTATCCCCGTCCGAGATGCCCAGCGGTTCGGCCCGTTGGGGATGGATCCATACCGGGTTGTCCGAGATGAGCTCGCTCAGGCGGGGGTTGTTGATGCTTTGCCCGTGGGTGTTCACTGCAGAGCGCCCGAAGAGAAGCCTGAACTCATCCTCGGCCATTTCCCGGGGCGGCTTGAAGGCGGGTATGCTTTCCAGCCCGTTTTCCGAGAGCACTGAGCTGATGAGCTCGATCTTTCCGGAGGGGGTCTTGAAAGGCAGCTCCGTGTCCCGGTCGAAAAGGATCGGCTTGTTCACCAGAGGGTAGATCCCTTTGCTTCTGATGGCCTCGATGGAGATGCCGGTGCCCTCGAGCTGATAGGACCAGATATCCTCTATGGAATTGAAATCGAAGTACTCTTCCTTGCCCAGACGTTTGGCCAGCTCTCTGAAGATCCACCAGCCCGGACGAGTGTCGAATCTAGGCTCTACGGCCTGATCCCTCATCTGAATGTTCGGCTTCAGGCCATTGCGCTCGGCCAGAATATTGGCCCGCTCCAAGTAGGTGCACTCCGGCAGGATCACATCGCTGCGCCAAGCGAACTCGGAGTAGTGGATATCTATAGCTACCACCAGATCCAGCTGGTCCAGGCTCTTTTTAATGGCCTCCGGGTCAGGCAGTCCGGTCATGGGATCGTGCCTGTAGGCGATGTAGGCCCCCACGGGATAAGGATCTCCGCTGTCTATGGCCGGAAAGAGCAAATGCAAAAGGCCCGGACCGGAGTCGAAGTGGGGATATTTCCAACCGCAGCCGTCTACGCGCTTGGCCTCGGGCTTGGGGATGCGGTCCGTGAGCTGGTTCAGGGATTTGTATCCGGCATCCTTGAACTTCTTAGTAAACAGCACGCCTCCGGGAACCTCGATCGACCCGAGAAGGGCGTTGAGAATATGGGTGCTGCGGCTGGTATAGAAGGACTGTCCATGCCTGGCGGTCATCCAGCCGGCGTGGAAAATGACCTGGGGAGCATCAGCCGCGATCTCCCGAGCAAAGCTTCTGATCTCGGAGGCAGGAATACCGGTGTATTGCTCCTGCCATTCCGGGGTGCACTCTTTGACCTGAGCCCGCATCTCTTCAAGGCCCGTAGCCCAGCGGTCAATAAACTTCTTATCGTAGAGGTTGTGCTCCAGAATCTCGTGGATCAGGCTCAGGTTGATGGCGTACTCCGTGTTGGGCCGAATCTGCCAGAAACGGCTGGCCTTGGAGGCCGTATGGGTGGCCCGGGGATCGATGTAGGTGCACTTGGCACCGCTATCAATGGCCTGCATGAACTCCTTGGCTTCCTTCACCTTGAGCGATTCGAGCAGATTGCGTCCATAGAGCACGATATGCTTGGTGTTTTTTATGTCATAGCTCACGCCTTTGCGGCCGACGCCGAAAAGGGACTGGGTGGCGTGGTGCACATTCCGGCCGCAAGTGCAGTCGTGATTGAAGTAGTTGGGAGAGCCGATGGCTTTGAGAAAGGCCTTATGCAGGTCGTTGAACGGGCCGCCCCTATCGCTTAGAACCACGCCTTGGCCGCCGTATTTGTCCATAACCTGTTTCAGGCCATCGGCTACATAATTCAGGGCCTCTTCCCAGGTGGCCTTGCGCCATTGGCCGCTTCCCCGGGGCCCGCTGCGAATGAGAGGCTGCTGTGGCCTTTCGTCGTCCTCGTACTCCAGGCTGAGGCCTGATGCGCCCTTGGCGCACAGGCTGGAGGACATGGATTTATCGTTCTCGTTGCCTTGGACCCAAACAGCGCGATTGTTCTCCACTTCCACCTGGATGGGGCAGCGTACCGAACACATGCCGCACATGCTGTAAACGGTCTTGGCGTTGGGGAATAACTTTGCTTCTTCAGCCTTCATGCTGTGAAACCTCCTGTGAGAGTCAGCGCGGCCGCAGGCAGCACCGACTTATTGGGTCTGATTAAGAAAAATTCAACGGAAAGCTATTTTATATTCAGAGCCTGCTTTCGGGAATGCAGTACGTTCAAAACGTACATCACAATGGTCTTGCTCATGAAGTATAGAATGGCGGTGATAAATACATAGCCGAAAGGGTTTTGCAAGTAACCCTGGAGAGTGTACTGGGAGAGGAGCATATAGGGCGACAAGAGAAGAAAAAAGGTGGACGAGCTGACTATGAGCTTTCGGAAAAAGAGCCGCCAGTACATTTCCCTGGCCATATCCTGAAACCCGTCGTAAGCGGTCCTGTTCTTGGCCATGAGGGCCAGGAGCGACAGCTCGTGGTACTCTGCAAGCTGTCGCTCCTGCTCTTCTATATCCTTGGTGTGCTTGGAGAAGACGCGCCGGACAATGAAGCGGGTGAGGCGTTCCGCACCCAGTACGGCGAGCAGGCTTACTCCCATGAAGATGATTGTGATGAGCATAGCTCGTTATCCCGGAGGCAGCTGGATGCCGAAAAATCCAGCCAGAATATATCTCAGGCCCACATAGAAGGCCAGTACGCCGAACAGGCCGTAGAGAAACTTCATGGGCAGATACTTCTGCGTCCTCGCTCCGATGAAGGAGCCCACCAGAATGCCGGCCCAGCCGACGATCACGGCTAGGGGAAAGATCTGGCCGCTCATGAACCAGCCTACAACTGCCGAGATCTGGTTCAAGATGATGGCCATCAGCGAGATGCCCGGGGCGATGAACATGGGCAGGCCGATAAAGGTCAGGAAAGGAACGAGCAGGAAGCCCCCGCCCACACCGATGAGGGTGGAGATAAACCCGACCACGATGCCGTAGAGAAACGGCGTATAGTGCTTGACCTCAAAGTGCTCCTTGAAGAACTCGAAGCCGACCGCTTTCCCGTCTATGCTCAGGTTTTCCACGCCTTCCAGCTCATGGAGCCGCCCCTGCTGCTTGAGCTCCTGGACTCTCTTCTTGAACTTCTCGGCAGCTTCCTTGCCGGCGGATTTCTTGGCCTGCATCCGAGGCGAGAGCTGGTAGAACATATAGAAGGCCACAGCCCAGGTGCAGAGGCCGAAGATTCCCTTGTAGACCTTGACGCCCAGTGCGCCGCCGGTGGTCCAGATAGCAACCTGAGCCCCGATGATCGCGCCCAGCCCCAGAGCGATCCCGGCCGGCCAGACAAGTCGCTTCTGGGTCTGCCAGTTTATGGTTCCGGAGATGGAGTTGATCAGGGTAATGAGGTTGTTGGAGAAGCGGATATTGTCGGTGATATAACTGCCGGCGTCCTGATATCCGCCCATTTCGGTCGGCTCCCCCTTGAGGGAGCTGGCGTACTTGCCGATGCCCAGAATGGAGATATGCCCCACCCCAGCCATGATACCGCCAAAGGCTCCCACCGTGGAAAAGATCCAGCCTACCCAGATCGTCCACAGGAAGTAGACCAATCCGCTGATAGTAATGGACTGCTCCGCAATTTCCATCCAGGTCAGGTCGAACATGTCTCTACTCCTTCACATCTCGACAGTCAAAAGTTCTTAGATAACTAACTGTTTTTAAGAACAATATTCAAGATTCAATCTGGATGTAGTAAATCCTTTTTCTCCTGGCCTGATCGGCCAGCGAAAAGAGTGATCGCCTGACGGCGAAGGCTTTCCCGCGAAAGCGGGATGAAGCCATCCTGCCTGCGATGAGCAGGCAGGATATTCTTTCATCTTCACTCGTAGCGATTGGTGCGGATTCGTGGACCAAGATCTTTTATGCTTCAACTGTTCTGTCATAGATCCCGGATCCTTAGAGCTCGACAACGAACTTCTCCGTCTTCTCATTCCAGCTTGCCGCTATGTAGAAGGCCAGCATGATGAGGATAAGGAGCAAAAGGGACCACTTGTAGCTGAGCCAATCCGGGAGGTAGACTCCGGTGCCGATGACGGTCTGCAAGGTTTCGGAGGAGGCGATCACCTTTTCGAACAGAGAGATGGACAATACAAAGAAAATCACCGCCAGCAAAAGCTTGTTTTGCCCTTCGCCGCAACGCCAGACCGAGCCGCTGCCGCAGCCCCCGGCGATAACCATGCCCACGCCGAAGATGATCCCCCCTACGAGACCGCCCACAAAGAAGGCCTGGGGCACATAGACCAGCTCTCCCCGCAAGCCGGCCCACTTGATGGCCGCAAAGCCAAGGAGGCTGATGATCACGGCTCCGGCCACTGCCCGAGCCTGGGTTGCCTCTCCGGTCATGAACGGCTCCCGGAAGCAGCGCACGAAGCAGAATCTGGTGCGTTGAATGATGACTCCGAAAGCGGTTCCGCAGAGGAGCAGACCGCCCATAACAGTATAGGCGTAAGAGTTGTATATCCAGGCCGCGATGAGAACTGCCAGAAAGACTAGGGCGCCAAGATAAGGGGCCAGGGCTTTCAGGGCGCCGCTGGATTCCTTTTGCGGTCCGGCTGCTGCGCCGCCGCCTCCGCCGCTGGGAAGGTTCTCCAGCTCCCAATAGAGGTATTTAAGTCCCAGAAAGGCCCCGATCAACAGGCCGACCATCATGGCTACCCCGCTTAGGGACATGGCGCTCAGGGCAGAGAAGAAGCCTCCGACATTGCAGCCTCCGGCCATGGCGGAGCCAATGCCCATGAGAATGCCGCCGACCACGCCTTTGGCCAGCTCCAGAGGAGGTGCTTTGCGGACGGCAAACTCCTTGGACATGAGCGAGGAAGCTAGGGCCCCGAAAAGCAGGCCCAAGGTGAGAAGGGAGCTGGTGGAAAACAGGGGATGGATGGGGGCGGTTTCATAGAGGCCGAGGAAGTGGAAGAAGTTGTCGCCCCAGTTGCGCAGCCCACCTGCGACACCCCATGGCCTGGCCCAGGCAAAGGTAATAATGCTCATGACGCCGATGAGCAGCCCTCCAACCCAGGTGGGCCAGTTTTCAAAGAATATCTTGCTATAGCCTTCGCTGAGAACTTCGCGAAAAGCGCTTCGGTTCTGCTCATTCATATCTTTTCACTCCCTGGTACTCAGGTTAGCAGCCTTCATCCTGAATGATTGTAAAGCCGGTATCCCCGGAGTCCTCTTCCTGTTTTTCGGTTTCCGGCTCCGGCTGAGGGGCCCCGCCCTCCTGCATGCTCTTTTCCACCGCTTTTCTGGCCGAAGGATCGAGCTGGATAAGGCCCATGTTCCGTTCCACCTTTTGGCCCAGGGCATGGATGGTAGTCAGGTCGTAGGCCTGCCAAGCCTGTTCTGATTCCGGATCGGCCTGAACGGCCCGGCGGAAATAGGCCTTGGCCTCCATATACTTTCCTCTCCAAAAGGCCTCCTTGCCCAGGCGGATCATCTGCGCGCACAGCTCCTTGTCCGGCGGAGAGGATTTCCCCTTTTCAGCACTGGCTTGGGGGGCGGCAATAAGAAGCGATGCTATAAGCATGACGCAAGCAAGCAAGGGTTTTTTTTGTGGTTTCATGATTGCCTCCTTGGTGAAATAGGTCATAAAGATAACATTGGCTTACATTTTGAAATGCTTATGGGTTGTGAAAGACAAATGCTTAATCGGAAAATGTACCGATATAGCTGTGAAATGCATGCATATGCCCATGATGTATCTCATTTGCCGACTCGCCCAGCAGCGAAAGCGTTGAGGGTTCGCAAAAAGAGATTTGATACCCAAACTCATGAATGAGGTCAAGCCCAGTTAGGCTAAAGAAAAATTGCGACCATACAGGTAGGATACAACAGGTAACAAAAAAACGCCCCCGACGTGCTGACACACTGGGGGCGGTCAATGATTAATGGAAAAATTTACATATTACGAAATAGGCGTAAATGTTGTCTAGAGCTTTTCAATTGCAGTGTTTTTATTCTTTCAAGACAACGGTTAACGGTCTGATGGGAAAAGATAAAGGCCCAAATGAGTCAGCGTGGCCGGAGGTCGCGCTCGTATGAACTCCACTTTGCAACCCCTCACCCGGCACTCAGTTTGTCCGCATTCTTCTTCGTTTTGAGGTCCATAACGCTCAAGCTGCAGCTTTTCACCAAACTCGAGCTAAGACTGAGCAAGCTGAGTGCCGGGAGCTCCCCTTGGGAAGGGGAGCAGTTCTGGAGTTTCTTCAATTGATCAACCCCGCACTCAGTTTTGAAAACATAATCACAGGGTATCCTTGGAAGCATATAATGGATTTATCGCATAAGCTCCAGCCATTCATCCCGAAACTGAGTGCCGGGTCAACCCGGCAAAAGTGTCATTCAATCAAGCTGCTGATAAATTTTCTTTTCTTCAATAATTAACATTAAGTCAGATTTGCCTCCGGCAAATCTGACTAGTCCCCTGGCTTGATCAGGGCCTGCTGCTCTTGGGACTCGATGTTCAAGGCATAAGCCAGGACAATGGTTTTGCGGCCTTTGAGCCCTGAAGCTCCGGGGTGGGTGTTCAGGCAGACCAAAAGCTCGATCTGGTCGTCATTGTCTATATCCTCCAGGCCGTAATCCATGACCGAGCCCTTGATGGTCCGGGTCTTCCACTGGATGTTCAGCCCCACCCCGTCCCAGTAAAGGCTGTGTATCTCCCCCTGCGGAAAGTAGCGGTAGCGGGAGAAGTAGCGGGAAGAGACAGAGATGTTCCGGTTGACCAGCAGCTCGAACTGCTCGTCATGGTCGATGTTGGATGGGATCATGCGGGTCGGGATGTAGTAGAACTTCTTGGGGTCGGTGATGTTCTCTCCCAGCCCGGGAATGGCGTTGCTTTCTTCCAGGGAGATGCTTGAGCCGGCATAGGTGTTCTGGGTCGAGGCCTGCCGGGCCAGGTCAGAGGAGTAGACCCGCAGGTGGTCCCGGTTGCCGACGACAACGATCTTGTAGTCCTCCTTTTGGGGCAGGAAGGAGAAGTTGAACACGTTGGTGTGCTCCGGGAGATTGATGCGGCGCCCCTGCCTGAGCTCCCCGGAGATGCGATCCACGATATGCACCCCGGGATCGAAGAGACGGGAGTGGCCTTTTTTCTGGCCCACCAAGGTCTTCATGTACTCCGGAGGGAGGCGAACCACGTTGAGGAACATGTCGATGTCCTTCTGCTTTACCTGGAAGGCCTGGTCCTTGAACTCCAGGATGAAGGATTTGACCAGGTCGTCCTGGATTGCGGAGACAATGATCTCTGCGTATCCGTCCCGGTTCATGTCCAGCAGGTTGATGTTCAGGCATTTGATGTTCCGGCCTACAGAATGCTCGTCCAGAGGCTTGAGCCGGTTTTCATAGTAAGTATAGGCCCTGACCGAATGGTCCTGCAGCAGAAAGATCTCGGTGCTTCCGTCAGCGTCCGCATCACCGGCGACCATGCCATTGGATTCAAAGGGGAGGGATTGGCTGCGCCATCTTCCCTGCTCGGCTGATTTCCCGCTGTAGCTGAACTGCGGGTTGAGCGAGGACTGCTTATCCTCCTGGTTGATGATGATGTTGGGGTTAGTGGCTGAAGAGTCGGATCTTTGCTCTTTTTGCTCCGTTTGCTGTGGCTCATCCTTGCGACCGAATATCTCGTTGTTGATCTCTTTGGACAGCCTCTCCAGGGTGGGGATGAGCTCGTCGAGGGGAGTCTGTGCGGATTTGGTTGTCTGCTTGCCCTCAGCATTGAGCAGGTGCAGGTCCAGGCTCGACTCCTGGCCCATTATGGTGGCGCTTCCATATACCAGATAATCGGTGCCCAGCTCCTGCAGCCTGGTCTGGGCTGCATCTTGAGAGGCGATCGGATCCGGCGAGACCTCCTTTTGCATCGGCTCCAGGTTGTCCTCCCAGGTGAGGCGAGAGGTGAGCATGGATTGAATCCCCTGGCTCAGGTAGCTGTATTTGTCCGGCCCGTGAACCTGAAAAGGCGAAACTGCGAAGGTTTTCACCGCGGCCAGCCCGGAGTTAACTGGCAGGGTCCAGGCAGAGATCAAAAATAAACAAAATATAAGGCGCATAAGCATAGATGTTCTCCACAAGTTGAGTAAGCCCCTTTCCGGACGTACCAGCGATAAGTCGTCCACAAATGGTTCAAGCGCAGATACTTTTTGTAACTGCTTGTTATTACTGACAACTGATCACCGACTTCTGACCACTGCGACTGCAAAAGTATTTTTTGCAGTCGCATCTTTCCGGGCGAGTGTCCGCTCAACAGACCAGGTTGTATCTGCGGCTAAAGATTCCCTTGTAGCATACACCTCGAGAGGAGGTAAAGCTCGTATTGGGCCCGGGGCTGCGGAAAGGCGCTATCCATTTATTCCTCCAGCGCCTCGTAGCGCCGCCTGAGCCAAGCACCGCTCATGGCACCCGCCGGGCCGGTAATGAAGAGAAGCACAATCAGCCATAGCGGTGGAAGAAGAAGGGGCAGCCTCCGGCTGAGAGCAAAGAGCAGCCCGGCCGAGGCAAGGGCCAGAAAGATTCCCGCGGTCAGATTCAGGCAGCTGAGCCGGAAGGAAGCTGCGGTTTTCCTTTTTTGCCAAAGGGTGTAGCCGCAGCTGGCCGCGCTGAAAAAGAGGATCAGGGGAAGAGCGGTTCCCAATCCGGAGGGAATAAAAAGCAAAAGGAGGAAGCTGAGGGCCAAAAGGCCGAGGAGGCCCATAAGGCAGGCGGAGCTAAGGGCGATCCAGTTGGGCCACTTGGCATCCAGCCAGTCAACGATGAGGTTCGTCGGGAGCATGCATCACTCCGCAGGGGATAGAAGATGCGTCATAAAAGGGAACGCTCTGCAAGTCTCACGGAGCCGGGTCTTGGGCATTGCTTCCGTCGTTCCCGTCCGGACCTTTGCTCAAGAGCTTGCGGGCGATCCACGGGAGAATGAAAAGAGCGAGATAGCTCATTATTGCAGAGCAGAAGAACCAGAAGGCGGCTCCCACAGGGTAGCTCTGTCCGTTGAGCCAGGTAAAGCTGAACAGGGCGGAGCGGCCGAAGAGCTTTTCCAAGGCTTCGGGCCTGTAGGTGTAGTTGACGTAGGCCAGCATGGAGAAAAACGGGATGTACATGGTCAGCAGATTGTTGAGCAGGCCTTCGAAAAAGTAGTCGTAGTAGGCCTTGTTCAGCTTGCCTTTATCGATGTCCCTGGCCAGGGCCTTGCCTTTTTCCGGATCCTCTTCCTTGATCCGGAGGGCTTCCTGGCGCAGCTCGTACCAGTAGCGGAACTCCTGCTCCAGCCGGTAGTAGCGTTTCGTCTTGAACCGCTTGGTGAAAAACCTGGCCACAACAACGGTAACTGCGGCAATGCAGAAGATGGTCGCCGTGGGTCCCAAGGCATGCAGCGGGGAGAACAGAAAATCCAGGCCGGCTTGGATGATCTTGATGACTTCCAGGGTCCACAACCAGAGGGTATCCATAGCTGCTAAGGCAATGCCTTGGGCTTGAGCTCATGCCAGCTCCCGGCGAAGGGGAAAGCCTCGCCGGGAGCTGGGTTGGCTCTAGTGTTTTGGCATATCTCAAATGTTGCAATAAAGAACCCTCCCCTGACCCCTCCCTCCCGCCTGGAAGACAGGCGGCAAGGAGGGGAGTCGGAGAAGGACCTCGTATGATATGCAACGCTTTATATTTGACAGGGCTCTAGATCCAGACCTCGATCTTGAAGAAGCGGAAGAACAGGAAGAAGAGCACCACCGCCAGGATGATCTTGAGCTGCACCTCGGTGAACAGCTTCTGCAGCCGGCTGCCGATCATGCCGCCCACAAATCCGCCGATGATAATGGCCAGGGCGATCCAGAAGTCCGGCAGATAGCCGTTGATCAAATAGCCGATAAAGGAGCCGATGCTGGAGAAGCAGGTGCCCACCAGAGCCACCGGCACGGCCACGTACATGGGCAGGGCTCCGAACATGGTCATGATCGGTGTGAGCAAAAAGCCGCCGCCGATGCCGAAGCAGCGGGCCACAATACCGATGCCCAGGCCGATGATGCCGAAGAGCAGCGGATTGATCTTGAACTCCTCGCCCCAGAACTTGAAGCGATAGTTGGTGATCTTGCTCGCTCCGTGGGAAATGGGCTCGATCTTGCCCATCTCAGCGGCTCGGCCTTCCTGCTTGGCCTTTTGCACCTCCTGGTTGAACTTCTGCATCATGGCCTTGATGTTCTTGCGCTTTTCCAAAACCTTGGGCGAGAGCTCGTACAGGGTGCGAATGCCCATGAGAACCACGAGGATGGCCAGCCACTCCTTGTAGGTGGCCAGAGGCAGGAGTGCAGTGACGTACTTGCCGAGCCAGATGGAGCCGATAAGGATGCCTATGCCGAAGGAAAGGCCCACCGGCCAGGCCACCCGGTGCTCCTTGATCGCGTAGCGGTAAAAGGAGCCGAGGGGCGAGAACAGGGTCAGGGCCACGTTGGAGGGCCGCAGAACATTGGCCGCATTGAGGCCCACCGGGCCCATGGTGTTGACCACCATGACCTGGTAGGCGGCCATGAGCATGCCCCCGGCTGCGCCGATAAGGGAGAAGAAGGCCCCGACCAGGATGGCTCCGATGATGATCCAGATGGGGTTCATGTAACGGCCGCCCAGGGCAAGCCAGAACCCGTTTCCGGCCAGGGTGTAGCTGCCGATCTTCTCGCCGTTGACAGTGACGTTGAACTCGGTGTCCGGCGGGGTGTGGCGAAAAGATTCGAAAGAGGCGGTGAACTCGCCGGTCTCCTTGTTCAGCTCGATATTGGTGCCCTGGTCCCAGTAGTTGCCGCTTCTTTCATAATCGGTGAGCACACTGCGGGCAAAGATGGTCACTTTTCCCACCTGGGTGCGCTCCTTGGTTATGGTATTGATCCCATACGGGGTTTCGTGGGCGTACTTGAAAAAGGACCATTCCTCTTTGGAGTCGATAGGTCCCAGCTTCTCCTTGATCTTTGCATCCAGCCCCTCCCAGTCGGCCAGCTTGAACATGGTGGTGCTGTAGAGCCCTTTGATGAACGACGGACCGCCGTAGAGCTTCTCCTCGATGTCTCCGAACTTCTCCGGTGTATTGGTCAGCATGTAGTAGAAGACGGGTACCGCGGTGTCCGCCTCAAAGGGATTGTCGCGCGCAGCATCCTTCAAGGCGTCCTTTTCGTTCACCCCGCCGGCATCCTGGGGCGCGAACTCCCTTTGGGAGGCGACGGAGACGTAGAGATCCTCTCCAGGGGGAATTTGCCCTTTGATGGTTACCGTTTCCCCGGCCTTGAGCTGTTCCTGGACCACATTGGCATCCACGGTCTGGGCAGCCGTTTGGCTGTGGGCCAGAAAGAGGCAAGCCAAGGCAATGAGGCTCAGAAAGCTTCCGCGAAGGAAAAGCCAGCTCATGGTTTTCATTTTGTCATCCTCCTTCATTGTTGCTTTCCAGTCTTATCCACTTTCCTGGAACAGTAGATTCCTTCTTCATCTCTGTGTACGGCGGTCAATTCTCCATAGCGAAAAAAGAAATAATTATAGCACAAAGATTGGCGGGAAGCAAATCCATGGGGCAACTTGAGAGTTCAGGGTTCACGGTTAGAAGAAGCTCACAGCTCATAGCTCACAGCAAGATTGAAGAGCAGAGATGTGAACTGAATATGCAGAGCGCAGCAGGCATGGCGCATAGCGAAGGAGGAAATTTCAGAGTTACTTAAGAGCTCACGGTTCACAGTTAAGGCAAAGAAATCAGAGAGATAAGGCGAAAACACTTACAGTCAAATCAACTCGTCAATATCAGCAATCAAAGCAATATGTTACTTAAAAAGTTTTGACTGTCGAATTTCCTAAATAAAGTTACCAATCAGTCAGCGCAGCTGGAAGCTGCGCTGACTCCGGCAGCTCTACCGGCGGCATGACGGCATTTTCCCGGATTGACCTGGGGTTGGCAATCCATTGGCGCAGCTTCTCCGGAGTCCATTCCGGCGGCCGGCCTGAGGAGGAGGGATAGAACTCAGTCATCAGGCCGGAAAGATTGGGGCCAGCGTCTCCGCTGCCAAGGCTGCCGCGTTTTTGGGTCAGCATGCTGTGACAGCCGCCGCAGTATTTTTCAAAGGGCCTTTGGCCAGCAGACGGCTTTGTGAAATGGACAATGCGTCTGTCTTCCCGGGACAGCTCTTTCCGCTCCAGGGACAGGGCCAGAATGGCGTTGACCAGGGCTGCAATGTCGCTCTCTGCAAGCTGAAAGTCGGGCATCGCAGCTGCCGGGACGCGGATGGAGGAGGCCAGCTCGGTTACCTTGGCCTTGCCTGGAGAGTAAGAGAGGGCGGCGGCCAGGGGGTTGCCTTGATCGGCAATCAGGTGGCAGCGCCGGCAGGCCAGTTGCCGGATAAGCCTTTTCCCCTCCCGGACCCGACTGCTTTGCGGCCAGCGGAAAAAGGCGTACTCGCCGGGAATGATGCGCTGGTGGGCGATGTTTTCCCGGGTCGTGCGGGGGGTTCCTTGATGGCAGTCTGTGCAGGAGCGCGGCCCATAGTGGGGGTCGTGGCACTGCAAGCAGCTTGCAGGCTCGGCCAAGGCTCCCCGCAGAGGAAGGAGGAGTGCGAGAAGGCCTGCTATACAGGCCAGACGAGTCGCCAATTTTCACCTCGCAGAAAGGCTGCGCTTATGGTCAGGGAGATGAGGCACAATAGGACCAGCACAGTGAGTCTGTTGATCCAGCGCTGGTCCCGCGGGAACCAGCTCGCCCGTTCAGGTGCAACGGGACAGAACGGGAGATAGGGAAGGGCAAGATAGATGCAGCCCAGCCCGAGCAGGGAGAAGACCCACTCCCGGCTGTAGCTCAGAAGCTCCTGGATCCAGAGCAGGAACCAGGCCGATTTCACCGGGTTGGGTACCTGGGCCGGATCTGCCGGCTTGCCGAGTGGGGCGTCGTAAAAGAACGCACCGAGCAGGAGGAAAAGAGTCAGCAGCAGCAAAGCCGCTTTGATGCGGCGGAAGAAGTGGGGGGAGCTGTCAAGGTACATAGCTTTCCTGCCGGGACCGGCTTGGTAATGAGTATCCGTATTATGATGCGGATCGCACCAGACAACCACCCCTGCCCCTCCTTGGGAAGGAGGGGAGTAGGAGGAAGATTTGCGAGCATTGTGCAGACGCTCCGGCAAAAAGTCCAGCTTAAGGGATCCAGGAGCAAGTTCTTTCTTTTAACTCTTTGTTTTTATTGACTTCTGGCCACTGACTTCTGACCACTGCGACTGCAAAACGATTTTTTGCAGTCGCATCTGTGCAGGCCAGTCTTTACTTGTTCGTTTGAGTATTGGTTTTAGAAGTATTGCTTAGAGATACGGCAGCAGACCGCGATTTTTGCGGATCCGGTAGAAATGGAGCGAGGTCAGGGCGAGAATGCACAGCGGGGCCAGTACAATGTGGATGACGTAAAACCGGAGCAGAGTCAAGCCGCCGCTTATTCCATCCGGGGCCAGGAGCTCATGGAGCAGGCCCCCGCCAGGCAGCGATTTGAGAAGGCTGAGACCGGTCCTTGCGGCCCAGAAGCCCAGCTCGTCCCGGGGCAGGAGGTATCCGGTGTAGGCCTCGAAAAGGCTCAAGCAGAGCAGGGCAAAGCCGACGACCCAGTTCAGCTGGCGGGGCTTGCGGTAGGCTCCGGTGAAAAGAACCCGCAAGGTGTGCAGCAAAACGAGCATGAGAAAAACATGCGAGCTCAGCCGGTGCAGGCTGCGGATGTAGCGTCCGCCGAAGACCTGGCTCTCCAGGTAAAGGATGGAAGAGAAGGCCGCATCCGGTGTGGGCTGATAGTAGACCAGCAGGAGCATTCCCGAGAGCAGCAGCACGAGGAAGGCGGTCAGTGAGAGCCCGCCCAGGCAGAAGGTGTAGCTTGGACGCAGATCCCCGGCCCGGACCTTTCTGGGGAACAGATGGGCCAGGAACTCCTTCAGGGGCTGGGCATCGTTGCTGGGCATCAGGCTTGCCTGGTATCGACGATTTCCCACTTGGGGCCGGCCCGACGCACTTGCAGCCTTTTCAGACTCCTGTTGGCCGGGCCTTGCAGGACACGGCCGTGGAGGTCGAACCTGCTGCCGTGGCAGGGGCAGGAGAGATCCTCAGGAGTCAGGTTTACGGTGCACCCCAGATGGGTACAGGTAAGATCCAGGGCCCGCATATTGCTGGAAGTGCGGATCACGGCCAGGTTCATATCCGGGAGCACGAGCGCCCCCCGGCCCGGGATCTCGTTGTCCTCAAGGGTGATGATCCGGCTTTGCGACCTCCCCGCAGGCAGCAGATAGCGAGCCAGCAGGGCAGCTCCGGCCAGTGCCGGGACCGCCTTGGCTATCAGTCCGAGGAAGGCTCTACGGCGTTCAGGATTTGCTTCCATTTCTTGATGTAGGCCCGGACGAAGCGTTTGTTCTTTTTCTGCATGTCCTCGAACCGCTGGGGGCTTATAAAGGCACCGTCGGCCACGGCCTGCCCGGAGCGGTGCCAGTAGGAATCCAGGGCAAGACCGTCCTTTCCCGGCTTATAGACCGCTGTTTCCGGATGGTCCAGCAAAAAGCGCCTGGGATTATCGTGGCAGCGGTCGCAAGCAGGCGCACCCTTGCGCACGGTGTGGGGAAAGACCGGCCTCCAGGTAGCGGCCAGGAGCTCGTTTTCCTCGCCTGCAGGCTCATCGCCGCGGATATGGGTGTAGAAGGCTATGAACTGCGGGCGAATCGGGCTTACGAGCCCCTGGCTGTTCAGGCCCAGGGGCGGGAGGTTCTGCTTTTTGATCTGGGCGCTTTTGACGTACTCCTCGCCTCCCCAGGGACGCAGGGGAAAGAACCGTTGGTTGGTGCTGTTGCTGAAGCGAAGGTAGAAGGTTCCGTACTCCTGGGCCACCCAGGCCGAGTGGCAGGCATAGCATTCCAGCTTGCTGCGGTGGGCCTCGATGCTGTGCTCGATGATTTCGGGGGAGGGCTGGTGACAATCGCGGCAGGAGCGGGAGGAGGCCTCCCCGCGAGCCAGGCTGGCCATGCTGTGGCAGTCGCCGCACTCCAGGCCGGCCTGATAGTGGAGGTCGGGGCTCATCTTGAGATAGTGCCGGCCGTCAAGCTCAGGCCCCCTTTGATAGCGCAGGCTGTCCTCCCTGGGGGCGAGCCCCGCGTACTCCGGGCCGATAAAGTATCCCTGATGGCAGGCAAGGCACTGCCTGGAATCCGGCCTGGCCTGAAAGGCGCTGTTTTCCTCATGGCAGTCGAGGCAGCCCCGGAGATGGCAGGAGTTGCAGTTCTTGGCAAAGAAGTCCGGATCTCTCGAGCCGAGGGCCCGGGCGACGAACCGCTTTTCCGCTGTGCGTCGGGCCATGGCGTGCTCCAAGATCGAGCCGTACTTCTGGTGACAATCAGTACACCTGTCTCGGAGCGACTCCAGCTCATGGACCGGTTTTTGAGCCTTTCCCGGTTCCATTGACTGGAGCTGATGCATTCCGGGCGGCATAAGGATCAGTATCGCTCCGGCGCAAGCACTCAGCCAGCATGCTGTAATCCAGCTCGTTTTGATAAATGGGATCTTGGGGGTCATCATGGCACACCAGGCAAAGGTTGACCCTGAAGATACGTTTGATTTCTCCGGCAGTCAAAGCCCTGGAGCCCGGCCTGGTGATGGCGGCGAAGTCTTCAAGGCTGCCGTTCTGCAGGCTGAGGAATCCGTCCAGCGGCTGGGAAGGCGAGCCTTCGCAGGCGATGAGGGGGACTCGATCCTTTGCCGCGAAGATCCCCTGGCCGAACCCGAAAAAGGCCGGATTGCTGTGGCACTCCCGGCAGCCGATAGGCTTTTTGCCGGTGTTGTGGGCTGCAAAAGGGGCGAAGCGGAACTGGCGCTCGCCTTTGAAACGGGCCACGTAGTCTTTCTGCACGGTTCGGCCGCTGGAATCGATCAAGGTGACCAGGGTCTGGCATCCCGGGGTGACCGGGGTTATCTTCCCCCGCTGATCAAGGGCGAGAGGAAAGGGGTACAGGCGGCGGTAGTCCTCCTTCTCGCTGAAACGACCCGGCGTCATCTCACCCTTGATGTAATCCGGCCCCAGCTTGGAGCGATCATAGGTGGTGTGGCAGCCGTAGCACTGCGGCACCGCCCGAGAGTGGCAGGCGGGGCAGCTGAGCCGCTCGTGGCCGGCAATGGTGTGCTCTCTGGTTCCGGTGATCACCGGGCTCTGGAGAAGCTCTCCGCTTCGCTTGCTCAGCACGTAAACCGAGCCGCGGCTGGAGAAGACGTTGGAGTAAGGGCGTCCTTTGGAAGTGAGGGCCATGCGCATGCCGGGCCGCACCTGCATGGGATAGGAGCGCGACTCCCGGACCGGGGCGGCGTTTTCCCTCACAATCTCCCTGGAGCGGGGAGGGGAGGAGCCGGTCCCGTGGCAGTTCCGGCAGCGGATCTCCACCTGGCGGTAGAGATGGCGGTAGGCGTAGCCGTCGCCCATGATATCCCGCGAGGTGTGGCAGTCGATGCAGTCCATCCCCGCTTCGAAGTGGACGTCCGGTGCAATGTGCACCACGCTGCGCCCCCCGCTCATCATCTCCGGGCCGGGCCTTGCGTCTCTTGTGGGCACCAGGGCGCTGTTTCCGTCGTACAGCCCCTGATAGGTCAGGGCGATGCGGCCGCTGCGGTTGTGGCAATGGAGGCAGACCTCATTTGGAGGCAGCGCGGCCAGGGCGTGGCTTTCCGAGTAGGGCCAGTCTCCTTGCAGGGTCTCATCCATGCCCTGGTAGGTGGCGTTGGCGTTGTAGGGAAAGTGGCAGGCGGCGCAGCCCGAGGCGTGGCTGCCGCGATACTTGCGGTACTCCGCCTTTTGCAGGTGGCATCTGGAGCAGAACTTGCGGTAGAGCTCCCCGCCCAGGTTGTCCAGGTGCTCGACGCCGTGCAGCCGTAAAGAGCGTCCCTGACCATCGTAGGTATCCATGCCCTGCGTGGCCCAGTGCTCCTGGGTTTCGCTCTCCCAGGTCTTCTGGATGCCGGTGATTATGCCGGTGTTGGTGAACATGAGCGAGGAGCGCACCCGTCGGAGCTGATAAGGGTGGCAGGAGCCGCAGGTTTCCTCCCAGTGCTGCGGCGATGCGGGGTTCTTGGGCCCGAGCATGGAGCGATGGGCCGTTTCCTTGTCCTTTGCGCTCGCATCGCCGCGGTGACAGGCGGTACAGTTTCCGTGGCTGGCTGAGGCTGGCTTGAGGCCGCTGTGGCAGGAACGGCAGCCGGTTTGTGTCTGTTCCCCGCCGCAGCCGGACGCAAGAAGGGCCAGGAGCAGCGCAAGACAGCAGGACCAAAAGGCAATACCGCATAAGGTCGCTGCAAGGCGAGGGCAAGGAGAAAAAGGAGCGAACACTTATCAGCTCTGGCTGCAGGAAAGGCGGATAAGCTGTAGAGATGATCCCAGGGATATGGGGTTTGTCTGGTCAAGCAACGATGGTTGAGCGGCTTTGCCGCTCAACCATCGTTAAAATACGAGGTACCTGTCGCACTCTTCGATCATCTCGGCGTTTCTTGCCTGGGTCACGAACTGCTTGAAGCCGACGCCCGGGACCTCGCCTTCCAGGTTGTTGGCCCGGAAGCTCACATCGCAGACATAGAGCCGGGCGTTGTCCACGAGCTCCTTGAAGCGGGCTTCCTGGGTGAGCAGAACGCCCTGGCCGGTAAAGAAGATTTGCACATCCAGGCCCTTGCCATGGGCAGCTTCCGCAGTCTTTATCACGTAATCCAGGTACTTGTTGGTACAGACCATGATACCGAGCTTTTGTGCCATAGTGATGTATCCTGTGTTTGCTAATTAGGGGGCTGCGATTACCACCAGCAGATAACCTTGTCGTGCTCGAACACCGCATCGATGAACCGATCCCAATCCACCTCGCCTTGGTAGAGAGGGAATCGCTCGGCCTGGGAACCGGAGATGATTTCGATGAACTTTTCCGTGGTTTCGTCCGGCTCGGATCGAAGGACGTGAAGGACTTCCATGGTTTTCCTCCGGAGTTTTATACCAATCCGCGATTTGATATGCAGTTAAAACGACTCAAGTCAGCGCAACGATCAAAAAGAAACTCCGCAAAGCTGCTCCCCTTCCCAAGGGGAGCTCCAGGCTCTCAGTTTCGTGAGGAATAGCAGCAGCTTATGTCATAAGCCCATTATATGTTTCAATGGATACCCAGAGATCATTTCTTCAAAACTGAGTGCCGGGTGAGGGGTTGGAAAGTGGAGTTTCATACGAGATTTGCCTCCGGCAAGGCTGACTGCTAAAAAGGAATAACCAGATCAGCCTGCTTCAGCTTGTGGCCGATCTCGTCCAGGCTGGCGTAGGTGAAGCCGTGCTTGTCCACGTTGGCCTGGTTGTTGGAGTAGCGCTCTCCTTCCATCTCGTCCAGGAACTCCATGTTCTCCTCGTAGGCCTCGTGCATCTCGATCTCGTGGTCCAGCACGAACATCTGCACCGAGGCCATTTCCAGCAAAGCGCCCAGGCTGGTGCGCAGGCCCTCGTAATGCTGCTCTTTATCCCGAATGACAACGGCAAGTGTACTCATGTCAAACTCCGCTTGGCTCTCAATTTAGCCTACCTTGATGAGATACCTGGTATGGCCGGCCGGATCGTCCTCATAGCCGAGAAGCTCGTGATTGTTCTTTTTGCAGAAGTCCGGAATGTCGTTCTTGGATCCCGGATCGGTACCCAGAACCTCGAGCACCTGGCCGGATTGCATATCCTTGAGGGTCTTCTTGGTCTTCAGCATGGGCATGGGGCAGCTTAGGCCCCGGGCATCCAGGGTCTTGTCCGGGCTCACATCCTGCATACTCATAGCATCCTCCTCTTGAAAATGGTAATCTATTGCTGCAAGGGAAATTTCCTCCCAAGCATGAGAACAAAATTACATACTTGAACTCAAGAGGAATGTCAAATGAAAACCAACCGCCCCGGGCTGAATCCAGCCCGGGGCGGCTAACATCATTCCATAAACATGGGTTGGCCTTGGACCGGGAAGTCGTTTCTGGCGAGCTTCTGGGTTATTTCATCGATACTGGTCACCTTGGCGTCATAAATGACTGTCGCTTCGTGCTTGGCGATGTTGATCTTTACATTCCAGACGCCATCGATAGTTGTGAGGATAGACCTTACCCTTGCTGCTGTATCATGTCAGGAGCATCCGGGTATGGTCAATTGAACGACACGTTTTTCTGCCAGAGAGGAGGATGAGGTGGTTTGACAGGCCGCAACCAGGAACAGGGCGGCAAAAAGCGCAAACCAGAGAGGGTATCTGGACATCATAGAAGATCTCCTTGGGTTACATGGTTTGCAGGCTAAATGTTTAATTGATAATCAATACTAGATAATATTAGAATGTGTGCAATAGTCAGATTTGCCGGAGGCAAAGCTGACTTAATGGTAATTTCATTGAATAAAAAATCATATTTTTCAATATGTTGATTCATCATCACTGCATCCGGATTTATCACGAGGAAGAAGCTCCGTTTACGGGGCGGTCGGCATCATTCCATAAACACGGGTTGGCCTTGGACCGGGAAGTCGTATCTGGCGAGCTTCTGGGTCATTTCCTCGACACTGATCACCTTGGCGTCGTAAATGACTGTCGCTTCCTGCTTGGCAATGTTGACCCGTACGTTCCAGACGCCTTCCATAGAGGAGAGGATAGACCTTACCCTCGCTCCCTTGTCGTGTCAGGAGCATCCGGGTATGGTAAATTTAACGACACGTTTTTCCGCCAGGGAGGAGGATGAGGTGGTTTGACAGGCCGCAACCAGGAACAGGGCGGCAAAAAGCGCCAGCCAGAGTGGGTATCTGGACATCATAGAAGGTCTCCTTTGGTTACAGGGTTTAGTGGTTTAATGTATAATTGATAATCAATACTAGAATGTTTTCAGAATGTGTGCAATAGTCAGCGCAGCCTCCGGCCGCGCTGACTTATTGGCAATTTCATTGAAGAAAAAATCAGGCTTCTCAGCATCTTGGTTGAGCATCACAGCAGCCCGGCACTCAGTTTCAGGATGAATAGCTGAAGCTTGTGCGATAAACTCTTGTATGGTTTCATGTATACCTAGAGACAATACCTTCAAAATTGAGTGCCGGGGGAAGGGTTGGAATTTGGAGTTTCATACCAGGTAGTGCCGATTGGTAAGAAGTCAAGATGGTTCAAGGAG
>CAZQPF010000040.1:0-26043 GCA_964595165.1 uncultured Desulfohalobiaceae bacterium
CCGGCTCCCCTCCTTGCCGCCTGTCTTCCAGGCGGCAAGGAGGGGTCAGGGGAGGGTTCTTTGTTGCGACACTTGAGTTATGCCCAAACACTAGAACTTGAACCGGACCTGGAAGACGTACTTGGTGCCTTTGGGCCGCTCCTCGGCCTGGGTCTCGAACATGGCCTTGGCCCCGAAGAAAATGCCCTTGTGGATATAGACGATTCCCGGGCCTATGGCAAAGACCTCCTCCTGGGAGTTGTCCAGGTTTTGCCCCTCGAACTCGTCGTCGCTCAGCTGATTGAGGTAGTAGCCCACCGCCCCGATCCGGAAGTTGGGGTGGATAAAGGGCAGATTCTTGCTTACCGAGTAATTGAAGTGGTACATCTGACCGGCCTGGAGCTCGCCTTCCACTCCCTGCAGGACATAATCGTCATTTTTGAAATTGTAGGTGTAGAACTGCCGCGTGCTGACGGCGAAGCCCTGCGGCAGGGTCAGGCTCATGGAGAGGAAGGGGTTGAAGCTCACATAGTTGGAGGATGGGTTGAGGGCCTTATCCTTGTCGTAGTCCCCGACAGGGAGATAGGTATCCAGCTCCAGGAACCAGTGAAAGGCGGTGTCCCGGGCCAGGGGAACGGTCTTGCCGATAAAGGGCCCAACTGCCAGATCGCCGATTACGTTGGAGTTGGCTGAGAGCGCTGGCGATTCTACATCAATGTCCAACAAAGGAAGGATGGCAGAAAACCCGTACCGTAGCCCTCCGGGGAGAGTGTGGTCCGGGATGTAGATGAGCTGCGGGGCGTAGCCTTTAACTTCCACTTCATGGTCGAATTGTTGTAAGGGAGTATCAGTTTTTATCTCATCGGCGTTGTAGTAGACGAAGTAGTTCAGCAGATGGACACCCGGCGGGGGGATGATCCCGTCGAGCATGTTGGTCAATCCAACATTGAAGCTCAGGTTCTGTCTGAAAGCCGATGCCTGCATCGGCAGCAACAGCCCCACAGCCAGAACGACAACCAGAACCAGCGACCTGATTCTCATTTCCCTACCCTCCTTGGTTTGCATTCCTGGTCTGACAATTCCCCTGCTCCAAGAAAAAAAGGGCCGCAGACTTTTCTTCGTCTGCGGCCCTTGAAAGCGTCTGGAAAGTCCAGAAACCCGGGTTACGAGCGCACACCTCGGCCGCATGTCTTCCCGGGCCACCACCAAGCGGCAGAAAGGCGAACACTGTGAACTGCGGCCAATCGAGTTAAAGCGAACATGGTTCCCTTTTGCCCCGGGCAGGAAAAGATGTCAATCCCTTCCGGACGATATCAGAGGCGGATCCCGCTTTTTTTCTCTCTGCAATTGACAGCTGCTGTCCGCCTGATTAGGAGTTCTTATAATTGCCTTCCAGTCGGTACTGTAAGAGCGAAAACCGAAACCCTCCGAGGAGGTCCAGGTCATGGCGGCAAAAAAGATTCTCATGCTAGTGGGCGATTTTGTTGAGGACTACGAGGTGATGGTTCCCTTTCAAATCCTGACCATGGTGGGCCATGACGTGATTGCCGTCTGCCCGGACAAGAAGGCCGGGGATACGGTGGCCACGGCTGTGCACGACTTCGAGGGCCAGCAGACCTACAGCGAGAAAAGGGGACACAACTTCGTCCTGACCGGAGCCTTCGAGGAGATCAAAGCGGAAGATTTCGACGCCCTGGTGATACCCGGCGGCCGGGCTCCGGAGTACATTCGGCTCAACCCTCGCGTCTTGGAGATGGTGCGCCATTTTGCCGCTCAGAAAAAGCCCATTGCCTCCATCTGCCATGGGCAGCAAATCCTTGCTGCTGCCGACGTGGTCAGGGGCAAAACCTGCACCGCTTACCCGGCTGTGCGTCCGGACCTGGAGCAGGCCGGAGCCACCTGGGAAGAGGTCAATGCCACGGTCAGTAATGCCGTAGTGGACGGCAACCTGGTCACCGCCCCGGCCTGGCCGGCCCACCCGGAGTGGATGCGCCGGTTCCTGGAGGTGTTGGGCAGCCGGATCGAGCCCTAGTAAATTTTCTTGACAACTATCCCCCTATAGCCTAAATTTTTCTGGTTTTGCCCAAGGCCCCCGTAGCTCAGGAGGATAGAGCACAGGATTCCTAATCCTGGTGTCGTAGGTTCGAATCCTGCCGGGGGCACCTCGGAGTATGGGGCTGGGCTGAGGCCCAGTCCCTTTCCGCGCTCTTTCAATCTATTGTAGTCAACAAACCGGATACATGCCTTTCGGTTTCCATATTGCCCCTTGTCCAGTGGCTATCATCGGAAAGAACTCTCCCCCTCCTTCCATGTTCCTGGACATGGGGCTTTTTTTATTCCCTCCCTTCGCAGACGCACCTGCAAAAACTCGTGCATGAATGATTCAAGCTCAAGTACTTTTTTTACTGACAACTGGCCACCGAGTTCTGACCACTGCGACTGCAGAAGGATTGTTTGCAGCCGCATCTTTGCATGGACTCCAGCATCAGGGTAAAAATGTCCGTGTTGTCCACATACCGGCCAGAAAACTCCCAGAAGCGCCCGGCTTTTTCATCCACCCCGTCCACCAGGGCAAGCAAACGCTTTGCCCCGGCTCCTTTGGCCAGCAGCGGAACCAAGGTGTTGGTATGGCCGTCCGAGCCGTACTGCACCCCGGGAAGGCTCCCTTTGCCGCGGACCGTTACCTGATTCCAAGCCTGGTGCCTATCCAGCCCCGGATCGAAGAACCGGTTGTTGTTCACATCCGCGTAGCTCTCCGGACCCCAGATCATGCCGCATTCGTGATCCGAGGTCACAAGGAGCAGCGTTTCCTGCCAGCTGCTGTTGAGCTCCACCCAGGACTTCACTGCGGCCACGGTGTCCATGAAGCCGGCCTGAGCCTGAACCATTCTCTCCAGATCCCGGTCGTGATTGGCCCAGTCCACAGCCCCGGCCTCGACAAGAAGCACAAAGCCGTCCGGATCGGTGTTCAGCACTCGGAGAGCCCCTCTCGCCATGGTCTGCAAAGAAGGGACCTCCTCTTTTGGCCGGCTGTCCAAGGAGTACTTGGCTGGAGCGATTCCCAGCACCTTCTCCGGAAGAGGGGCTTTGTCAATCAGGGCTTGAAAGCCTGAGCGCTGAGAGATGAAGGTGAACCCGTTGGCTCCGTCCTGGTCCGTGATATCCCTCCAGGTGGCCTCGCCGCCCACAAACTCGGTCGCGCCGGAGCTATTCCTTTCCGGATCGTATCTGGCACCGCAGCCCATGATGACCTTCGCCGGGCTGTGGTAGATCATTTCCCTGGCTAGGGCCCGGTAATTGCTGCGCCGGGTGTTGTGGGCGAACATGCAGGCTGGTGTCGCATGGGAAAACTGCACGCTGCTCACCGCGCCGGTAGCCTTTCCAGCCTCATCCGCGTACTCGGCGATGGTTCGAAGCGGCTGCTTGTCCAGGCCCACACTCACGGCGTGCTTGTAGGTTTTCTGTCCGGTATATATGGCCGTGGCAGCAGCAGCGGAATCGGTGAACACGCTGTAATCATTGCCGCCTTTGACGTAGTTGAAGTCCTGCCACATTCTATGCGGATCATAGCCTTGCCCCAGGGCATAAGGCACCACCTCCTGGCCGATCAGGCGATAGTCTCCCGCCATATAGGTCGTGGCAGCCATGCGGACCTCGAAGTCCTCAAGCTCCGAGGCCCGCCGTTTTCCTTCCCGGTAGGAGTTGCCCGCCTCAAAGGCGTTGAACCCGGCACCGTCACTGATCATGAGAATTATGTTCCGCGCCCCTTTGCAGGCTGAAGAGCCCTGCCCGCTTGGAGAGGCAAGGGCCGGGGCCAGAAGGCTCAAGCACCAACCCAGGCCCAGGCAGAAAAAAACGAGCCCTCCTCCTTTCCGCATCACCTGCTCCCTGTACCGACGCACCTGCACCAAGTCGTGCACCAATGATTCAAGCGCAAAAAAATGTTTTTGCTTTCCGGGCAAGCTGTCCTTGAGTGAATCCGATAATGAAGTTATCCTTCAAAAGCCATAGTCCCCGCAAGCAAAATTTGTCTCGGCAAATCGCAGGGAAGCGATTCTTCCGCTTTCCCTGGGAACTCGACAGTCAAAATTTTTAGAATAAAGCATTGTTTTTATTGCTGATATTGATGGAATCGTTTGACTGTGAATGCTTTTGACTTATCTCTTTGATTTTTTTGTCTTAACTTTGAACTCTCAAGCTGGAAAGCAAAAGGCTGCACTCGGCAAGGAGGAAGCATGAGACCAGGCTATTGGCCGGATGAATATCTTGGTAAACGGCGCAGCGCCGAGGAAGCAATCAAAATGCTTCGTCCCGGCCAGAGAGTGTTCATCGGCACCTCCTGCGGCGAGCCCCAGGCCCTGGTTCGAGCCCTGGCGGAACGGTGCCGCCATGTCTCGGACATGGAGATTGTGCGCCTGCTCAGCCTGGAGAGCCTCCCTTTGAGTCTTCTGGCCGCAAAAACCGACGCCCAGAGCTTTACCGTGCGCTCCTTCTATCTAGGCTCGGCCAGACCGAAGCGTTTGGCACAGAACAAACGCTTCATTGTGCCCATCAACCTGTCCAGCATCCCCAGACTGTTTCAGACCCGGCGCCTGGCAGTCCACGCCGCGCTTATCCAGGTCTCCCCGCCGGATGATTTCGGCTGGATGAGCCTGGGCATCTCGGTGGACGTGACCATGGCTGCAGCGCAGGCAGCCGACCTCGTCGTGGTCCAAGTCAACCCCCGCATGCCCAGAGTGCTGGGGCGATCCTTCATCCACGTCAACGATGTGGACGTAGTTGTGGAGCATGAGGAGGACCTCCTGACCGTGGAGCAGCTGCCGGAAACCGAACGGGCCAACCTCATCGGATACCATGTGGCCAAGATCATAGAAGACGGCTCCACCATCCAGATGAGCCTGGGCGCCGCCCCCAAGGCCATCCTCAACTCCCTTTCCGACAAAAACGATCTCGGGGTGCACACCCAGTTCCTGAGCGAAGGGATCATGCATCTCGTATCCAAGGGCACCATCACCAACCGCAAAAAGGAGATCAACCAGGGCAAGTGCGTGGCCAGCGGGGCCATCGGATCAAGCAATCTCTACGAGTTCATCAATGACAATCCCGGCATCTCCTTCTTTCCCTCGGACTATGTGAACAATCCCTCGATCATCGCCCAGCACAGCCGCATGGTCTCGGTCAACGTCGCCCTGGCCATGGATCTCACCGGACAAGCGGCCATTGATGCGCTGCCTACGAATCACTTCACCGGGGTCTCCGGAACCATGGACTTCATCCGCGGCTCCCGCCTTGCCGAAAGGGGCAAGTCCATCCTCATGATCCCCTCCACCACCGAGGATGGATCCGAAAGCCGCATCGTGCCCAATCTGGACAATGCACCGGTGGTCGTGCCGCGGGGGGACATCCACTACGTGGCCACCGAGTACGGGGTGGTCAACCTCTTTGGCAAGACCCTGGAAGAGCGGGCCATGGCCATGATCAGCATCTCCCATCCCGATTTTCGGGACTACCTTCTGGATCAATCCAGGGAGCTGGGGCTGGTGGGCAGCAGCCGCACCCTGGACGAGTCCCTGCACGGGGTCTATCCCCTCCGCCTGGAGGAGATCAGGGAGATCGACGGGGAAAAGATCCTTTTCCGGCCGGCTAGGTCCACGGACGGCAGGCTCATCCAGGAACACTTCTACAATCTGAACCAGCAGGACGTGATCAGCCGTTTTCTCCAGGAGAGGCACCGCTTCGCCAAGAGCGATGTCTCGGGCATGTACGAGGTGGACTATATCAAGAACCTGACGCTGGTGGCGGTCACTGGAGAAGTGGGCTATGAACGGGTCATCGCCGTGGGCGGCTACTATCTGGAGCCGGACACCAACCTGGCCGAGGTCGCCTACTCAGTGGCCAACGACTGGCAACAAAGAGGGCTCTCCAGCATCATTCAGAACAAGCTCGCGGATGCAGCCAGGGAAAACGGCATCCAGGGCATGGTGGCCTATGTCTCACCGGACAATAAGAGCATGATCAAGCTGTTCAAGAAGCTGCCCTACAAGGTGCGCACCTCGATTGATAAGGACATGATCATACTGAAGGCCCGCTTTGACGAACCGGCCTAGGCTTCCTTGAATCCTTCGTGCCCTCCAGCCCCCTGCCGACAGGATCCGGCCGCCGGGAGGAAGCTATTGCTTGCCGCTTCTGCCTGCCTCGATCTCCCGCAAGGTCTCTTGGTAAGCCTTATGTCCCTGAGCCCCGAAGGACACCGCTTTCTTGGCCTCCTGCAGGGCCGCATCCCCTTCGCCCTGCTCGAAAAGAACCTGGGCCAGATTGTTTCGAAGGGGTGCGGACTTGGGGTGCAAGGCCACTGCCCGGCGCAGGATGGCTTCTGCGGGCTCAAGCTCCTGTAGAGCGTAATAGCAATTGCCCAGCCCCAGAAAGGCAGCCGCATTCTCCGGCCAACGCTGGAGCGCGGCGCGGTAGCCCTTGATCGCCGCTTCGTATTGACCCGCTTGTTCCAGGGCGAGCACCGAACGGAGGTACTCGTCTCGATCGGCGGTTGCCGGGATATCTCCAGGTGCCAAAACAAGCAATCCCCAGCTCCCGGCCCGGGCCCAGGTTCGCTGGAATACCTCCCAGGCAACGGACTCCGGGCTCTTTCCCCCGTCGTGCAGCCTGATCAGGCCCTTATCCAAGTCATAGCCGACAACCAGGCCGTAATGGTACACCGGCCACCAGGATAGCCCGAGATTCCTGAGCACGATCGCCGGATGCCCGGCAGCCACTTCCCGCACCAGGCCCGGCAGGCCGCGGAAGGTGAAGGCCAGCCGCTCCTGCCTGCGGGCAGCGGCGAGGAGCGAAGCCTGCAAGCTCCCTTCGCGGACCGGATTGTAAGCTTGTGCCGCGATCTCCTGGGGGTGAACGGGTTGGCCGGACCAAGAAAGGGCCATGGCCAAGGCGGCTGCTCCGCAGCGCTTATCCTCCTGGGGATAGACAGGAATGCCTTGGAGGTGGACTCTCTCGGGCCGGCCGGACCGGGGATCTTTCAGCTCGGCGGCCGGGCGAACAGCGGAGCAGCCGCTGAGCAAGAGCAGGAGGATCGAAAGCCAGATTTGGCCTCTAGCTGCGCTCGTATGATACTCCATACCAAATTGCGAACCGATCACAGTTCTTTTGCGCATGGACGCTTCCGATCCTCGGTTTTCTAATACCGGCACTCAAATTTTATTTGCTCATGGCAAATCAGGGCGCATTGAGTAATCGAGTGCCAAAGCGCGCATCAGAGCCCTGTTGCCCGGTTGGAAAAGAGGGTGTCTTTTCCCGAGATTCCCGTTTTCATACCAGGCTATGTCATCTGGGATTTTTGACCACAAAGGAAAAAACGTCTGTGAAGCCGAGAATATCGGTGATAAGCAGCACGATAAAGATAAACACTGCGGCACCGATAATGGTACCCAGAGCCCCTTCTCCTGCCGGAAGCTTATCCAGCCGCCCGGCAATGGACCGTACCTCGGAATCGGTCAGCCCGGCTACCCTGGCGCTTGCTTCCGACGGGCTGATGCCGTGCTTGTGCAGGGTTTGCCGCACCTCCTCGCGCTGCAGCAAGGACTGCAGCTTCTGCCTCGTCTGCTGCACCTCGGACTGAATGAGCCTCTCGGTGCCGATCATGGCGGCGCTCAGGCCCTGCAAGGGCAGCACCGTCAGGGAAAAGACCACCAGAATCACTGCGGCTAGGGCGCGAAAAGGATGGCTGAAAGAATGCATACTATTTTCCCCTCTTTTGCTCATTGATTCGATTGTTCCTTGCCTCTTTCATCCTGCCTCATGTGACTCGAAAGAATTTTCGCTACCGTATCCTATATGGGGCCAAGCCAGGCTCCAGGGCCTCTTGAACCCGGCCAGCGCCTGGAGGAAATCGCTGCTAGCAAACAGCTCGCCCCGATGCGGATTGCAGGAGTAGGACAGGAGACGACCGCCGATCCGAAACCGGATAGCGTAGGCGTGCAGGTAACAGCGGTCCACATGCTCACCTTCCAGACTGCTGCGGTAGTAGACAGGATCGCCGAGCACGGGCGAGCCCAGGCTTTTCAAGGCCACCCGGAGCTGATGGGTTTTGCCGGTCAACGGCCGGAGAACAAAGCAGCGGAGGCTATCCCGGAAGGAGCAGCTGAAGAACTGAGTCACTGCAGGCCGGGCTTTGCTGCGGACCAGCTTCCAAGCACCCCGCCTGGCCCGCATCATATCCCCTGTAACAAAGCCCTGCTTTTTTCTGGGACGCCTATCGCTTACAGCCAGATAGTACTTCTCCACCAGATGGGATTTGAACTGTCCGGCCAGCTCCCGGGCCCGCTGCCTGCTTCCGGCCAAAAGTATCAAGCCCGAGGTCACCTTGTCCAAGCGATGCACCGGATAGAGGTCCTCGGTCCCCATATCCTGACGAATCGCATCCACCAGGCCGATTTGGAACCGCTCGCCGTGGAAACCCACTCCGGGATCCTTGTTGACCAGAACGAAGTCGGAGCTATAGTCCACCAGCGTATACATGGGGATTGAGGAAGCGGTGCGCCTTGGGGTTCTGCTCCCTGCAGGAGCGGTCCTTCAATGAGTTCATACCAAGGAGAGCTCACTTGGCCACAAGGGCCTGGCCTAAAGCGTGTCCCTTGTCTCGGCCGTGCTCAAGGATGTCGGGGCATTGCTGGAGACGTCCGCGATCGAAGAGGCCGAAAACGGGAATCTCGTACGACACCCTGTAGCCCAGGGACTGAAGCGGATGGCTCATGGCCGGGACCGCAAACCCCATATCCTGCTTGCTAGCTTGCTCGGCCACTGCGGCAACAATGGCCATGCGGCCCTGATCCGCCAAGCGGGAGGACCATTCCCTGGGCCGGGCATCCATGTCAAAATCGAAGTAGCAGTAGAGCCGGTCGATAAAGGCCTTCATCAGCGCGGATAGGTTGTAGAAATGGACCGGGGTTGCCAAAACCAGCCCGCCGGCCGCTTCAATCTCAGGATAGACAAGGCTCATCCCGTCCTTCAAGCCGGTGCAGGATTTGTCCTTGCGGCACCGTTCGCAGCCGATGCAGGCGGAAAAGGCATACTCTTTCAGATGCACCGCCTGCGTTTCGCACCCGGCCTGTTCAGCCCCTTCCAGAATAGCCTCCAACAGGGCGTGCGAGTTGGAATTGGAACGCGGGCTTCCGCCGATACCAAGCACTTTCATGGAACAATCTCCAGGGTTGATGCGACTGCAAAAAATCGTTTTGCAGTCGCAGTGGTCAGAAGTCAGTGGTCAGAAGTCAGTAAAAACAAAGAGTTAAAAGAAAGAGCTTGCTCCTGGATCCCTTAAGCTGGACTTTTTGCAGGCGCGTCTGGGTTGGATAGATGCGAAGGCCAAAATTCTGTTTGCAGCCGCGCCTTGCACTTAGGCTTGAATCAGTCAAGCCTCGTATGAAACTCCATTTTTCAACCAATTGCTGAAAAATCTTAGATTCTTTTCAAACAAAACCCCAATAAGTCAGATTTGCCTCCGGCAAAGCGGACTTTAAAGTACTACTTTAACTTTTTTGAATAGCCATTGTCTTCGCCTTTGAGCCCTACTCCTCCTGGATGGAAATGCAGGCCTCGGGGCAGATGCTCAGGACCTGCTGCAGCTCGTCCTCGCAGATATCAGCAGCATCGCGGGCTACCGCCACCTCCCGCTCCTCGTCGAAAGCGAACCCTTCCGGGCAGAGCTCCACGCAGCTCTGACAACCGGAGCAGGCGACCTGATCGATAGAGATCACTCGGCCCATTGCAGCCGGATCCCAGTTCCTTCCTTGCTGAGCCTGACGTGTTTCGCCATGGAGTTCCTGCTTTGGGGATGATCACTGCGATAGTGCGATCCCCGGGACTCTTCCCGGGCCAGGGCAGATTGGACAATCATCTCCGCTGTCCGGAGCATGTTGCCGAGCTCCAGGGCGCTTATCGAGCATCGAGAAGCCTCGCCCTGCGCTTGAAGCTCCTCGCGCAGGGCCTCAAGCCCCTCCATTGCTCGCCGGAGCGAATCTTGTGAACGGATGATACCCGCATGACGCCACATGAAATCCTGCAGACGACGCCGCAAATCGGAGCAGACCCGCTTTTCCCGGCCGGATACATACCCGGTAGCCGGATGGGGCTTGTCCGGTCCGGCCCGATCCGGAGCGGGGAGATCTCGAGCCGCCCGCAGCGCTTCCTCTGCAGCTATCCTCCCGAAGACAGCGGTTTCGGTAAGCGCGTTCCCGCCGTAGCGATTGGCGCCGTGCAGCCCGCCCACAACCTCTCCGGCGGCAAAGAGGCCGTCGATGCCGGTTGCGCACCTCTCGTCGGCAACCACTCCGCCCATGCAGAAATGGGCCGCCGGCATAACCGGAAGGACCTCTTTGTCTCCCAGGCGCCCCTCGGTCCAGGATCTTAGAGCCTGCACGCTCTCAAGGCCGAAGGTGTCCGCGGCCTTGCGCCACAGGGCGTCCTCCCGGCTGATGCGAAGCCCAAGACCGCCTTCCGGCAGGCCTCGGCCCTCCTCCACCTCCTTGGCCATGGCCTGGCACAGCTCATCCCGCGCTGCTATGGCTACCGGAGCGGATCGAATCCCGTACTTGGCAACCACATCCTCGCCCAGGGCGTTCTCCAAACGGCCCACCTCGCCCAGCAAGGGAGGAAGCAACCGGCTCGTACGGCTGCTGCGAGCCAAGCAGAGGGGATAGAACTGGACGAACTCCATATCCATGAGCGGGGCTCCGGCCTCAAAGGCGAGGGCATAGCCGTCGCCGGTCATGCCTTGCGGGTTGTCTGTCCGGGAGTATAAAGCGCCCGCCCCTCCAGTAGCCAGGATGACGCAACCGGCGCCAATGAACGAAGGCTCGCTGTTTTCCGGCTCAAAACCCCAGACTCCCACTGCTCTGCCCCCCTCAAGGGCTATGCGGGAAGCGAAAAACGGGGCCCGAAAACGCACTCCCAGGCAACGGGCCTGCTCTGTCAGAGGCTTGGTGAGGCACAATCCTTCACTGCCGATTTTCTCGGGACTGGAATCGTATCCCTTGGCCCGTTCCTGAAGCCTCACCCCGAAAGACTGCAGCCTGCATACGTCCCTGGCAGCGTTGTTCACCAGGACGTCCAGCTTGCCTTCCTCATTGAGCCCTTTTCCGGCCTCCAGGGTCAGCCGCTTGTGATCCTCGGCTGAAAAGGAATGGAGACTGGCCCTGAACTGGCCCTGGCTGATGGCGGAGCAGCTGCCCCGTCCCGGTCTGGACTTGGAGCAGACGACCACCTCCGCTCCCTGAATCCTGCTATGCACGGCCGCATAGAGCCCGGCCAGTCCGGATCCGAGAACTACAATATCCGCATCTGCATAGCCCATAGATCCGCCTCGGTTTTCTGTGTTCCATCAAGGTGCAAAGTGAAAGGCATTGTCGCTTGGGAGGTGACTTTTGGCAAGATCTGGGAGATACTCTTTCGGGAATGATCAATTCGCCCCCCCTCCAACCGGTGCGGGAGCTTCAATGGCCTGGATTCCTTTTCAATTAACAAGAAGTCAGCGCAGCCGGAGACCGCGCTGACTTTGGAGCTCGCCATGGAAACAATCCCTATTGCCTCCATCGATATGACCTGGTTTTTCATCTTTCTGGCCGGCGGCTTCCTCCTGTTTGCCCTGTCCCTGGTCCTGCGCGCCAAATCTGGAGGAAAATACGAGATCCGTCCAGTGGACCTGGTCCTCATACTGGTGCCGGTTTTCCTCTGGCTCTTTGCTACCGGGAAGATTACCAAGTTCAATATCGCCGGAGTGGAAGTGGAAACGGCCAGGGCCTTCCTTTCGGCTACGGAGCAGCCCATAGAGTTCACCTCGCTCCCAACAGACGAATCAACCATCGACGACGTGATGCAGAATGTGGAGAGGGCCAGAAAAACCGGGGTGAATGAGATTCCCAACCTCATTCGCAGGAAGACCGAAGCCCTGGAGTTCAAGCTAGGCTTCGGCGGCTATTGGGGACCGGCGATCGAAAAGTACTTCCAAACCCTTCGCAGAGCCGGCTTTTTGAAATACGTCATTATCTACGAGGAGCAGCGAAGCCTCTTTGGAATCTTCGACGCCGCTCCGCTGCTCATCTTTATGCAGAACGAGGGAACCAAAGGCTATGAATCCTTTGCCCAAGCCCTTAATCGGGCCGATGACCAGGCAAGGCAACGCCTGAAAGGACTCCCCGGATTCATCTCCGTTTCGGACAGCGTCACCCCGGAAACCAGCAAGCAAAAGGCCCTGGAAACCATGGAGCGGATTGACTCCGCCTTTCTGCCAGTGGTCGATCCGGCAAAAAAGTTCAAGGGGATACTGCATCGGGACCGGATTATATCCAGTCTGATCATCGACGTGGCCAAAGCTATGGAGAAGCTGAGCCCCGCCGCAAAGTAGGCCTGGATCTCTGATCTCTGGCCCGTAGAGGACCGGCTCGAGAGGTTCCGGGCTTTTTGCTTACAGCCTTGAGGCAAGAGGAGCAAGGAGCCAATTTGCAACCGAAATAAAAAGGCAGGGCCGGATAACCCAGCCCTGCCTTTCAGTTCGCAGCAAAAGCAGGCCTTAGCGGGGCTCGCTGCCGCCTCCGCCGGTCATCTCCAAGGTGCACTTGCTGAAGTCGATGGGCTTGCCGCAGCCGGAGCAGGTCTTCGGCTTGTTGAACTCGTCGGAAAAGATCTCGTTGGTCTCCCCGCACTCCGGGCATTGGCATTCAAAGGAACTCAGGTTCTTGTACTGCTGAAACCCCGGACAGTGTTGCGGCGTGGAAGAAGTCTCTGGTGCCATAGCCACCTCCTCGAAGCATTTCGTCTGTTTTTTTGGCAAAGAAATGTGCAATTTTCCATGAAAGACTTCATTTAACTATAATCCACTTTGCGCTCCTTGCAAAGCCCCTGGCCCAAGAAATTCCTTATTCTACCGCATTTCTCACCGTTGCTATTTCCTTTGTCCAGTGTATGATGCAGAAAAACTCTATAATAAGGAGGGCTCAGCTATGGCAAAGCAAGGCGAAGTATACCGCTGCAACATCTGCGGCAACATCGTGGAGGTCAAAGCAGGCGGTCAGGGGCAGCTCGTGTGCTGCGGCGCGCCCATGGAGCTGCTCGGGGAGCAGGAAGCCGCGAGCTACAAGTAACAAAACCGGCTGTTGCGCCTCCATTGAGAAGGCCCTTTCCCGGATGGAGGCGCACTTTATCACTGCCTGCTGCAATCTCCAGCAGGGATTCCTTCCTGGCTGCCCTTATCTTTCAGCAGGGGCTGTAGCGGATAAACTCGACGCCGTAGCCGAATCTTGCCGAATAAGGGTCGTTGAGCTCCTTTTGCCACTTGATCCTTCCAAAATACACGTCACTGATCAGGCCTTCGGGGTCCAGAATGGAGACAAAGAGCTTCCGGCCGACATCGATGGTCTCGTCGATCTCCAGATACATTCCTCCCTGACTGATATTGAGGATCTTGGCAGCCACCCTTTGCTCCAAAGAGATGTCCTCCCCGATGCGCACCAGCGAAATGAAGCCTCTGCGTTCGAATCTTCGCCGCTCTGGAATGATCCTCTCCCCATCCTCAGCCATACCGGTCTCCTTTATTCTTATGCGCCCTCAATCTCCCGTCGAACCAGGGCCTGGCTGTAGGCCGCGGTAATGTTGCACTCCGGCAAGGTGCCCAGAAGCTTGCCGTTGGTCACTACCGGCAGCTGGTTCACTCCCTGGGAGGTCATCTTATCCAGAGCCTCCTGCAGGGTATCCTCCGGAGTCACAGTAACGAGATCCTGGGTGGCGATATCCTTGGCAATGATGAGCTGGAGCAGGCCTTCCTCCTGCAGGATGGGACGGATGTCTCGAAAGGAGATAATGCCGGTGAGCTCTCCCTGGGCATTGATGACGTGGAGATAGGGCGCGTTTTGGTTCTTGAAGGTCTCGATGATCTCCTGAAGCGGCGTGCCCTCCTGAATGGTGAACAGACCGAGATTCATGGAGTCCTTGACCTTGAGGCGGCGCAGCACGTTTTGCTCCCGCCCGGTCTCGATGTGCACGCCGCGCCTGAGCAGCTTGATGGTATAGATCGAGCCGTGCTTCAGGGTGCTGGCCACAATGGTGGCGATGATGCAGGTGATCATCAAGGGCAGAATGACCGAGTACTGCCCGGTGAGCTCGAAGAGAATCAGGATGGCCGTAATGGGCGCATGGGTTGTACCGGCCACGACCCCGCCCATGGCCACCAGGGCATACGCCCCGGAGGAAGAGGTGATCTCCGGAAAGCCGAGCTGCAGCAGCGAGCCGAAGGCCCCTCCGGTCATGGCCCCGATGAACAGGGACGGGGCAAAGATGCCCCCGGAGCCCCCGGTGCCGATGGTGATTGAGGTAGCCGCTATCTTGACCCAGATAAGGAGAAACAGGAGCAGCAAGCTCAGCTCATTGACCAGAGAGAGGTTGATCGCCCCATAGCCCACGCCGAAGACATGGGGGAAACGAAGGAAGATGACCCCGAGCATAGCCCCGCCCAGAGCCGGCTTGAGCCAGCCCGGCAAGGGGAGGCGTTCGAACAGGTCCTCAGCTCCGTAGATGACGCTGGTGAACACGATGGCGATAAGCCCGGCCAGAATACCCAGCAGGGGGTAGAAGAAAAACTCCCACAGTGAGGTCAGGGAGTACTCCGGGATAATGAAGGCCGGAAGATCGCCGAAGTAGTGCCGGGAGATGGTGGTCGCCGTGACCGAGGCCAGAACGACCGGGGAAAAGGACATCAGGCCGAAGTCGGCCAGGATGATCTCCAGGGCAAAGAGCACGCCGGCGATCGGGGCGTTGAAGGTGGCCGCTATGCCGGCGGCCGCACCGCAGCCGACCATGGTCTTCATGTGGATGCGGGGGACCTTGAAGATCTGAGCCACGCTGGAGCCGATGGAGGAGCCGATCTGCACAATGGGGCCTTCTCGGCCCACCGAGCCTCCGGAGCCGATGCACACCGCCGAGGCGAGGATCTTGACCAGGGCCACCCGCTTGCGGATGAAGCCGTCCTTGAGGGCCACGGCCTCCATAACCTCGGGAACGCCGTGGCCCTTGGCCTCTCTGGCCCCGAAGTACACCAGCAGGCCGACGACAAGGCCGCCCAGCGCCGGAAGCAATATCTTGAGCAGCGGGGGAACGGTTGCGGCAAAGTCGAGGATATCGCCGCTGTTTTGATAGAACAGCCATTGAATGGACCTGATGAAAAAGCGGAACAGAACCGCTCCGTACCCGGCAAGCACCCCGATGAGCAGGGCCAGAATCAGGGTGGTCGCGTGCCGGTTGAGCCCTGGGAGCCGGCCCTGCAGATGCCGGACTATCCACAACAAGGGACGGTATAGCAGAGGCATGGCTTCTTTCCGATAATCCCGCGCATCAGGAACCAGCGGGGCTGGTTTTCAGATCCGGCAGATGCCGTGGGCCCAGAGCCTATGACAGATATTGTAGGGTGCTCGTACGAACCATCATAAAACACTGCAAACCGGACACAGAAGAAAACCTGAGAACCTCCCGGCGAGGGCGAGCTAGAGAGCCCTGCTGCCCGGCTCGAAAAGAAGATACCATTGTTCAAAACTGGAGTTCAAGCCAGCCGCTTCAGAACAGCTCAAGAAATCTCGTATGAGCCCTTCACCGGGATGAGCTTGTCCATATCCTCAAACACCAAGTACAGGCAGGGCACAATGAGGAGGATGATGGAGGTTGCGAAAATGATGCCGAACCCCAGGGAAATGGCCATGGGGATGAGGTAGTAGGCCTGGCGGGAGGTTTCCAGGATAATTGGAGTGAGCCCCCCGAAGGTGGTCAAGGTGGTCAGGATGATGGGCCGGAATCGCCGCAGACCGGCCTGATGGATGGCCTCAAAGGCCGATTGGCCTTTCCGTCTCCGATTGGCGTAGTCGATCATGATCAGGGAATCGTTGACCACGACGCCGGAGAGGGCAATGACCCCCATGAGGCTGATAAGGGACAGATCGTAGCCAAGCAGGATATGGCCGATGACTGCCCCGACAATGCCGAAAGGGATGGCCGTCATTACGATCAGGGGCTGCACATAGCTGCCGAAGGCAACGGCCAGCAGGGCGTAGACTACTCCCATGGCCAGGGCGAAGCCTCCCCACAGCGCCCGGGTGGACTCCCGCATCTCGGCCTGGCTGCCCTGAAAGCTCCAGGTGATCCCCGGGAAATCGGCCCGCAGCCGGGGAAGCACCTCATGCTTAATCGACTCCAGAACACGGGTAATAGCCCTTTTGGGCTCCACATCCATGCCCACGGTCACCACCCGGCGCCCTTCTCTGCGGTGAATGGAGGTGAAGGCCTCTCCGCGCTCCATCCGAACGATGTCCACAAGGGGCAGTTCCGTACCTTCCGGGGTGCGGATTACAAAGTCCTCAAGATGGCGCAGGGCCTTCCGCTCCGACTCCGGCAGCTTGACCCGCACCTCGATCTCGTTGGTCCCTCGAAGCTGGCGCATGGCGATCGCCCCGTAGAAGGCATCGCGGAGCTGCTCCCCCACATCGGCAGGTGTTAGCCCCAGGTTTCTGCCTTCGGGTAGAAGCCTGAAATCGAGCTGGGCTTTTCCTTTGTTGTAGTTGTCGTGCACGTCACGGGTAGCCTGGAAACGCTCCACCCGTTCGGAAAAGGCCCGGCTGGCCTTCTCCAGGACCTCGATGCTGGAGTGGCTGAGATCCACGCTGATATCGTCCCGCCAGCCACCGGGGCCCCTTTCCGCTTCAAAGGTGATCTGATCCACGCCCTCGATGTCACCGATCTCTTTGCGCCACAGCTCGATCACCTCAAGGGCGGTGAGCTCTCGCTCACCCGGCGGCTTCATGACGATCTCCACGTCTATGAAATCCTGGCCTCGAACGTTGGTTTTGATCCCTTCCGCAACCCGGTAGAGGTTATGTTTTTCGAACATGCGGTGCGTAGAGGCCGTGATCTCGTTGGCCACCCTGGCCGCCTGGGCCGGAGTGGTACCCACGGGAAGGGAAACCCCGGCCTCGATCTCGTCGGCCGAGACCTCGGGCATCATGATCATGCCCATATGGTCGCTGTACCCGTAGCCTGCGACCACCACCAGGAGAGCTACGGCCGCGCTGAGGGTTATATAGCGATGCCGGAGAGAAAGCCGAAGAAAGCCCCGATAGTACCGGTCTACGAAGCTATTGAACCCCCGGGCGAACGCTTGCTGTCCCCTGTGCAGTTGCCAGCCCAGGAAGGTTGCGGACTTGCCGGAGCTGTGCCCCAGATGGGCCGGCAGGATGAACAGGGCCTCCAGAAGAGAAACAGCCAGAACCGTAATGACCACGGCCGGCAGGGGCCACCAGAACTTGCCGGTGGTCCCGGGCAGGAACAAAAGCGGAATGAAGGCCACAATGTTGGTCAGGATGCTGAAGGTCACCGGCCAGGCGATGTCCCGGGTGCCTTGAATGGCAGCGTCCATGAAGGCGAGGCCCTGCTGGCGGTATTCATAGATATTCTCCCCCACCACAATGGCGTCGTCCACCACGATACCCAGCACCACAAGAAAGGCGAACATGGAGATCATGTTGATGCTCACCCCGATCAGGGGCAAGAGCATGAGGCCGCCCACAAAGGATATGCTCATGCCCATCATGACCCAGAAAGCCAGGCGATACTCCAGAAACGCGGCCAGGATGAAAAGGACGATGACCACGGCAATGGCTCCGTTCTCCATCAGGAGGGACAGCCGGTCGTGATAGTTCTGGGCCCGGCTGCTGTCGATGCGAGCTTGAACTCCAGGGGGAAGGGTCTGCTCGAAGTCCTGAAGCACGGATTGAACCGCGGAAGCGATGGTCAGAGGTGATTGGGTGCCCACCCGGAAGATCTCGATCTCCACCGAGGGCTTCCGGTTGAACTGGGAATGGAAGCCAGCCTCCTCAAAGCCGTCCCTAACCTCGGCCAGATCGGCCAGGGTAAGCGTGGTTCCGGTTTGCGACGGAACAATGGGGATGGACTCGAACTCCTCAGCCCACTGCTTGCGCTCCTTCATCCGGAGCAGGATCTCGCCGTTGCTCGTGTCGATGTCCCCGGCGGGTATGTCCCGGCTGGACCTCTCAATGATCCGGGCCACCTCCGCCAGGGTGAGGCTGTACTCCCGGAGGCGGTGCTGGGGGATCTCCACGTGGGACACGTACTCCGGAACATTCCCGATCTCCACCTGGGTGATCGCGTCGTGGTTCAAAAGCTGGTCCCGAAGCCGCTCCGCCAGCTTGCGCAGGGTCCAGATATCGACATCTCCGAAGAGGCCGATCTCCATAACGTCGCGCTGGCGGGATTCCAGCTCCACTTCCGGCTCCTCGATGTCCTCGGGGAAGGTCCGGATGCGGTTCACCGCCTGATCGATGTCCTGAAAGGCCTTCATCCGGTCCGTGCCGGACACGAGCTCCAGCTGCACCCTGCCGGATCCCTCCCTGGCCGTGGAGGTCATCTCCTTGATCCCCTGCACCCCTTTTACAGCCTCTTCCACCGGAAGCAGGATCCCCTGCTCCACTTCATCCGGAGAGGCTCCCGGATAGGTCACGCTGACCCGGACCACGTCCAGCTGGAACTGAGGGAAGACCTCCTTTTGGATGTTCAAGGCGGTCCAGATACCGCCGCCGAGTAGGATGAGCATCAGCAGGTTGGCCGCAATGGAGTGGCGGGCCATCCAAGCGATGGGCCCCGAAGCGTGTTCCTCCCCTCCGGCGGGAGGCTCTATCCAGCTCATTGCTTCCCGCCTCCGGCGGCATTGTTGATCTCCTGCTTCCAGTGGCCGCTGTTCTGGGGCCTGGCGCTAGGCCGGGAGGTAGCGTTCGAGTCCTTCAACCGGAGCCCGGCCCCTTCGACCACCGTGGCCAGGTTGGTGGTGACCACCGGATCGTCCTCGGACAAGCCGCTTTCAATGTAGGCGTAGTGGGAATCGCGGAAAGCTATGTCCACCTCGCGGATATTCAGCTTGCCGTCCTGCAAGACCCAGACCGTATCCTTCTTGCGGATAAAGTCCCGATTGAGGCGGACTACACCGGAGATGGCCTCGGCCTGGATGCTCGCCTCCAGGAAGGATCCGATCATCAGGGCGGGCTTATCCCCGGACCCGCTCTTGCGGGCCAAAGGATCCTCAACGGAAACAAGCACCCGGGCCATGCGTGTCCGGTCCTCGAGAGAGCCGATATATCGCAGCAGCCTGCCCTGGCGGTAGGTTCCTTCCGGCCAGGCCGAAAGGTTGCGGATACGGACCTTGGAGCCTGCTTCCTCCGAGCCGTCGGAAAAGGAAAGCCGACTGAGCTTGGACAGCGGAACCGTGGCCTCCACCCAGTAGCTATCCAGGCCCACCAGGCGGCCGAGGTTCTCGCCAGCAGATACCTGCGAGCCCAAGTTCACCTTGCGGCTCAGGATGTGCGCATCAAAGGGGGCCTTGATCCTAGTTCGCTGCAGCTCCAGCTCGGCCTGATCAACTGCAGCCCGGGCAGATTCCACCCTGGCCCGCACCGCTCTCAGCTGAGGCCGGCGCAGGACAAGGGCCTCCTGGTCCTTGGGGAGCGTCTCCTCCAGGGCGAGGTAATCCTCCTGAGCTACATGCTGCCGCCCCATCTCGATATTAAGATCCGAAACGGCCCGGCTGAGGTCGCTTTTGCGCTGCCGGAGCGCATTCTGGAAATCTGCAGGGTCGATGCGCAACAGAGTTTCTCCTTCAGCCACAAACCCTCCTGGAATAAACGACGACGAGCGCTCCACGATCTCCCCTTCCACCTGCGGCCGAAGAATAATGTCCCGGGCCGGGATCACGGTGCCCATGGCCTTGATCCAAGGATGAAAGGCCCCCTTCTGCCCTTTGCTAACCTCCACGAGCATGGCGGTTTCTTTGCTTGCTCCGGTGCGGACGGCGGCCGGCTCGGTGGAGAAAATCAGGATCACCATCCCTGCGCCTGCGGAAAAGATGAGGCAGCAGATCAGGAGAGTCAGTCTCCAGCCGATTGCGCTTCTCTCCTCTGAGTGCTCTGCTTGGCCAGTGGACATAAGTTTGCCTTCACTCCCCTTGAGTTGAGCTTTGAACCGAGCCGGTGAACATCGAGGCTTTGCTCCCCTCTGCCCTGTCAATGGGGAATCCTCCTGCCAGAGAGCGGTACAAGCCGATCCGGTACTCCAGGCGGAGCAATCTGGCCTCCAGAAGATCCCTGCGAAGCTGCTGTTCTTCGGTAAGTGCCGTAAGAACGTCGATGAAGTCGGCCGCGCCGTTATAGTACTCGCTGCGGAGCTGCTCCGAGGATTCCTCGGCCAGTCGGACCTGCCTTTCCAGGCTGCGGATCCTGTCCAGCTGTCCCTTTTCTTGGACCAGCGCGTCCTCCACCTCCTGAAAGGCGCTCAGCACGGCCTGCCCGTACTCCAAGAGCCGCAGCTTCCCCCGCGCCTCGGTGCGGTCCACTTCTGCCGCGCGCCTTCCAGCGTCCAGGAGCGGAGCCGTCAAGTCCCCGGAAAAGGAACGAGCCCAGGCTTCAAAGAGATGGCTCGCGCTCTCCGAAACCGTGCTTAAGGAGGCGGTAAGGTTCAGTCTGGGGTATTGATTGCTTATGGATGCGGCCAGCTCCCGGTCCGCGGCCTGGACGCGGTGATAGGCGCTTTTAACATCCGGCCGGCGGCGAACAAGCTCGGCTGGAATCCCGGTATCCGGCAAGGCAGGGATATCCGGCAAGTCTTCCCGGGCGGAATGGACCTTTGTTTGCGGCGGGCGCCCCAGCAACACGGCCAGCTGATGCTGAAGGACCTGCAGTCTGGACCGGATGACCGATTTTTGCTCGCGCGTCGACTCCAGGAGCTGGCGCTGGCGGATCACGTCCACCGCCCGGACCTGTCCGTTGGCAAAGCGGCTCCTGAGCAGGCGAAGCGTCTTCTGATTAGCATCTATCTGCTCCTGGAGAAGCTCCAGCTGGCCCCGCGCCTCCACAAGCCGGTACCAGGCTCGAGCCACCTCGGCGGATAGGGACAGGGCAGCGGCCTGATAATCTGCCCGGGTGGCATTGGCCCGGTATTGATCTGCTTCGACGCTGGAGCGGATCCTTCCCCAGAGGTCCACCTCATAGGACGAGGTAAGGCCGAGCCGCAGCCGCTCCTCGCTGCGGGGTTCACCGCCGCTTATCTCGCCATTGAACAAGCCCTCCAGGTCCGGAAGCATGGAGGCCGACTCCCGGACGACGATGGCCCGGGCCTCACGGAGGCGCTGCCAGGCAGCTCTCAGATCGAAGTTGGATTCCAGGGCCCGGTCCACCAGAGCATTGAGCTGAGCATCCTGAAACACGGTCCACCAGCGGTCCGGAACCCTCTGCGAGCCGGAATCGGAAAAGGCCTCCGGCAACTGGAGCTCCAGGGAAGCAGGCTTGCTGCTCCAAGCGCAGCCCCAAAAGGCGGCAGAGAATAGGAGGAGGAGAATTGTCAATGCAGCGGATGATTGGCGCATCATGGTGACAGTTTTTGGAGCCGGACTTTTCTTCTGGAAGCTAGGCCAGGGATCGACTTGTTCACCTCTGGAGCTGTGTTTTGGCCTGGATTCAGATTTCTTTGTCCACTTAATTCTGAAAGTTGATATAGCCAATTATGCAAAAAGGTAGAATACCCTTCGAATTATACAACGGTCAACAACGCCAGGCCCTGCCGTACCAGCTCGCAGGAAACCAAGGCTCTAAGAGCCGGATAGCAGTACAGTATTCAACCGCTTGTCATTTTACTTCCGATTTGGCACGTACATTGCTTATAGGTTATTTCGAGCCTGACGCTCCTCTCCATTCGCTCCGAGCACCAGAAGAGACAAAGCAGGTGATTTTGATGCAGCAAGGAAAGCCCAGCTACAGGGAGTTGGAACAGCAGGTTAAAAGACTGGAGCAGGAAGTTGAAAACCTGAAACGGGATCACAGCTTCCTGGAGCACGCCTCGGAAATGATGGCCCTGTTGGATAAGGACCATATCTACCGCATGGTCAACCAGGCCTTTCTCCAGCAGCGCAACCTTCGGCGCGAGGAGGTGCTGGGACGCAAAGTCAACGAGGTGCTGGGGGATCTGGCCTACCAAAAGATCCGGCCGTTTCTGGACAGATGCCTCCTGGGGGAGAACGTTCGCTTCGAAGTCGAGGTGCAGTACAGCGACAAAGGGCTGCGCCATCTAAATATTGAGTATCATCCTTTCCAGGGCTGGGATGGCACCGTGGAGTACGTTGCGGCTGTGGTCCGGGATACAACCGAGCACAAGCAGGCCGAAAGGGCGCACCGTGAAAGCGAGGAGCTTTTCAAAATCATCTTTGAAGGATCCCGGGATGCCATACTCCTTTCCGACAAAGACGCCTGTTTTGCCTACGTCAATCAGGCGGCCTGCATGCTGACCGGGTTTTCTAAGGAGGAGCTCCTCGCAATGCGCATTCCCGATCTGCATGATGCGGACAATCTGCACGCTTTCGAGCAGTTCTTCGAGCGAATTATGTCCGGCGAAGCCATATTGTCCGAAGCCGAGATCCTTCGAAAAGACGGCAGCAAAGTACCGACAGAGTTCAGCAATGCCCGGGTAAGCATCGGCAATAAAATGTACATGCATACCGTGGCGCGGGATGTAACCATGCGCAAAGAGACGGAAGAAAAGCTGCAGCTTCGGGAGCAAAAATACAGAAAGCTCATCGAAACCACCTCTTCGGGTTACTGGGAGCTGGATGCGGATGAGGTCACTGTGAATGTAAATCAAGCCATGTGCGATATGCTCGGCTACTCCAGAGGGGAGATGCATGGCCGGACCCCGTTCCAGTTCGTCGACCGGGAAAATGCCAAGATTTTCAGGGAACATATTGCCAGAACAGCAAAACGGCTCAACCGCAGCTACGAGATCACCCTGAGGAAAAAGGACGGCACCCCGTTATACGCCCATTTCGATTCCACGACCCTTTTTGACAAACAGGGCCGAGTCTCAGGCTCCTTTGCCTTTGTCATAGATCTCACGGATCGGATCCTGGCGGAAGAGGAGCTCATGTTGGCCAAGAAGCAAGCAGAAGCGGCCAATCGCGCCAAATCGGAGTTCTTGGCCAACATGAGCCACGAAATCCGTACACCCATGAACGGCATCATGGGTATGCTGCAGCTGATGCAGGATACGCCCTTGGACCAGGAACAGCAGGAGTATCTGGAAATGGCCTACACGGCCACAAAGAGATTGAATCGCCTTCTGAACGACATCCTGGATCTAACCAAGGTTGAATCCGGGAAGATCGAGATCCGGGAAGAAGCCTTTCATCTCGGTGAGGTGATGCAAGCTATTGAAGATATATTTTTCCAAATCGCTCGCAAAAACGACAATCGGCTCCGCATCCGCATCGATAATCGCATTCCCGAAAGGCTTGTTGGCGACAGCACCCGATTGAGCCAGATCCTGATCAACCTTGCGGGCAACGCAGCCAAGTTTACGCAGCAAGGACGGGTTGAGGTGCAAGCCGATCTACTGTCGGCACCCAAGGGGGAAGAGGCCCGGGTCTTGTTTGCTGTCTCCGATACCGGCCCGGGCATCCCGGAGGACAAGCTGGAGCGGGTCTTTGAAACCTTTACCCAGGCTGACAATCGGGAATCGCCGTACACCCGGGAGTTTGAAGGAGCCGGTCTGGGGCTGCCCCTGGTCAAAAGGCTCGTGCAATTGATGCGCGGCAGCTCTTCCATAGTCAGCCGGGCCGGGGAAGGGACGGTGGTTTACCTGAGCCTGCCCTTCAAGCTTCCCCAGTCAATGCGGCAGAAATCGTTGCATGTTCCGGACGAGCAGAGCTCGTGTGATTCCAGGAACAGTAGCGTACTTGTGGTGGACGACGATGCGGCTACTCGACTGCACATCCGCAGCTTGCTGGAAAAGCAGGGAATGCGCGTTCATGTCGCTGCAAACGGCGAGCAGGCCCTTGATCTGCTGAGCCGGACAGGCTTGGACTGCATTCTGATGGATGTGCAAATGCCGGTTTTAGACGGGGTGGAAACCACCAAAAAGATTCGTCTATGGCCTGACAAAAGCCGGGATATTCCCGTCATCGCCCTGACTGCCTATGCCATGCGCGGGGACAGGGAAAAGCTCCTGCAAGCAGGTATGGACGACTACCTAGCCAAGCCGGTGGACAAGGAGAAGCTGATGGAAACCCTGCAAAGGAACCTCAACAGGTATCGGCAGTAGATGCTTGAGATTCCTCTTATTTTGTAACAGCTACAGATTGTATCTTTATTGTACCTCCAAACTGGAACTTAAAGAATAGTTCTATGCATAGCCTATGAGTGGTACAGCCTCATTGACAGAGTCTTGCATTATGTCTATTTTTTATTATGCGTATATTATATAAGAAGAGATAGCCATGTAAGATGCGACTTCAAAAGATCCTTTCGGCAGTCGGTGTGGTTGATCTTTTATGCTGGTCTTTCGATCTTTGTTATCAAAAAGGATGGCCTTAACATGAAGTGGATAAACAAAGAAAAAGTAGTCGTCCCGGTGGATCTCTCCGAGTTTTCCTTCTCGGCGGTGGGCATTGCCAGGAGATTTGTGCCCAACAACTCAAACATTTTCGTCATCCATGTGGTCCGGGAGCTCAACCCGAATCGGGCCAATGTGACTGAAGGAGTCCTGGGCAAGGAATGTTCGGATGAGCGGCCAAAGGTATGCCGGGACGCTCTGCAGGAGAGGCTGGCCGGTGAGTACCCGGGCATTCAAACCCATGTCGAGACCGGCGAGCCAGGTGAAGCCATAGCTAAGTACGCGGCCTCTATCGGGGCCGAGCTCATCGTCATGACCTCGCACGGCCGAAGGGGAGTAAAAGAGCACCTCATCGGCTCGGTGGCTGAACGGGTGCTTCGTTTCGCCAAGTGCTCCGTTCTGACCATCAAGCCCCGAATGGAGTAGCTCTCCAACGAACGTCCTCCTCAAACCGCCTCTCTCTGAGCCCCCTGCATGCCAGCTCCCGGGTCTTGCCCCGCGTACCGAGCAGATTGGAAAGGATCTGTGAAATCCCTCCCCTGCATCTTTCCGCCTTGCTGCTCCCTCCTGCGAGTCAAGCAATGGACCAGGCATGCCTCATGTCGGAATACAGAACCCTCCCCTGACCCCTTCCTCCCGCCTGAAGACAGGCGGCAAGGAGGGGAGCCGGAAAAGGACCTGTCCTGATACGCCAGGATGTATATTTGACAGGCCACGAGGCCTTGTCCGTATTGGGGTTCAATGGGTGAGAAGTCGGGTATTCTGGCTGCTTCAGAAACATTTATTCAATCCTGAAAGGAACTTGCAAAACTCAAAGGGCCCAAGCCTACCCCTTGTCAGAACGAACCGTTGAAGCTATATTTACAGATAATAATTATTACCAAAGACTAAATCTTCTATGCAATCCAACGATGCCCTTGACCATTCCGCTGCTGTGCAGCAACGCCTGGAGACCATGCTCGCCAAGCTCAGGGAGCATCATTTCAGGATAACGCCGCAAAGGCTGGCTGTTTTGAAGGTGCTGGCCGCGAGCCAGGGGCACCCCACAGTGGAAGAAATCTATGAGCAAGTCAGCATCGAGTTTCCTACCACGAGCATCGCTACCATCTACAAGACGGTCCATCTTCTCAAACAGATGAGAGAGGTGCTGGAGCTGGGTTTCCCGGAGGGCAGCAACCGCTACGACGGCAATAAGCCCTTTCCCCACCCGCACATCATCTGTGTTGGGTGCCAGAAGATCCTCGATCCGGACTTGGAGTCCTTGAAGGATATGACAGCCGAGGTCTCAGAAGAAACCGGATTTGACATCCTGACCCATCGCCTGGATTTTTTTGGCCTCTGCACCGCCTGCCAAAAAAAAGTTCGTGATCCCAAGCCTGAGTAATGGAAATTATCCGGCTTGAACATCCATTAACCCCTTGATTAGGAGAGAACGCCATGACAGACGGAAAACGTAAACCCACAACGAACGATGCGGGGAACCCCGTATCCAGCGACGAGTACTCGCTCACCGTCGGCCCTGACGGCCCGATTCTGCACCAGGACCACTACCTCATGGAGCAGATGGCCAACTTCAACCGG
>CAZQPF010000041.1:0-25749 GCA_964595165.1 uncultured Desulfohalobiaceae bacterium
GCCGCGGCCGGCAGGGCTGCCGGCCGCTTGCCGCAATAGCTTCGAATGCAGCTCCTCCAGTACCTGCCGCCCATCTCAGCACAGCGGGCACCAGGCTTCCCCATACCAGATCTTGCCAAAATCCTTATGCATAATGAAGGCCAGCCAGGTCTGCTCCAGGGAACCGAACAGCCGGGGCGGGGTCTTGGAGCTGAAATGATAGGCCCGCTTGGTCCAGTCGAAGAACTGCTGGGTCAGCACCTCATAGCGCTTATCCGGCTCCTGGGCCAGCTCGATGAGCTGATCGAGGCGCGGCAGCCAGATATAGCGGGTGGTCTGGGGCATGCCATCCTCAAAGCTAAGATCCACCCCGCCGACCATGGTTCGGCCGCCGTGCACGCGGTCCACCCAGACCTCGACCCGACCCTGCTGGCCGACAAAGAAATCGCCGTGAACCGGAATCCAATTCTTCTGAATCTCCGTTGCCCCGGCGCACATGGAGATATAGGCCTGGCTGCGGTCCATAAGCAAAGATACTGCAAGTCAGCTTTGCCTCCGGCTGCGCTGACCACTTTTAAATTTAGTCGTCCGGAGCACAGCCCGCTGCCTCCTGCTGCGGCCGCCTGCCGCTTGGTGAGGCCGCGGCGGTCCCAGACAAGATGCGGCTGAAGAGGGCCCTGGTTGCAGCCACTCCCCCGGAACAAAGCGTATAGACAACGAAGCTAAGGATGCCGCGGCTTGGCCACGATCTCGTGGATCCGGGCCTCGAGACAGGCGTGGGAGTTGGCCGGGGTGAGCACCATGGCTGTATCCGCGCCCTGCCCGGTCCCGGCCACGGTCATGATCTCCCGGTCCGTGCGAACCAGACCGGCATCGGCGCACATCAGGGCCATCTCCACCCCGACCTTGACCCCCTGACCGAAGAGGCGCAGGGTGTAAGCCATGATCTCGTCAACCTGATAGGTGGACAGCTTCTGACGCAGGCCCCGTCCCACCCCGCCGAAGGCATGGGCCGCGGTATGCACCACCAGCCCTTTGTCCCGGAGCTCCTGTCTGACCTCCTGGGGCATCTCCTGGACGTTTGGCTCGCGAAAGCCCGTTACGTGGGTGACGGCGATAAGACGCAAGCGGCCCGGGTCGAAAACCTGCAAAGCCTCCTTGGCGGTGCGGCCGGAGCAGGTGGCCAGGACCACCGCCTCCAGGCCGAGCTGCTCAGCCCTTAGCTGAGCCGCTCTGAGGCAGGCAGCAGTGTTTCCGGGCCCCGGCTTTTTGAAATACACGGTCTCCAATCGCTGCTCCTCGTTCATGGCTCCTCCCTGATGGGATGCGGCTGCAAAAGAACGTTCTGCAGCCGCAGGTAGTCAGCGTGGTGAGAGGCCCCGCTGACTTAAGGCTCATTTTATTCCGACTCCACCTTTTTGATGATATAGTCGATGAGCTGAGCGCTCTGGGTCAGCTTCTGGCCCTCCAGCTTATCGATTCTGCCCTGGCACCAGGCGCATCCGCCGCCCTCCTCGTAGACATGGGAGTACATCTCATCGAAGCGCGCTCCCTTGAAGACGTCCGGCGACACGTCGCCGTGCGACCTCTGCCGGCACATGCGGTAGGTCTCCACCATCTCCAGGATCCGGTTCTTCATGGAGGGGTGTTCCTCCAAGAACTCCCGAAGCTCCTCTACCTTGGCTTTGAACAAAGGGCTATCTCTATCCGGCATTTCCACCTCCAGGCATTGACTTTCACGCTCGGCGCAACCCGGCCCTCAGCAGGGGCGCGACAGCTCCAGCCCCTTATTAGCCGCAAAGTCTCTCTCCATGCTAATCCCTCTTTTGCTCGCCGTCCAGACACTTGCTTATTTTTTGCCACTGCCCGGACAGAACCCAGGCCAGCTTCTGCTGGAACAGCCGGTCGCTGAGCTGGTAGTTGCCGGTTTTCCAGCGTCTGATATAGGGATCGAAGGCTTTCGGCCCCCCGACGTACATGGCGTACATTGCCCCGGCGATCGCCTCTAAGCTCCACTCGGAAAGGGGCTGAATCTCCCGGAGGCGCTTGAGCGCATAGCGCATGAGGTAGAGGTGGACGATCTCCGACCCGGCTGCGGCATTGTAACGGATATTCCAGCGCAGCGCAGAGGCCTCGGCTGGTCCTCAATCCATCCTGCCGCCTGCTGCAGCGTCTCCTTGCTCCACTGTATCGGGCCTCCCAGCCGGGAGTTCATGACCGTCATACAGTCGGCCAAAACGGAAAGCGCGGCCCAGCCGGGAGTGTCCCGCGTTTTTAGCCTCTGATATTGACCCCGGGTCGGGTCCTGGATAGGGTGTGCTTACCACCTCGCAGCCGCCGAGGCTCAGGCCCCCCAGTATCCTTCCCCCGGCCTGAACGTTAGGCGGCATAGCGGCTCTTGGCTGCGAAGCAAAGCTCCTTTGACCTTTGACCAGCTGGACGCTCCATGATCGCTTCCTATCGCCTGCCCTGCGAGCGATTCCTGCAAGCCTTTCTCAGGTTCATCGACTCCCGGCTGCCTGCCGCAGAGGAGGAGCAGGACCCGGCCATTATCTGGAAAGGCCGCATCCTCTATATCTGCATTCTCTGCGTCCTCGTCTTCGGGACTCTGGCCTACATACCGAGCCTCATCCAGGTGCTCAAGCAGGGGCGGCCCCTGGCCGGAGTGGCCTACAGCCTGGCCTTCGGGGTGTTCACCCTTCTGGCCGCGGTAAGGTCCATACCTTACCGTATGCGGGCCATGGCCTGCATTCTCCTGTTTTTCCTCGTAGGCCTCAACTCGCTTCTGGCCGGGGGCCTGCTCAGCTCGGCCCGGATCTGGTTTTTCGCCTCCGCATCCCTGGGCTGCATTCTGCTGGGGTATATAATCGGACTGGCCTATATCGCTCTCGGGGTGCTGGCGCTCGGGACCTACGGCCTATTGGACGTCACGGGCTGGTATCGGTTTCCGGGAGTGGACACCACCGATGCGGTGCTCTGGATCCTGCTCATCGCCACCTTTCTGCTCATTGCCGTGCTCACCGTGAGTGCTTTGGGGTTGCTCATACGCAGTCTGCAAATGAGCCTTCTCAAAGAGCAGGAGGGCGCCAGGGATCTGGAATTGAGCCGCCGGGAGCTGTCCGAGCTCAACGCCGCGCTGGAGCGGGAGATCGACGAGCATGAAACGGCCAGAGACCTCCTCCAGGAAAGCAAGGAAGCTGCTGAAGAGGCTTCCCAGGCCAAGAGCAACTTTCTGGCCAATATGAGCCATGAGATCCGCACCCCCTTGAACGGCGTCCTGGGAATGCTGCAGCTTCTGGAGATGACGGCCCTGGATGAGGAGCAGCGCCATTACGTGGAGGTCTCCCTGCAATCCAGCCAGGGGCTGCTGCGCATCCTCAACGACATCCTGGACCTGTCCAAGATCGAGGCCGATAAGATCGACTTCCTGGAGCAGCCCTTCCACCTGGGAGAGACGGTGCAGGAGGTCCTGGCCCTCTTTGAGGGGCAAGCCCGCAGCAATGAGATCGTCCTTGAATCCCGACTGCATGAAGATACGCCGCAGCTGCTCCTCGGAGATGCGGCCCGGCTGCGGCAGATACTGTTCAACCTTGTGGGCAACGCCGTCAAGTTCAGCCCCGGCGGATCAGTGGAGCTGGCAGTCCAGCCCCTTCAGATGGAGCTGTCCAGCGGAGCCGCAAGACTGCATTTCCTCCGCTGCCGGCCGGGACAGGCCACCCTGCTGTTCACCGTTTCCGACACCGGCAGCGGCATCGAGGAGGCTATGATCGATACCATGTTCGAATCCTTCACCCAGGGTGAGAACCCGCTCCGAAAGCGCTCCCAGGGGACCGGGCTGGGGCTTAGCATCACCAAGCGGCTCGTGGAGCTCATGCACGGCTCCCTTGCCGTGGCCAGCCAGCCCGGAGAGGGAACCGCAGTCTACTTCACCCTGAGCTTCCAGAAGCTTTCCGAAAACGGGGGAACCCGTCCTGCCCGCCCTGTCGCCGAATAAGCCTTGCCCCTTTTGTTCGCGCTTGCAAAGCAGGACTTGCCATTTTGAGCCAGATAATAGGAGCCCTCCAGACGGTGGGCGGAGCCATGGGCAATATGGTCTGCATCCACAATATCGTGGCAGCCTCGGCCACTGTGGGGCTGGTGGGGCTGGAGGGAGTGATCCTCAAACGCAACGTGATCCCGCTGCTGCTCTACGGCGCGGTTGTGGGGATCCTGGGGCTGCTGTTCTGCTACCTTCTCTTTCCCGGCGTCTTCTAGTACCGTATCGTATACGTTCTGCTTTGCGGCAGATCCCGGGGCCGGCTTATCCGTTTCTTGCCAGGCGCAGCTCGGCCGGCGGTCGGGAAAAGGCCTTGGCCTGGAAGGCCTCCAAGCCGTTTTCGGAAAGCAAAGCCGGGAGCCCGCCGGCTTGGAGAAAGGCTTGGAAATGGCGGTAGTGCGCGGGGCCCATGCCCCGCTCCACGAGCCGGACCAGCCAGCCGAAGGGAAGGGACTCGGCGGCATGCGGCCGAAAATCCACCAGAGCCAGCAAGCCCGGGATACGAACGATGCGGCGGGCCTCTCTAAGGATGTCTATTTGCTGCTGCCGGGGCTTTTCATGGAGGGCAAAGGAAATGATCGCAGCGTCGAAAGCTCGCTCCGGAAAATGGGTGGCTGCGGCGTCCTCCAGGTAGTACTCCTCGCAGGGGCCTTTTTTCCGGCTGGCCTGCCGCAGCATGGACGGGGAGGCATCCACGCCGCAGGCTGTCAGACCCTGCTCTGCGAGCATACGGCACTGAGCCCCGGTTCCGCAGCAGAGGTCGACCACGCTGTGCACACCCCGGCCCGAGAGCAGGCTGGCCGTTTCCCGCCGCATTCCAGCCAGCCAGGGATAAAGCAGCAGATCGTAGACCGGAGCGACCCGGGAGTACTCGTCCTGAACCTTGCCCATACCAGGCTAAAGCCCTGGGCAGTAGGCGTTCAGGCTTTGCCTGAGATCCTCCGGTGCGGTAAAGACCACGGCCTGGAGGCCCTGCTGCCTGGCCCGCTGTACATGATCCGGGCTGTCGTCGATAAAGAGCACCTTCTCCGGGCTGGCCGGAAGCATCTGGCAGACATAGCTGAAGATGGAGGGGCTTCGCTTGCTGAGGCCCAGATGGTAGCTGTTGAACACCCGGTCGAAGAGAGGGAAGAAGCTCAAGCGGTCGTTTAGCCGATCCAGCCAATCCACCTGGTCGCTCAGGATACCGGTGCAAACGCCTTTACTCCGCAGCTCCCGCACCAGATCCAGCATGGCCTGACGCAGACGGAAACGCTCCAGGACAATGGCAGTCAGCTCCTGATCCTGGCCCCAAATCTCGGCTTCGCGCCGCATAGCCCCCCAAAAGTCCTTTTCCTCGGCCTGGCCCAGAAGATAGCCCGTTCTGTAGACCAGATCGTGGCCCTTGCGAAAAACGCTTTCCGAATCGAGGCCGCATTGCCGAGCTATCTCCCGCAGTCCGGCCACAAAGCCTTCCTCGGCCAGAACGCCGCCAAAGTCGAACAATATCCAATCCACGCTGCACGCTGCTTGACTCACCTGCTGTCTCCTGTGTCTTCGGATTTTTCCGCTGTCTTATGCGGCGTATCATACCAGTAAACATTCACCGCTGCCGGCAGGCATTCAGGGCTTGGCAAGCCTGCCGTTATGACCTAGACTGGACTGCACTCGCTGCCTCCAGGGCAACCTCACAGCACCGCAAAAGGGTTTCTCCATCATGAACGTAAGCGAACGCGACCTTCAGGCCTTGCTGCAACGGCATCTCAAGGACAAGCTGCGGCAGGATACCAGGTACTCCGAGCCGAAGGAGCAGGAAGCGACACTGCGGCATGCAGCCGGCTCACTGCACACTGAAGGACAGCGCTCTAATCCAAGGGCCCCGCAGGATCCGGAGAAAGAGGCCAACCGCCTGCAGCATCGCATCTATCAGCTACGCGACCGGCTGTCCCACGATATCTTCGGCCGCGACTCCGAATCCCTGGCCGACGCCTTCATCGCCCGCTTTGATCTGCCCATCGAGAAGCGCAGCCCGGAGTACTACCAGATCCTGCGCCGGGTTCTGCGCCTGGAGATCGAATACCACTCCGCGCTCATGGAGCGCCTTTCCGGCAACCACTCCGGCAGCTGAGCCCGTCTGCCGGCTTGAGCCTCCCAGCCCGCAGCTCTCCTCTTTACTCTTGCTGTGAGCTCCCAAGCTTCTTCTAGCTGCAAACTGCCTTCTCAAGCATCCTGGATATCGATGCGCAGCGGGATGGCGTGCTCCTTGGAGCTCAGCTCCTTGGTCCGCCCCAGCTTCCAGTTGACGCACCGCTTACCGGGCAGGAGCCGCTCGATACCCTCCACCAGGCCTTTTACATCTATCACCGGGTGCCTGGTAAAGACATCCGGCAGGCCGTAGGTCAGACTGCAGCTCAGACATTTGTTCGGCCGTTCCCGCAGGCGGAGCTCGAAGTCCAGCCGGTCCTCGCCGGCCCCGACAAAGTGAAGCTGGATATCAAAGGCTCCCTCCTCGGAATCTCCGAACAGGGCCTCGAAAAAATCGTCCGCTTTGTCCCGGGGAAAAAGCTCGTCCAATGTCTCCCGGGTGAAAATGTCCTCCAGTTGAGCGCTCTGCATAGTCTCACTTCCCTCCCTGAATGATGGTTTTGCTCGTATGAATCTTCAGGCCGTGACCGTTTCAATAAAGGCGCGCTCCATTCTCTTGCGGGCCGCTTTGATCTCCTCCCAGGCCCGGCTTATGCGGAGGCTGTCCGGGGGAAGCTCCCGGCGCAGCAGCTCGGTCTGGCCGGGGCAGAGATACCAGGTACAGATCCAGGGCCTGGCCAGACGGGGCAGGCTGCACCCCGTCTCTGTCAGATAGCGGCAGACCGCCTCCAGGCTGGGCAGCATCTGAGCCATGGGCACCGGCCCCTTGCTGAGCTGCAGGAACAAGAGGTCCCGAAAGTCGAACCAGGCCTTGACCCGCAAGCAGCAGGGCTCGGCGCAGCTACGGCAGGTCCTGTGCCCGAGCCGGTCCATAACGGGAGCCGTGTCCCGCAAAAGGCCCTCGATATATCCGGCCTCGCGGTAGGCTCGCTCCAGACGGGAAGCCTTCCGCTCGATAAGGTCGGCCAAAGCAGCGTTCGCCTCCCGCCACTGCGAGATATCGCCCCAGGGCGGAGCCGCTTCCGGCAAGACCGGCAGCAGGCCTTGGCTCATAGTCCCGCCTTTCCGGGCCTCATCCGAACTAGCCCCGGCAGGGTTCCCGGCGCCCTCCTGGATAGCGGCGGGCTGGAGCCGCGACCGGATCACGAGCAGCACCGGGCGGCGCCTCGCATACCCTGCTCCCCGCCACAGGGGCGAACTGCCCGCTTTCCTATTGCGAAGCCATGAATATCATGCCATGATCTTTGGCTGTCCATGGAGCACCTATTCTATATCAGCCCGGAAATTAAGCCCTTTTCCCAGTCGGGCGGCATCGGCGACGTGGCCGGCGAGCTTCCCTGGGCCCTGCAGGAGCAGGGACTCCGGATCACCCTGGTTACGCCGCTGTACGGGACTATAAAACGTGAGCCTCCTGCGTGCAAGCTGAGCGAGACCTATCTCATCCCTTTCCACGGCCGCCTGGAGCGGGTGGAGAGCTTCTCCGCCGAGCTGGACGGAGTAGCCATTCGATTCCTGCGCAATCCGACCTACTTCGAGAACGGCTACGGCACACCCTATGTGCACAGCAGAGAGATCCCCTTCTACGACGATGCGCTCCGCTTCTCCTTTTTTTCCAAGGCCTGCCTTCCGCTGATCCGCGATCTCCAACCGGACGCAGTCCAGGCCAACGACTGGGGCCTGGGCCCGCTTATGGGCTGGATGGCCCGGCAGGGGCTGCCCCAAAAGAGGATCTTTACCCTGCACAACGCCGCCTATCAGGGCAGCATCGGGCAGGACGCGATTCCGGGCTGGGACCTGGAAACCATGCTCGGAGACGAGCACCTCGCTCCTCTGCTTCGCGACCCGCGGCCGGAGTGGTCCAGCATCAACCCCCTCAGGCTCGGCCTGGAAACCGCTCACCGGGCGAACACGGTGAGCCCCACCTACTGCCGGGAGATCACCCTTCCCCCTGATCCGGAGCGCTTCTTCTTCGGAGGGCAGGGGCTGGAGGAGACTATGGCCAGGCTGTTCAGCGAGGGCCGCCTCACCGGGATACTCAACGGCTGCCGCTACAGGGAGGAGCCGACCCGGGAAGGGTTGCAGGGGATCCTGCACCGCAAGGCGGCGGTAAAGGCCGATCTGAGCCGCGGATTTCCCCATCCGGAGCATATGCTGCTGGGCTTCGTGGGCCGGGCCGTGGAGCAGAAGCTCCGGCTCCTTCTGGAGCCGCTCCGCGGCAAGAGCGTGCTGGAACACATCCTGGATATCCCCGGGGTGAACCTCTCGGTGCTGGCCTCGGGGCTTTTGGAGTACGAACGGTTTCTCCTCGCTCTGAGCGATCGCACAAACTTTTCCCTGCAGCTGGCCTTTGACCCGGATCTCGCCGAGGCCATCAGCCTCGGCTGCGACCTCTTTCTCATGCCCAGCCTGTTCGAGCCCTGCGGGCTGACCCAGATGCGATCCATGAGCCTGGCCACACCTCCGTTGGTCAGGTGGACCGGGGGGCTGGCGGATACGGTAAGGCCCCATGACCTGCCCGACGGAACCGGATTCGGGTTTGACGGCTCCTCCAGGGAGGCCCTGCTGGAGAACCTTATCGCTGCGGTCCGGGAGGCGGTAGAGATGTATTTCCACGGGCCGCAGGCCTTCTGCGAGCTGCAGAGCAGAGGCTACTGGCTCCGGTTCACCTGGTCCGCGGCAGCCCAAGAGTACCTATCCCTTTATGAAACATGATCTCCTTGAGCTTGAGAGTTCACGGTTCACGGTTGGAGCGCAGAGCGCAGAATGAAGAAGCGAGAAGAAGCTGATAGCTCACAGCTGACAGCTCACAGCAAGAGTGAAGAGTAAAACTTCAGTTACCAATGAGTCAGCGCAGCCAGAGGCTGCGCTGACTTCTGTCCAGACACGTCATGGAAAGTTTAAGCCCTATGCCAATCGCTGTTCTGACCAACGAATATCCCCCCTACTCCTACGGCGGTGCCGGGGTGCATGTGGAATACCTCACCCGGGAGCTGAGCCGTATCGATAACGGCGAAAACCGCGTCCAGGTGCTCAGCTTCGGCGATCAGAAGATCGACGCGGAAAGCCTGAAGGTGGAGGGCGTCTCCAGCCCCTGCAGTATACCGGCAGCCGATCCCAGGCACGGCAAGGTGCTCTCCGCTTTGGCCAACAATCTCCTCATGGCCGGCAGGCTTCCGGAAGTAGACCTGGTGCACGCCCACACCTGGTACACCCATTTCGCCGGCTGCATCCTGCGCGAGCTCCTGCAGGTGCCGCTGGTGCTCACCACCCACTCCCTGGAGCCGCACCGGCCCTGGAAGGCAGAGCAGCTGGGCTCGGGATACCGGGTGAGCACCTGGCTGGAGCGGACCGCCTACCGAACCTCGGATGCGATCATCGCCGTATCCCGCTCCATGAAGGAGGACGTGGCCCATCTTTACGGGGTGGAGCGGGACAAGGTCTCGGTTATCCACAACGGCATCGATATCCAGGAGTACCAGCCGACCCTGAACCCTTCCGTGCTTCAGGAGTACGGCATAGACCCGGATCGGCCCTATATCCTGTTTGTGGGCCGGATCACCCGGCAGAAAGGGATCGTCCATCTGGTGCGGGCCATCGAGCATCTCCAGCCGGGCACCCAGGTGGCTCTCTGCGCCGCCAGCCCGGATACCGAGGAGCTGCGCCGGGAAATGGAGCAGGGAGTCCAAAGGGCCCGCAGCCTGGGGCAGCACCGGGTGGTCTGGATAGCCGATCCGGTCCCCAAGGCAAAGCTCATAGCGCTCTACTCCCAGGCCGAGATCTTCGTCTGCCCCTCGATCTACGAGCCCTTCGGGATCATCAACCTGGAGGCCATGGCCTGCGGCACCCCGGTGGTGGCTTCGGCGGTGGGGGGCATTCCCGAGATTGTCCAGCCCGAGGAGACCGGAGTCCTCGTTCCCCTGGATCCCGTATCCCGGGACAATGCCGAGCCGGCCGATCCCGACCGCTTCTGCCGCGATCTGGCCTCTGCAGTCAACCGGCTGCTGGCCGATCCCGGCTTGCGGGTCCGCATGGCCGAAACCGCCCTGCAGCGGGTGAGGGAAAGCTTCAGCTGGAGCTCCATCGCCCGGCAAACTCTTGACCTCTACCGCTCCCTCATAAATGATGCGACTGCAAAAAAAACCACCTTGCAGTCGCAGTGGTCAGAGGCCAGTGATCAGTAAAATCAGAAAGTTACGACAAATTGCTTGCGCTTGAATCTGTCACACATGACTTTTTGCAGGTGCGTCGTCATAAATGGGTGATCCAGCCATGGGACAGCAGCAAAACAGGACAGACGCCTTGCCGTCCATCCGAAGCCTGGAGGAGCTTCGCACTGCGTTTCGGGATGCCTGCGGCTTCCGGGAGCGCACCGGCCGGCCGTTCATCACCCTGACCTTCGCCCAGAGCCTGGACGGGAGCATCTCCTCCAAAAGCAAGGAGCCCATTGCGCTGAGCGGTCCGGAGTCCTCTCGTCTGACCCATGAGCTCAGAGCCCTTCACCAGGGCATCCTGGTGGGCATCGGGACCGTTCTCAGCGACGATCCCCGTCTCACGGTGCGGCTGGTTTCCGGAGAGCAGCCGCGACCCTTCATCCTGGACACCCACCGGAGGACCCCGGCTCAGGCGCAGCTCATCCGGCGCCGGGATACCGTCCCCAGCGTGGTCTGCTCCGAATCCCTGGCTGTGGAGAAGGAGTGCCCCCTGGAGACCAGCGGAGCGGCCATCCTGCCCTGCTCCACCGGCAGGGACGGGCTCATCGATCTGCAAGTCTTTTTGCAGCGCATCGGCCGGCTCGGAATCAACAGCCTCATGGTGGAGGGCGGAGCCAGGGTTATCTCCAACTTCCTGGCCGCAGGACTGGCCGACCTGCTGGTAATGACCATCTCCCCCAGACTGATCAACGGCACGCCTGTACTCGGGCCCTACAACGGCTCGGAAGTCCGGCTCAGAGACACCTGCTTCCAGCCCTTCGGACGGGACATGGTCCTCTGGGCCAGGCCCTGCTGGGAGGAGCCATGAAGCGAAGCGTTCTCGTCTTCAGCCAGCCTTTTGTCTTGCGGCTCCAGGAGGAGGAGACGCCCGCTCCGGCCGAAGAGGAGGCGCTCATCCGGACGGAGCTCAGCGCCATCAGCAGCGGAACCGAGGGCCTGGTCTACTCCGGGCTTTTTCCCGGCGACATGGAGCTGGACAGCTCCATCCCCTCCTTGCGGGGCGCCTTCGACTACCCCCTTCGCTACGGCTATGCCTGCGTCGGCCGCGTGGAGGACGTGGGCCCGGGGGTGAGCCGGCAATGGATCGGGAAACGGGTCTTTGGCTTCCAGCCGCACATCTCGGCCTTCACCGCCAGGACCTCGGAGCTGGTGCTGCTCCCGGAGGACCTCTCCTCCAAGGAAGCCGCTCTGCTGCCCTCCATGGAGACGGCCGTGAGCCTCGTCCAGGATGGGTCGCCGCTGCTGGGGGAACGCATCCTCATCGTAGGCCAGGGGGTCATCGGCCTGCTCACGGCTGGGCTGTTGGCCGGCATGACCCCGCAAGCGCTATGCACCCTGGACCGATTTTCCTTGCGCCGCCGGACCTCGGAGCGGCTTGGAGCCACAGCCAGCCTGGATCCGGAGGATCCGGAGCTGGCCTCCGGCCTGGGGAGCCGCCTCACCTCCGGAGGCGCCGATCTTGCCTTTGAGCTGAGCGGCTCCTTGCAGGGGCTGAACACGGCCCTCAAGTGGACTGGATTTTGCGGCCGCATAGTAGTCGGATCCTGGTATGGGGCCAAGCAGGGGCATGTCGATCTGGGAGGGCGTTTCCACCGCAGCCGCATCCGGATCGCCAGCAGCCAGGTAAGCACCATCGACCCCAAGCTTGCCGGACGCTGGGACAAACCCCGGCGCCTGGACCTGGCCCTGAGCTGGCTGAAGAGGCTGCGTCCCTCCCGGCTCATTTCGCACGTCTTCCCCTTGAGCCGGGCCCCTGAGGCCTTCGAGCTCCTTCATTCCAGGCCGGAGGAGACCCTGCAGATCATTTTGCAGCATCAAGCCTAGTACGAGAGACCGGCCCTACAAAGCCGCACGGAGGCTATGGACTCATGTACACCCTGACCCTGCAACGCGACCTCATCGGGCTGCACTTCCTCTTCGGCGCGGACTTCGGGGAGGAAAACGAGCTCCACGCCCACCATTACCGGGTGGAGATCACCCTGGAAGGGGCCGAGCTGAATCGCTTCGGCTACCTCGTGGACCTGGACGAGCTGGACCGAGAGCTTTGCGCGCTGCTTGGCCGCTTCCGGAACAAAACCCTGAACGAGCTGCCCGAGTTCGAAGGGCTCAATCCGAGCATCGAGCGCTTTGCCAGAGTCCTGGGCCTCGGATTGCAGGCACGGATAGATACCGGGTGTCTGAGCTCTCTCACCGCCACCGTCTGGGAGGACGACTTCGCCCGGGCCGGGTATCGCGTCGCCCTGTAAGCCACGATCAAGCAGCGGAGCAGGGGCCGGGAAACGAAGCTGGAGTGTATTTGGATAGTATATCCAATCTTGAGAGTTCACATTTCACGGTTCACAGTGAAACTCGCATAGCGCATAGCGCAAAGCGCATGGCGCATAGCGAAGAAGGAAATTTCTGAGTTAAGACAAAGAAAGCAAAGAGATAAGTCAAAAGCATTCACAGTCAAATGAGTTCGTCAATATCAGCAATCAAAGCAATATGTTATTCAAACAAGTTTTGACTGTCGAGATCCAAGGTTGACTGCAAATAAATCTTTTGTTTATTCGCCATGATTGCCCCAGCGGTACGAGCTTTGCAGCAATGCGCGTCGGCCTCGTGATATACGGAAGCCTGGATGCCCTCAGCGGCGGGTACATCTATGACAGACAGCTTGTCAGCCACCTGGAGAGCAAGGGGCACCCGGTAGAGGTGGTATCCCTGCAAAAACGGTCCCTGCCGGGCAACCTTGCGGACAACCTCTCCCCCGGCCTGCTGCGCACCCTTCGCTCCGCCGAGGCGGACGTCTGGCTGCAGGACGGGCTGTGCCACCCTTCGCTTTTCTGGATCAACCGCAGGATTCGCAAGCTCTCCTCCGCACCGGTGGTGGGGCTGGTGCATCAGGTGCTCTCGGCGAGATGCGACCTCTCCGGATTCCAGGCCCTGTGCACCGGGCTGGAAAGACGCTTCTTCCACTCCCTGGACGGCTTTGTTTGCAACAGCCGCACCAGCCGGGACTTTATCCAAGGCAGCCTGGGCCTTGACCGGCCCTGCCTGGTGGCCACGCCCGGGGGCGATCGCCTCGGCCGGGCCACGCCCCGGGAGGTGGAGGAGCGCTGCCGCGCTTCCGGCCCCCTGCGCCTGCTTTTTCTGGCCAACGTCCTTCCCGGCAAGGGGCTGCACCGGCTTATCCAAGCCCTGGCCCTTCTCCCGCCGGACACCGCCCGGCTCACGGTGGCGGGACGCGAGGACCTGGAGCCCGGGTATGTGCAAGGCATCAAGAGCCACCTGGTGCAAGCCGGGCTGTCCGAAGAGGTCCGCTTTGCCGGAGCGCTGCGGGGAAACGAGCTGAGCCGGTCGCTGCGGGAGCACCACCTCCTCGCTCTTCCCTTCTCCCAGGAGAGCTTCGGCATCGCCTATCTCGAGGGCCTGGCTTTCGGGCTTCCCGCCCTGGGGAGCACCCAGGGCGCAGCTCGGGAGATCATCGTTCCCGGCGGCAACGGAGAGCTCATCCCTCCGGGGGATTACGGCTTCCTGGCCGAGGTGCTGCTCCGGCTGCACCAGGACAGGGAGCTGCTCCGGACCATGAGCTATAGGGCCCTGGAGGACTTCGGGCTCCATCCCACCTGGTCGGAGAGCCTGGAGCGGGTCCGCCACTTTCTGAAGACCATGGTGGGGATATGAACGATACCTGCTCCGATTTCACCCAGCATCAGCTGCCCCTGCGGCAGGCCTTCGTCCAGGTGTTTCTGGTCACCTGCGTCTTTTTGTTCAACTTTCTCGCCCGGCTCATCCTGGCCCCCTTCCTGGTGCACATCGAGCAGGGGTTTCAGGTCTCCCACACCCAGGCCGGGGGGCTGTTCCTCTTTCTGTCCCTTGGGTTCTCCATCTCGCTTCCGGCCTCGGGGTTCGTAGCCAAGCTGCTGGAGCATCGAAAAACCATCATTCTCTCGGCCATGGGGACGGGGCTTATGCTGATAGCCGCCTCCAGGGCGGAGACCCTGGTATGGCTCAAGAGCTGCTTCTTCCTGATGGGCACCTGCGTCGGCCTCTATCTTCCCTCCGGAATCTCCACCATCACCTCGGTGCTCACCCCGAACCATTGGGGCAAGGGCTTGGCCATGCACGAGATCGCCCCCAACCTGAGCTTCATTCTCTGCCCGGCCATTGCCGCTGCAGTGGAGGGCTGGCTCTCCTGGCGCACCGTGTTCGCTCTCCTCGGAGTCGGGGGCCTCCTGATGGGGCTCCTTTTCGCCAGCTTCGGCCGGGGCGGCCGCTTCCCCGGGGAAGCGCCCAACATCTCCGTGCTGCGGCAGGTCCTCAGCAAGCCCCAGTTCTGGATCCTGCTGGTGCTGTTCAGCCTGGCCATCGGGGCCACCTTCGGCACCTACAGCATGCTCCCGCTCTATCTGGTGAGCGAGCACGGGCTGGGCCGGGAGTGGGCCAATGAGCTCGTGGCCCTGTCCCGCGCACCCTGTCTGGTGCTGGTGTTTCTGGCCGGATTGTTCATCGACCGCCTGGGCGCCAGAGCCTCCATCGTGTTCGCCCTTTGCCTTACCGGCACCTTGACCGTGCTCCTCGGCGTAATGCAAGGCGTAGCCCTGCAGGCCACGGTTCTGATTCAAGCCATTTTTGCGGTCTTCTTCTTCCCGGCCGGATTCACGGTCATTTCCAGCTGCTTTCCCACCCGGCTGCGCAACGTGGCCATATCCTTCATCATCCCCTCGGCGGCGGTGTTCGGCACCGGCATAGTTCCTACCCTGCTAGGCTGGTTCGGGGATCAGCAGGCCTTTGCCGCAGGTTTCGTAATCATCGGCAGCCTCACTTTGCTGGGGATTGCTCTGGTCAGGTATCTTAAGCTGGAAAGGGGGAGCCAGGAGGAGGGGTTCTGCTAGCACAGCTTGGAGCGAAAAGAGGACTTTTCGCTCCAAGCTGTGCTATACTGTGAACTTTTTGCCAACCATCATTCCATATAGAAGTCGGCCCGGGTGTGGGTCAGGCCGACGTGGTCCAGGTCGTTTCGACCCTTGACGAACCCGCTGCGCGAGGCCCGGTCGAACCACTGCCTGGAGGCATCGTAGCTGAGCCTGACCCGTCCCAGACCCTCGTAGTACATGATGCCCAGATTGTGCATGGCCCGGGCGTTTCCGCCCTCCGCGGCCTTGTGGAACCAGGTGGCCGCGGTCTTGTAGTCCTGGGCGAAGCCCTTGCCCTCCATGTACAGGAGCCCGAGATTGTACTGGGCCCGGGGGTCGCCCTGCTCCGCTGCCGCTTGGTACCAGCTGGAGGCGACGAGGTAATCCGGCTCCTGCCGGCCGAGGCCCCGCTCGGCCATGAGGCCCAGATTGAACATGGCTTTGGCGTTTTCCTCCAGAGCCGCCCGTTCAAAGGCCTCCACCGCCTCCTCTATGTGGTCCTCCTCCAGGGCCTGGACCCCGGCCTCGAACTGCGCCAGGGCCGTACTGGCCAGCAAGGCCCAGAGGACAAGCAGACAAAAGAGGGTTATCGGAATGCTTTGCTTTACCGGCATGGGCTCTCCTCCTTCAGGTTCTGGCCGCCGCCCGTTTGAGGGCCGTCTTGAGGGCGCAGGCGTGGATTCTGCCGGCCAGATGGACCGGACTGCTGCTGACCAGGGGATCCCATCCGGCCGGATTGGCGGTACAGAAGAACTGGGTCTCCAGCCCGATGGCTATCTGAGCCTCCTCCGGAGGCAGGCCCCGCACCCGCTGCACCGCCCGCCAGGTGGCACCGCAGGGTGCGCCGCGCAGCACCTGGAGATCCTGGATCTTTCCATCCTTGAGCGCTACCTGGTAGACCGGAAAGCCGAAGCGCTCGGCATAGGGCCCGAGGCCCGGACGCCGGAGCAGGGCGCAGCAGACCGGTGGGTTGAACATCAGGTCGCTGTATCGGCTGGGACGCTTGCCGGAAGCAACTATCGGGACCTTCCGGTCGGCGCAGAGCGCGGCCAGGTCTTCGGAAAGATCCGGGTGCTTGAGATAGTCGAGCACGATATCCGCCTCGATGGACTGCGGCAGATAGAGGCTTGTATCGTCGATGATCTTGGGCAGCTGCCCATGGACATCATAGGTGCCCACAGAGAGCTCATGGCCCCCGAACTCCCGAATGCCCTTGATCTTGTTCTCACCGCTTCCCTTCTGCTGGAAAACGAGAACCCGGGTAGGTGTGGCTGTCTCTTGCGGCATAAAGCTTCCTCTTTTCCTGCAATGGAGGCTGGCTCAACCGGCTGCGGCAACGGCTCTGCACAGCTCCTCGATGGCCTGCAGGTACTCCCGGAGGCCCCGGAGCATGATATCGTTGTGGTTGGCAAAGCGAACCTGAACCAGGCGTTTCCAGGCCGCCGGACTCGCCTCATACATGATTTCCGCTTCCCGGTAGGGAATGATGTGGTCCATCTCGGCATGGATGATAAGGGTCGGCTTGTCCAAGCGCCGAATCTTATCCAGATTGCCGAACCCGTCTCTCTCCTCGCTGTAGCCCATCCGCTGCAGATTGAGCCCCAAAAGCTCAAGCAGCGGCCCGGTATAGGCAAACCCGCTCTCCAGGATGAGGCCGCCGATGCTTGAGCCGAAGAGATCGGCGATCTCCAGGGCGCAGGCGCTGCCCAGGGAGCGGCCCATAACCAGGAGCGGCCCGGGGATGTTCCGCTTGGACCGCAGGTCCTGTACGAACCGGAACACTGCAGAGCAGTCCCGGATAAGGGCCGAGGCGGAAGGCCGGCCGTCGGAGCTGCCATAGCCGCGGTAATCCACAGGCAGGAAGTTGATCCCCATCCGGCCGTAGGCCTGGGCCATCTGCTCGTAGTCGGCCACGATCTCGCCGTTGCCGTGGAAAAATAGAATGGTCCCCATTGCCCCCTCCTGGAGGTACAGCCTGGCTCCCAGGCTGAGGCCCTCCTCTACCGGAATGCGCAGCTCCTCGCCGACAGTGGGCATGGCCGTCCACTCCGGACGGGGGTGAAAGACGAGCTGCAGTACCTCGGGTCGATCCAGAACTGGAAATGTCCTTGACTCATTGCCCATAGTACGGCCTCTCAAGTATCCACCAAATTCTTGCTCTTGGTCCCCAGCTTCGCGTTCACCGCGTCGATCTTCTGCTCCAGCCTGCGCCGCTTGGCAGTCGTTTGCTCCTGATAGAACTGCTTGAGCAGAAAGTTCCGGCAATCGTAGAGCGTATGCCGCTCCCGTTCCAGCTCGACCATCTTGTCGCAGAACGGGCAGGCCTGAAAACCGGGTTTTTCTCCTGAGCCGCGGCTCATCAATGGCTCCCTTTCTCTGAGGCATCCCCAGCCGCATCGCTGCTGGTCCACTGCTCCCCGGTGAGCTTTTCGTAGAGCTTCGCCGCCTCGTCAAAGCCCTCATTAATGCGCAAGGCATTGCTCAGATAGCGGATGGCTGCCTCGTAGTCCGAGGCGAAGTAGTGGGATTTGGCCATGTTGTAGTGCACATTCTCGTCGTCCGGGGCCAGATCAAGGGCCTGCTTGTAGGCCTGCTTGGCCTGCTCGAACTTCCCCTGCTTGCGGAGGTTGATGCCCAGAGTATTGTAGGGGTTGGGAGCATTGGGATCGCACTTCAGAATCTCGGTGAACAGAGAACGGACCTCTTCGAACTTGTCCAGCCTGGCGTACTCATCCGCCGCCAGCTGCAGGTAATGCTTGTAGCTCTCGTAGTCGCCCTTGCCTTTATAGGCCTCGGCCAGTCCGGTATAGGCCTTGATGTACAGGCTGTTGGTCTGCAGAGCCTTCTTGAAGGCCACGATCGCCTTGCCGTACTTCTTTTCCCAGAGATACTGCATGCCCTGCTGGAAATAGGTGTCGGCCTGGTTCTCCTCGCTTCCCACGATCTCCTGCAGATCCGCAATGGCCCCGTCGTACTCTCCCTGACCGATCTTTTCCTTGGCCATCTCGTAGACCGACTCGTCGATCTCCACGAGCTGATCCAGCTTGACCACCTCCAGGAGATGGCTCTTGAGGGTTTCGGTGCTATAGGGGCGAACCACGAACCCGGAGCATCCGGCGGAGATGGTATCCAGAACGAAATCCTTGCTGCTGGTTTCGGACAGCACCACTACCGGCACCGGCCGGACTCGATTCTGCCTGTTCACATTCTTGATGAAGTCGTGAACGTTCATGTCCCGGAGCTCGATATCGGTGACAATGAGATGGGTGGGGTTGAAACGGATGTAGTCCAGAGCGGCATTGCCCGAGGAAAAGCGGTGGGCTACATTCAGATTGATCTCCTTGAGGCTGCCCAAATCCTGCTTGTAGTGAACGTCATTCTGGGTGGTGACAATGACGCTCAGCTTGTGGAAGGCAACGTTTTCGCTCATTTATCCCTTCGGCTCCCTTTAAGGGCCTGGTCTCAACCCGCACCAATCCAAGAAAAAAAGCTGCTCCCCTCCAATCTCGCCTTCCCCGGAGCTCTGCCGTTTCCAGGTTACCCTTCATGGAGGTAGAGATTAACCTTACCCTACTCTCGGCTTGCCTTCAACCTTCCCGCTGCTTTTCCCATATGCAAGCGAGGCCCAAGGCCGCGCTTCCATTTTACAGGCGAACCCTTGTTTGATACAAATCAGGGCATGCCCTACTTTCCAGCCTTTCTGAGCCTGACAGGCACCTCCTGCCTGGTGGTCGGCGCCGGTGATGTCGGCCGGCGCAAGATCGAACGTATCCTGCACTGCGCCCCGAGCGAGCTGCTCATAGTCGACCCCCACCTGGAGGAGTCCATTGCCCGGGAGCTGTCCGGTCAGGATGCGGTGCGCATCGAGCGTCGCCGCTTCCGAGCGGCGGATGTGGAAGGACGGTTTCTGGTCATTGCCAGCACGGAAGATTCGGACCTGAACCAGGAGATCAGCCGGCTCTGCCGGGAGAGGAACATTCTGTGCAACATAGTGGACCAGCCGGACCTGTGCAGCTTCATCGTCCCGGCCCTTTTCAGCCAAGGGGAGCTCCAGCTGGCCATTTCCACCGGCGGGGCGAGCCCGGCCCTGGCCCGCAAGGTCAAACAGGAGCTGAGCCGCTCCTTCGGTCCGGAGTATGCCTCCTGGGTCCGCCTGCTCGGAAGGCTGCGTCCCCTGGTGCTCGGTCTCGAGCTCGGATTGCAGCAGAACAAGGAAATCTTCACCGGCCTGGCTGGCGACGATATCCTGGAGGCCCTGCGCCGCAAGGACGGAAGCAGGCTTCGAGCGCTCCTCCAGGAGCGGCTTCCCCAGGCCATTCACCCCTCTATAGGACCATTGCTCAATGAACTGGACCCATCTCTTTGATCTGAGTATCGGCCTTTTTTACTTCCTGGGCGCCCTTTTCTTCCTGGGCGGCGCTTTGGGCAACAACGCCTCCCTGAAGCGGATCTCGGCCTGCATCACCCTGGCCGGGTTCGGCCTGCACAGCCTGGATCTGGTGCTCAAAATCATCCACAGCCCGCACTTCGCCATAACCCAGGGCCAGTTCTACTTCAGCCTCCTGGCCTGGAGCTTCCTGCTGATCTACTTTCTGCTCTGGTGGCGGCTGAAGCTGCAGTTCCTGGCCCTGACCGCGGCCCCGCTGGCACTGGTGCTCTTCTCCTCCTCCATGGTGGTGCAGACCAATCCTCTGCCCATACCCTCCCAGCTGAGCGCCCTGTGGTTCGGGCTGCACATCGCCGCCCTCTTCCTGAGCATCTCCCTGCTGGCCATGGCCTTCGGGGCCGGCCTGATCTACCTCTATGTGGATCGGCAGATCAAGAGCAAGGCCAAGCCCGGCCGTTTCCGACGCGACATTCCGGCCTTGACCGCATTCGACAGGGTAAACCACTGGGCGGTCATCCTGGGCTTTCCCTTGTTCACCATCGGCGTTCTGGCCGGGTTCCTGTGGGCCGGCTTCACCTGGGATACCGTCTTTTCCTGGGATCCCAAGGAGATCTTCAGCCTGGTCATCTGGTTCATCTTCGCCTATCTCTTCCACCAGCGCATAGCCGTGGGCTGGAAGGGAAGAAAGCCGGCCCATCTGGCCACCTGGCTCTTTGTGCTCAGCCTCGTATCCTTGATCATTATCAACCTCTATATCCCAACGCACCACAGCTTTCAGCCCTGATAATTCATGGAACAGAAAATTTGTCTGGTTGGACTCAACCACCGCACCGCACCGGTTGAGATCCGCGAAAAATACGCCCTGGACCAAGCCGGCAACCGCGATTTGGGCCTCCTGCACAGCGAGTCCCCGATCCGGGAGGTTCTCATCTTCTCCACCTGCAATCGGGTGGAGATCATGAGCGTGGGAAGCCCGGAAACCGAAACAGCCCGAAGGATCATCAACTCCTGGTCGGAGCACTGCGCCCAGGACCCGGAAGAGCTGGCTCGGCACGTCTATGTGTACCAGGATCTCAAGGCGGTGGAACATCTGTTCAAAGTCACCTCCAGCCTGGACTCCATGGTCATCGGCGAGCCCCAGATCCTGGGCCAGATAAAGGAGGCCTACAAGAAGGCCCTGGAGGAGAAGACCGCCGGAGTCGTGGTCAACCGGCTCCTGCACAAGGCCTTCTCCGTAGCCAAGCGCATCCGCACCGAAACCCGCATCGCCCAGAGCGCCGTTTCCATCAGCTACGCAGCGGTGGAGCTGGCCAAGGACATCTTCGCCGATCTGGCCCACCGCAGGGCCCTGCTCATCGGAGCCGGCGAGATGGCGGAGCTGGCCGCGTCCCATCTTCTGGAGGCCGGAGTCAAGGAGCTGCTGGTAACCAACCGCACCTTCGCCCGGGCCAAGGAGATGGCAGCCCGCTTCCAGGCCGCCCCGGTTCCCTTTGCCGAGCTCTTCGACACCCTGAGCCGGGTGGATATCGTCATCAGCTCCACCGGATCCAGCCGGACCATCATCCAGGCCGGGGATATGCAGCCGGTGCTCAAGGCGAGAAAGTTCAGCCCCATGTTTTTCATCGACATCGCCGTGCCCCGGGATATCGACCCCGACCTCAACCGGCTGGACAACGTCTACCTCTACGACATCGACGATCTCCAGGGCGTGGTGGAGGAGAACCTCAACCGGCGCAAGGAAGAGGCCGAGCTGGCCCAGGAGATCGTGGAGCAGGAGGTGGCCGCCTTTGAGTCCTGGCTCAAGTCCCTGGACCTGGCTCCGACCATCAAGGATCTCATGCAGCAGGCAGAGGAGCTCGCAGACAAGGAGCTGCGCAAGACATTGAAGCAGGTCAATCCGGAAGATCTGACCCCGGAGGTCCGCCGGGCCATGGAAACCCTGGCCCGGTCCGTGAGCAAAAAGCTCCTCCACCATCCCATCGGGTTCTTGAAACGCAAATCCAAGCAGGACGAATCCGCCCGGCACTCCATCTCCCTCCTGCGCCGGATATTCAATCTGGACCGCGACCCCACACCGCCGCAGGACCCCCACGGCAGGAACAACGATTCCTGAGCTCTCCGGGGAAGCCCCTCTTCCTGAAACTTGCCCCCTAACTCCATTCATTTGTTGACATCTTTCCGGCATCCGGATATACAATAATTATACTGGTCCTCTATCTTTTTTCTTTGAACCCAGGGACCTCCCAACAAAATTTCGAACCGGTCCCAATTTTTTACCTGCGCTCAAGGGTTCCGGCTCTCGGTTTTCTAAGTTTCGCTTCGCTCCTTATCCACCGGTCAGTCGGATGACCCAGGAGACTTCCTCCTGGATAGGCACTTTTTTTGCCGGGTAAACATTATTCCAGCTCGTAAACGCCGTTCAGACAACTCAAAGGAGCCCTGCTATGCAGACAGGGAGTGTTCAGCCTGCGGAGCCGCTGCTTAAGCTGGAGAACATCCATATGGCCTTCGGCAGGGTCTCCGCCCTGGTGGACATCAACCTGGAGGTTCAATCCGGAGAGATCTCCTCCATCATCGGTCCCAACGGGGCCGGAAAAACGGTGATGATGAACTGCATCAGCGGGCTCTACTCGCCGCAGAAAGGCGACATCTCCTTCAAGGGCCAGCGCATCAACCATCTCCGGCCGCATCGCCGGGCCAAGCTCGGCCTGTCCAGGACCTTTCAGAAGATCGAGCTCTTCAGCGGGATGACCGTCTTGGACAACATCCGGCTGGGATACCACATCTATTTGAAGTCCGGCATCTTCAGCAGCGCTCTTTACCTGGGCAAGGCCAAGCGGGAGGAGATCCGGGCCAGGGAGGTCATCGAGCGCGAGATCATCGATCTGCTGGAGATTCAGCATATCCGGGACAAGACCGTGGGCATGCTTCCCTACGGGCTGCAGAAAAGGGTGGAGCTCGGCCGGGCCCTGGCCTTGAACCCGGAGCTCATTCTGCTGGACGAGCCCCTGGCCGGGCTGAATCTGGAGGAGGTCGAGGATATGGCCCGCTTCATCCTGGACATCAACCGGGAGGAGCGCTGGAAGGTGACCTGCATCCTTGTGGAGCATGACATGGGAGTGGTCATGGACATCTCGGACCGGATCTCGGTGCTGAACTTCGGCTATAAGATCGCAGAAGGAAGCCCGCAGGAAATACAGAGCGATCCGGAAGTGATCAAGGCCTACCTGGGAGAGGAGGATGTCTATGCCACCCGCAGGTAATGCTGCCATCGCGCCCAAGCAAGCCGAGCCCATCACCAGGGAGCTCACCATCCCCAAGCTTTTTCTGCAGCGCTGCCAGGAGTTCGGCAGCTCCAAGGTGGCCATGCGGGAGAAGGAGTTCGGCATCTGGCGGCCTTTTACCTGGCAGGACTACCTGGACAACGTGAAGCATATCTGCCTCGGCCTGGTAAGCCTGGGGCTCAAGCGCGGCGACAAGGTGGCCCTCATGGGGGCTAACCGCCCTGAAGGGCTGTGGACCGAAATGGCGGCCATGTGCGCCGGAGGGATCTGCGTCTGGCTCTTCCAGGAATCCATGCACGAGGAGGTAAAGTACATCATCGACCACTCCGACGCCCGCTTCTTTGTCGGCGAAACCCAGGAGGAGGTGGACAAGGCGCTGGGGATCGTCGAGGAGTGCCCCAAGCTGGAGAAGATAATCTGGGATGATCCCAAGGGCATGCGGGACTACACCCAGGACTTTCTGCTGAGTGTCAGACAGCTGCAGGAGCACGGCCGGGAGCTGGAGAAGCAGGATCCCGAAAGGTTCGAGAGGATGATCCGCGAAGGAAGCGGCGAGGAGGTCTGTCTTTTGTTCTACACCTCGGGCACCACCGGACCTCCCAAAGGGGTGCTGCTCAGCCACTGGAACATGCTCACCATGGGCCGGAATCTCATGTCCACCGATCCCTGCCAGCCCTCGGACGACTTCGTATCCTACCTTCCCTTCGCCTGGATCGGGGAGCAGATGATGTCCGTCTCCTGCGGCCTGCAGGTGGGCTACGCCATCAACTTCCCGGAAGAACAGGAGACGGCCCTGGAGAACATCCGGGAGATCGGGCCGCACGTCATGTTTGCCCCGCCCAGGCTCTGGGAGGGGATGACCCGCAGGGTGCAGGTCAAGTACATGGATGCCTCCTGGCTCAAGAAAAGGATCTACGAGCTGGGCACGGCCATCGGATACAAAGTGGCCGATCTCAAGCTGGCCAAGAAGGAGGTGCCCTGGCACCTGAAGCTGGCCAACCTCCTGGCCCACCTGCTGCTGCAGAAGAAGCTCAAGGACCACCTGGGCATGACCCGCATCCGGAGGGCCTACACCGGGGGCGCTGCCCTGGGCCCGGACCACTTCCGCTTCTTTCACGCCCTGGGGGTCAATCTGAAGCAGATCTACGGCCAGACCGAGATCGCAGGAATCGCCTTTGTCCACCGCGACGGCGACATCAAGTTCGACACCGTGGGCAGCCCCATTCCGGAAACCGAGGTCGACATCTCCGAGGACGGGGAGATCATGTGCAAAAGCCCCTCCGTCTTTCTGGGCTACTACAAGAACCCGGAGGCCACGCAGAAGAACCTGCAGGACGGCTGGCTGCTGACCGGGGACAAGGGCTTCCTCGACGAGGACAACCATCTGGTGGTCTTCGACCGCTCCAAGGACGTCATCACCCTGCGCGACGGCAGGCCCTTCGCGCCGCAGTACCTGGAGACCAGGCTCAAGTTCAGCCCCTACATCCAGGAGGCCTGGGTCATCGGGCACCAGCGGGACTATATCAGCGCCGTAATCTGCATCGACTACTCCGTGGTGGGCAAGTGGGCCGACGATCAGAAGATCAACTACACCAGCTACCGGGAGCTGTCGCAGAAGCCTGAGGTCTACGACCTCATCCAGAAGCAGGTGGAGCATGTGAACCGCTTTTTGCCCGAGCCGGCCAGGATCCACAAGTTCGTCAACCTGTTCAAGGTCTTTGATGCCGACGACGAGGAGCTCACCCGGACCAACAAGCTGAAGCGCCCGGTGGTGGGTCAGCGGTACAAGGACATCGTGGATGCGCTCTACTCGGATGAGGACTCGGTTCATCTGGACATCACCATCACCTATGAGGACGGCCGGGAGCAGCACATCAAAACCGATCTGCGCATCCAGAAGATCGAGCTCTCAGGTTGAGCTGAACCAGGGAGGAGATTTTTCATCCACGAATCTACATTAATCTTTACAAATTATCCTTGTGCTTCTCGCCCAAGAAGAGCAATGATGAGCCAAGGCTAAGACCTTGAAATAAATACTTTTTGCCGAAGGCAATGAACTCATGTTCTCTGCGATGAGCAGAGAACATATTCTCTTCTTCATTCGTGCTCATTCGTGCAAATTCGTGGACCAAAGTCTTCTATGCTTTAGTTGTTTTGCGACAGAAAACCCCGGCCCGGCCTGATGCCTGGGCCTCTGAAGCAGGCACCATCAAGGGAGCAAGACTATGGAAACGCTGCTTTCCGCCTTGACCACCGGGATCCTCATCGGCGGGATCTATGCCCTGGTCGCCCTGGGCTGGGTCATCATCTACAAGTGCTCCAGCGTGCTCAACCTGGCCATGGGGGAGATGACCCTCATCGGGGCCTACCTGAGCTGGTCCCTGTACCAGGCCGGAGTGCCCTTTGTCCTGGCTGTGCTGCTGACCATCATCGCCGGGGTCATTCTGGGCATTCTCACCGAGCGCGTCTTTCTGGACAAGCTCATCGGGCAGCCTCTTTTATCCGTGATCATGGTCACCGTGGGGCTGGCCTTCTTCTTCCAGGGGGCCATCGGCTTCTTCTGGGGCACGGACACCCGGGTCTTCGAGCCGGCGGTCTTTTCCGCCCAGCCGATCCATATCGGGTTCCTGCGCATCACCCCGGTCTTTCTGTGGTCCTTTCTCGTGGCCATGGCCCTGCTCATCGCCCTGATGGCCTTCTTCAAGTACACCCGCTGGGGGCTGTCCATGCAGGCCACGGCGGATGACGAGGCCGCAGCCCTCTCCCTGGGGGTGAGCGTACGCTTCGTCTACTCCGCAGCCTGGGCCATCGCCTTCATCACCGCCGGCAT